>NZ_LWCT01000001.1:0-308382 GCF_001650455.1 Plantibacter sp. H53
GCGCCTGCGGGCGGCTGCTGCGGAGCTGCGGGAGGGGGCGTCGCGCCGTCTCCTGCAGGCGGAACCGACCCGCCCTTCGCTGGGTCGACGGGCGGCTGAGCGTTCGGATCGGACATCTTCGCACCTTTCACGGAGAGTGATATTCAATTGGTCCAGCTGAGCGTATCGCACCAGGTGTCGCTCATCAGGGACCCACGCCTGCGGCCAACGGTATTCCTGGGGCACGGGGCCGCGCAAGGGACGGCTGCGCGGAGGCCACGATATGATTGGCAGTCAGGGTCTTCGAGTGCTGATGGTCGGCGCTCCGAGGTGGATGACGGGAGGAGATCGAGATGGTGTCGGATCGCGGTCTCGAAGTGCTCCGCGTCATCGTGCAGGACTACGTCGCCTCGCGAGAGCCCGTCGGGTCCAAGACGATCGTCGACCGCCACTCCTTCGGGGTCTCCGCAGCCACCATCCGCAACGACATGGCGCAGCTCGAGGACGAAGAGCTCATCGCCGCCCCCCACACCTCCTCCGGCCGGGTGCCGACCGACAAGGGCTACCGGATGTTCGTCGACCACCTGGCCGACCGCCGCCCGCTGAACAACGCCCAACGGACGGCGATCGAGACCTTCCTCGGTGCGTCCGGCGACCTCGACGAGGTCCTGCACCGCACGGTGCGGCTGCTCTCACAGCTGACGAACCAGGTCGCGCTCGTGCAGTACCCGATGTTCTCCCGGGCACGTGTCCGGCATCTCGAATTGGTGAGCGTCACCCCGAACCGTGTGCTCGCGGTCATCATCCTCGACAACGGCCGCGTCGAGCAGCGGCTCATCGAGACGGAGAGCCCGGTCGACGACGACCTCATCTCGCGTCTCCGCTCGCTGTGCAACGAGGCGGTCGCGGGCCGTCCACTCCTCGACGCCCACGACGCGATCGGCGACGTCCCCGCCGACATCGCCGATCTCGACCGCGCGGCGGCCGTCCGCATCGTCGACGCGGTGCGCGAACAGCTCTCGGCGCAGCGCCAGGACCGCCTCGTCATGGCCGGCGCCGCCAACCTCGCCCGCACCGAAGACGACTTCCCCGGCAGCATCTATCCGGTCCTGGACGCCATCGAGCAGCAGGTCGTGCTGCTCCGGCTCTTCGGTGAGATGGAGTCCGAGCGCGACGGCGTGGTCGCCAGCATCGGGCGGGAGAACGCGTCGTTCGGCCTCGAGACCACGAGCGTCCTCGCCGGGAACTACCGTTCCTCTGGTGGCGAAATCGCCCGGCTCGGCGTCCTCGGCCCCACGAGAATGGACTACGCGAGCAACATGGCTGCGGTCCGCGCCGTCGCCAGGTACCTCTCGCGCATCCTCGACGCCGAGTGACGCATCCTCGTCGCGTCCCCCAACACCTTCCGCACCTCGAACGAAAGGCCCTCAGTGGCTGACTACCCCGACCACTACGCAGCACTCGGTGTCGCCAAGGAGGCGACGCCCGAAGAGATCAAGAAGGCGTACCGCCGCCTCGCTCGCGAACTGCACCCCGATGTGAACCCGGGTTCCGACGCCTCGGAGCGGTTCAAAGAGGTCACCCACGCCTACGACGTGCTGAGCGACCCCAAGCAGCGCCAGCAGTACGACCTCGGTCCGCAGGCGGGTGGGTTCGGCGGAGGTGACGCCGGGTTCGGCGGCTTCGGCGACATCTTCGACACCTTCTTCGGCGGGGGTGGCCAGCAGCGCGGACCCAAGTCCCGCCGCGCACGCGGCGAGGACGCCCTGTTGCGCGTCGAACTCGACCTCGACGAGGTCATCTTCGGCACCCACCGCGACCTCGAGGTCGACACCGCCGTGCTCTGCAGCACCTGCAACGGCTCCTGCTGCCAGCCCGGCACCTCACCGGTGACCTGCGACATCTGTCACGGCACCGGCTCCATCCAGCGGGCCGTCCGCTCGCTGCTCGGCAACGTCATGACCTCGGCGCCCTGCGGCACCTGCCGCGGCTACGGCACGATCATCGCGACCCCGTGCGTCACCTGCCAGGGTCAGGGCCGGCTCCGTGCCCGCCGCACCGTCTCGGTCGACATCCCGGCCGGTGTCGACACCGGTCTGCGTCTGCAGATGCCGGGGAGCGGCGAGGTCGGCCCGGCCGGCGGCCCGAACGGCGACCTCTACCTCGAGATGAAGGTCAAGCACCACGACGTCTTCAGCCGCGACGGCGACGACCTGTTGTGCACGCTCGAAGTCCCGATGACCGACGCCATCCTCGGCCGCCAGGTCACGGTCCACGCGCTCGACGGCGACGTCGAGGTCGAGCTGCGACCGGGCGTGCAGAGCTCGGAGGTCATCACGGTCAAGGACCGCGGCGTCACGCGCCTCCGCGGGAACAGCCGGGGTGACCTCAAGATCGGCGTCCAGGTCGTCACCCCGACGAAGCTCGACCACCGCGAACGCGAGCTGATCAAGAGCTTCGCCTCGGGACGACGCCAGGGTGCTCCGGCGCTCGCGCAGTTCCAGCAGGGCCTGTTCGCGAAGATCCGCGACCGCTTCCACGGCGTCGGTTGAGATGAGTTCGCTGTACCTCCGCGAGGACCTCGAATCGACCGGTGTCGGCGACTCGGTGACCCTCCGTGGGCCCGAGGCGAAGCACGCCGTCGCCGTGAGTCGGCTGCGGGTCGGCGAGACGACGTCGATCGGCAACGGTCGTGGCCTGATCGCGACCGGACCGGTCGTGCGCAGCGAGCCGGGCGAGTTGGAGATCCGCGTCGAATCGGTCGTGGTGCATCCGGAGAACCGTCCCGGGCTCGTCCTCGTGCAGGCGCTGGCCAAGGGCGATCGCGACGAACTCGCCATCCAGGCGGCGACCGAGCTGGGTGTCGACCGCATCGTCCCGTGGGGTGCCGAGCGCAGCATATCCAGGTGGCAGGGCGACAAAGCGGTCAAGGGCCGTGCGCGCTGGCAGCTCATCGTGCGCGAGGCGTCGAAGCAGTCGATCCGCGCCCGGGTACCCGAGGTGGCCGAGGTCGTCGACACCCGTGGACTCGCGGCGATCGTCGCCGGCCGGACCGTCCTCGTCCTCGAACCCAGCGCGGCACTCGCGCTGTCGGAGCTCGACCCGTCGGCACTGCTCGCCGAGGAGCTCGTCCTCGTCGTCGGTCCGGAGGGCGGCATCTCCCCGACGGAGCGGGAGCGGCTCGAAGCGGCCGGCGCGATCGAGGTCCGGATCGGCTCGGGCGTCCTGCGCACCTCGACGGCAGGGCCTGCGGCGATCGCCGCGCTCAACGTGCTGCTCGGTCGGTGGTGACGATCCAACAGCCCGCGCACGAGGCCGCCACGAACCTTAGACTGGTGGACATGAGTGAAGCACCGTCGGTATTCAGCCGCATCGTGTCGGGGGAGATCCCGACGACCCTCCTCGCCGAGACCGATCGGGTGATCGCGTTCGCCGACATCGCACCGCAGGCGCCCGTGCACCTCCTCGTCGTCCCGAAGACCGCCGAGTACCGCGACGTCGTGGAGTTGGCCGCTGGAGACCCCTCCTTGCTCGCTGAGATGGTCGAGGTGGCGTCGTCGCTCGCGAAGGAGCACACCGGTGGCGAGTTCCGACTCGTCTTCAACACCGGCGAGTCCGCCGGGCAGACGGTCTTCCACGTGCACGCGCATGTCCTCGGCGGTTCCCTGCAGGAGGGCACCCTTGGCGGAGCCTGAGTCCTCGAACCCAGACCACCCCACCGCCGCTCGGCCGGAGGAGGTCGAGCACGTCCTCCTGGTGGACGGGCTCGCCATGGTCCGTCTCCTCGGCCCACAGGACCGACTCCTGACGACCGTCGAGCGCGAACACCCCGGTGTCTCGGTGCACGTGCGCGGCAATGAGATCACCATCACCGGCCCGGCGCCGCAGGCCGACGCCGCCAGACGACTCGTAGAGGAACTCATCACCATGGTCCGAGAAGGACACGACCCGGGGCCGGCGGAGGTCAGCACCTCCGCCCGCATGCTCGGGCAGGACGGCTCGGCCTCCCCGTCGGAGGTGCTCGGGCAGGTCATCCTCACCTCGCGTGGCAAGACGATCAAGGCGAAGACCGTCGGGCAGCGGGCGTACGTCGACGCGATCGACGAGAACACGATCGTGTTCGGCATCGGCCCGGCCGGTACCGGCAAGACGTATCTCGCGATGGCGAAGGCGGTGCAGGCGCTGCAGCGCAAGGAGGTCAACCGGATCATCCTGACGCGCCCGGCCGTCGAGGCCGGCGAGCGACTCGGGTACCTCCCGGGCACCCTGACGGACAAGATCGACCCGTACCTGCGTCCGCTCTACGACGCGCTCAACGAGATGATGGACCCGGAGATCGTCCCGAAGCTCCTCGCGGCCGGCACGATCGAGGTCGCACCGCTCGCCTACATGCGCGGCCGGACCCTCAACGACTCGTTCATCGTCCTCGACGAGGCGCAGAACACCACGCCGGAGCAGATGAAGATGTTCCTCACCCGGCTCGGGTTCGGGTCCAAGATCGTCGTGACCGGCGACGTCACGCAGATCGACCTGCCGACCGGCGCGTCCGGTCTGCGACTCGTGACCCGCGTGCTGAAGGACGTCGACGACATCCACTTCGCCCAGCTCACGAGCGAGGACGTCGTCCGCCACACCCTCGTCGGTCGGATCGTCGACGCCTACGGCGAGTACGACGCCGTCCGACAGGCGCAGCGGTTCGAGCGCGAGCAGGCCGCCGAGTTCGCCAACCGCGCCGAGCGTCGCGGCGCCGCCAGAGACCACCAGCCGAAGCGAGGACGCTCATGACCATCGAGATCAACAACGAGTCCGGCGTCGCCGTCGACGAATCGCGCATCCTCGCCCTGGCGTCGTTCGCGCTCGACGCGATGCATGTGAGCCCCGATGCCGAGCTCGCCATCGTCCTGGTCGACGAGGGCGCCATGGAGCAGTTGCACGTCCAGTGGATGGACGAGCCGGGACCGACCGACGTCCTGAGCTTCCCGATGGACGAGCTCCGTCCCGGCACCGAGGAGAACCCGACGCCGCCCGGGCTGCTCGGCGACATCGTGCTCTGCCCGCAGGTCGCCGAGACGCAGGCGGCCGCCGCGAAGCACTCGACGATGGACGAACTCCAGCTCCTCACCTGCCACGGTGTGCTCCACCTGCTCGGGTACGACCACGCGGAGCCCGACGAGGAGAAGGAGATGTTCGGCATCCAGCGGGACATCCTCCTCGCCTTCGCGCTCCAGGAGAGACGACGCAGCAGCTGATGTCCCTCGTCGCCGTCTTCGTCATCGTCGCGTTCCTGCTCGTCGCGTTCGCGGGTCTCATGGCCGCAGCCGACGCCGCGATCGGCGTCCAGTCGGGTGCGGACATCCTCGACCTCGCAGAGGGCGCCCGCTCGGGATCCGCGCTCCGCGCCATCGCGGCCGATCCGGGTGCGCACGTCAACGCGATCAACTTCATCCGGATCCTGGCCGAGACCACGGCCGCCGTCCTCGTCACGCTCGCACTGGCCTCGTCGATCGACGAGTTGTGGCTCGTCCTCGTCCTCGCGGTCGTCATCATGACCGGCACCTCCTTCGTGCTCGTCGGTGCGAGCCCCCGAGGCGTCGGCCGGACCCACGCGAGCGGAGTGCTGCGTTTCAGTGCCCCCGCCATCCGTGCCGCACGCGTGGTCCTCGGCCCGGTCGCGAACGTCCTCGTCTCCCTGGGCAACCGGGTGACCCCGGGGTTGCCCCGTTCGGTCTCCTTCACCTCGGAGGAGCAGTTGCTGAGCATGGTCGACGAGGCCGCCGCGCACTCGGTCCTCGAGGAGGACGACCGCGAGCTCATCCACTCGATCTTCGAGTTCAATGAGACGCTCGTCCGCGAGGTGATGATCCCGCGCACCGACCTCGTGAGTCTGCAGCGCGATCTCAGCGTGCGCGAGGCGCTCGAGGTGTTCCTGGAGACGGGGATCTCGCGGGCGCCCGTCAGTGACGGCGACATCGACGATCTGGTCGGCATCCTGTACCTGAAGGACCTGGTGCGCGCGATGTTCGGTGGCGACGGCGTCACCGAGGTGGGTTCGATCGAGCCGCTCCTGCGGCCGGCGAGCTTCGTACCCGAGTCCAAGAAGGCCGATTCGCTCCTGCAGCAGATGCAGAAGGAGTCCAACCACATCGCGATGGTCGTCGACGAGTACGGCGGCATCTCCGGTCTCGTCACCCTCGAGGACCTCATCGAGGAACTCGTCGGCGACATCTCCGACGAGTACGACACCGACACCCCCGAGATCACCGATCTGCACGACGGACGGTTCCGGGTCGACGCCCGCCTGCCGGTCGACGAGCTGGGGGAGTTGTTCGGCCTCGAACTCGACGACGACGACGTCGACTCCGTCGGCGGGCTCCTCGCGAAGGCCCTCGGGAGGTTGCCCGTGGTCGGATCGACGGTGTCGACCAACGGTCTCGAACTCACCGCCGAGCGGGTCGAGGGGCGGCGGGGACGCATCCTCACCGTCATCGCCCAGCGCGACGACCAGCTGCAGGACGCCCAGCAGGCGTCCACCGACCATCGGGAGCACCCATGAACGACACCACCCCTCCGTCCGACTTCCGAGCGGGGTTCGTGTCCTTCGTCGGGCGTCCGAACGTCGGCAAGTCCACGCTGACCAACGCCCTCGTCGGTGAGAAGGTCGCGATCACGAGTTCGAAGCCGCAGACCACGCGTCGCGCGATCCGCGGGGTCGTTCACCGCGACCACGGCCAGCTCATCGTCGTCGACACCCCCGGCATCCACCGCCCGCGCACGCTGCTCGGCCAGCGGCTGAACGACCTCGTGCAGTCCACGCTCTCCGACGTCGACGTCATCGGGTTCTGCATCCCAGCCAACGAGAAGCTCGGCCCGGGCGACCGCTTCATCAACGAGTCGCTCGACGGCTTCCCGCGCGCGAAGAAGGTGGCGATCGTCACGAAGACCGACACCGCCAGCCGGACGACGATCGCGGAGCAGTTGCTCGCGATCTCGGAACTCCGAGACTGGGACGCGGTCATCCCGCTGTCAGCGGTGACCGACGACCAGCTCGACATCCTCGTCACCGAGGTCACGAAGCTCATGCCGCTGTCGGAACGCCTCTACCCGACCGAGGCCACCACCGACGAGACGGTCATCGACCGCGTGTCCGAGCTCATCCGCGAGGCCGCGCTCGAGGGCGTCCAAGACGAGCTGCCCCACTCGCTCGCGGTGACCATCGACGACATGATCCCGCGCGAGGGGACCGACCTGCTCGACATCTACGCGAACGTGTTCGTGGAGCGCGACAGCCAGAAGGCGATCATCATCGGGAAGGGCGGTTCCAGGCTCCGAGAGGTCGGTGCCCGGGCCCGCGCCGGGATCGAGCCGCTCGTCGGATCTCGGGTCTTCCTCTCCATCCGCGTCAAAGTCGCGAAGGACTGGCAGCGCGACCCGAAACTGCTCGGTCGCCTGGGGTTCTGACCGGGATCCGGTCGACCGTCGGCGCCGTGCGCCCGCGCGGGTCTGCGCGGGAGTTCTCCGTTACCTGAACGTGACTTGCGTGTCTGCTTTGGGCCCGCTGTGGAACCAGTCGTCTGGCCGACAGGCTCGCGGGCCCGCGGACATACTGGTCCTCGGGGTCGCGAGAAGGAGTCCGAGTGTTCGACTGGTTGCTGGCCATCAGGCTGGATCGTCCGGAGCTCCTCGTCTGGGTCGGCGGTGCCGCCGTTCTCCTGGCGATCGTCCTGTTGACCGGGCGCCGAACGGTTCGCGGCTGGCTGACGATGCTGCTCGTGGCGAGCGGTGGAGCGCTCCTCGCCTATGCCACTGCCTGGTTGCTCGGTGACGTGTTCGACGTCTTCGGGATCGAACTGACGCCGGTCACCCGTGCGTGGGCGGCGGTCGGGTTCGCCGGTGCCGCCCTCGCGATCGCGGCGATCGTGCGGACCCGCGCGTGGCGGGTCGTCGTGGCGAGCCTCGCCATCCCCGCCTTCCTGCTCATCGGGGCGGTCGGCGTGAACCAGGACTTCGGTGAGTTCGCGACGGTGCGGGCGGCGCTGGGGATCAGCCCGTACCAGTCGTTCTCGGCCCTGCCGGCCGCCCGGGGGACGACCACGACGTGGCAGCGACCCGCCGACCTGTCGAGCGAAGGCCGGGTCGAACATGTCGACATCCCGGCCACGACCTCGGGGTTCGCCCACCGGGACGCGCTCGTCTATCTGCCACCGGCCGCCCTGACCGCCCACCCGCCGGCACTGCCGGTCATCGAGGCGTTCAGCGGTCAGCCGGGAGAGCCTGCCGACCTGTTCGCGTCGGCTGGGATCGCCGGGATCCTCGACCGCTTCGCCGCCTCGCATGCGGGTCTCGCACCGATCGTGGTCGTGCCTGACCAGCTCGGCGCTCCTGACCGCAACCCGATGTGTGTCGACGGGCCGCTCGGCAACTCGGCGACGTACCTCACGGTCGACGTGCCCGCGTGGATCTCGGCGCACCTCCCGGTGTCCGCATCGCGGACGGACTGGTTCATCGCCGGGTTCTCGCAGGGAGGGACCTGTTCCATCCAGCTCGGTGCCGCGCACCCTGGACGCTACGGCGGCATCCTCGACATCTCGGGGGAGGTCGTCCCGTCCATCGGACCGACGACGATCGCACAGGGCTTCAGCGGGTCGGCGACGGCGTACGAGGCTGCGGCCCCCTCCGCGATCCTCGCCGCACACACCCCGTACGCGGACACCGTCGGCGTCTTCGGCTACGGCAGCGACGACAGCCGCTACGGTCCCGGCGTCCGGCGGGTCGCCGCGATGGCCTCGGCCGCCGGCATGCGGACGACGACCTTCGTGTCCGACGGGACCGCGCACGACTGGCATACCGTCCACACGGTGTTCGAGCGGGCGCTCCCCGTCATCACCGCACGATTCGGGCTCGCCTGATGCGCGCGGGGAGGGCGACGCCGTTCGGCCGACTCGTGACCGGCGTGATCCGGTCGGTGCCGATGAGTATCGGGATCACGGCGCTGGTGCTCGTCGTCAGTGCGTTCGTGTGGCGCACGCCGCCGGCGGCGACGCCCGCCTGGCGGTCGGCGATCCGCGAGGCGGCCGGCGTGGGGTATGAGCAGGTCGTGGTCGACGGACACTGGTGGGCGCTCCTGACCGGTGCCCTGGGAACCGACGGGGTGCTCGGGCTCCTCGCCTTCCTGCTGATCGGCGTCCCCGCGCTGGTGCTCGCCGAGCGACGGTTCGGCGCCGCCAAGACGCTCCTGGCGGTGCTGGTGACCGCGGTCGCCGGGAACGCGCTCGCCATCGGGCTCCAACTCCTCGGCACGCTCGGCGGCGAGTTCTGGAGCGGCGAGGTCGCCCGCATCGTGGCGTTCGACCCCGTGGCCGGGGCGCTCGGCGCCCTTGCCGCGTCGAGTGCGTTCCACGGGCCGCTCTGGCGTCGGCGGATCCGCGCGTTCGTCGTCGTCGGTGCCCTGATCGTGCTGCTGTACTCGGGACTCCCGCAGGATCTCGCACGACTGTTCGCAGCGCTGGTCGGCGTCCTGCTCGGGGTCGTGCTCGCCGGGGCCAGCCCGTCGGTGCGACGCGTGCGGAGCTCGCACCACGAGACCCGGGTGCTCCTGGCGTCCGTCGTCGCGATGATGGGCGTGGGACCGCTCATCACCTTCCTCTCCGGCCGGCACCTCGGTCCGCTCGCGCCGCTCGTGCTCCTGCTCGAACAGAACATCCCGGACGCCGGACGGGTCATCGGCCAATGCCGCACGGTCGGCGTGTCAGCACAGTGCCTGCGCGACCTCACGCTGGTACGCGTCGACGGCCTCGGAGCGGTGCTCCTCTCGGTGGTCCCCATGATCGCCCTGCTCTTCGCAGCGTGGGGCCTGCTCCGCGGCAGACGCTTCGCGGTCTGGTTCGCCACGGCGATCATGGTGTCCTTCGCCGTCCTGAGTGCGCTGTCGCTCGGAGCGGGGGTGCGACTCCACCCGACGGGACACCCCTCCTCGTTGCTCGGGACGGGGCACGGCGCGCAGCAGCGGTCTGTCGAGATCGCGATCGCGCTGTGGGCGGCGATCCTGCTGCCGCTCGTCGTGGCGGCGCTCCTGGTCGTGCTCCGTCGTGGGTTCCCCGTGCGGGCCACCCGACGCAGCGCCTTGGGGTATCTCGCCCTGGTCGGCGCGTCGTGGGTCGTGCTCGCCGCGCTCTTCGTGGTCGTCGCCCTGCTCCAGCCTGGAGGATTCTCGCCGAGGCCCGACGTGTGGGAGGTCCTCCGTGCGGCGCCGGAGCGCTTCGTCCCCGCCGCGTACCTGCGGAACGTCCTTCCGGGCTTCGTGCCGGTCGCCCCGCTCACCGGCGTGGTGTTCCACGCCGTCGGACCCGTCTGGTGGAGCATCATCCTGCTCGGCGCGGTCTGGCCGCTGAGCCGGGTCGCGAACGCCATCGCGCCGGCCGACGAGCGCCGGCTGCGCGAGCTCCTGGCCGAGGGTAGCGACTCCATCGGGCACATGGCCACCTGGCCGGGCAACCTCACCTGGTTCGACCCGCAGCGCAGTGCGGGCGTCGCCTACCGGATCGTCGCCGGGGTCGCGGTCACCACGGGCGGCTTCTTCGGGAGGGACCGCCACGAACAGGGGGTCCTCGAGCGGTTCATCGAGCACTGCGAGGACTCGGGCCTGACGGTGGCGTTGTACAGCGTGGACGAGGAGACCGCAGTAGCGCTCCACCGGATCGGTTGGCGCACCGTCCAGGTCGCCGAGGAGACGGTCCTGCACCCGCAGGGCTGGAGCATGGTCGGCAAGCGCTGGCAGGACATCAGATCCTCCGTCAACCGGGCCGACCGCGCGGGGATCACCGCCGTCTGGTCCACCTACGGGGCGCTCGGCGTCGGGCTCGCGGCGCAGATCGCCGAGATCTCCGAGGAGTGGGTCGCCGAGCGGAAGCTGCCCGAGATGGGGTTCACCCTCGGTGGGATCGACGAGCTCGTCGACGAGGAGGTCCGGCTCCTGCTCGCGGTCGACGAGCAAGGACGGCTGCACGGCGTCACGAGTTGGCTCCCGGTGCGGCGCGACGGTCAATTGTTCGGTTGGACCCTCGACTTCATGCGCCGTCGGACGGACGGCATGAACGGCGTCATGGAGTTCCTCATCGCCGAAGCCGCCGCTCGGTTCAAGGAGGACGGCATCGAGGAGATGAGCCTCTCCGGGGCTCCGCTCGCGCGCTCGAGGAGCACCGAGCAACCGGAGACGGACGGGATCGACCGGGTCCTGACGTACCTCGGGAACGTGCTCGAACCCGTCTACGGGTTCCGCTCGCTCCTCGCCTTCAAGGGCAAGTTCCAGCCGGAGGAGCGTCCGCTCGTGCTCGGCTACGCGGACCCGCTGACCCTCCCGGCGATCGGCATCGCGGTCGGGCGCGCCTACCTCCCGGACGTGTCCGTGCGAGACCTCGCCTCGCTGGTCACCTGACCGGCGGCGCGGGGGAGTGCTATGCTGACGACGTGTTCTCCGGTCTGCTCCGCCTTAGCTGCCGCGACGAGTCCTAGTTCCAGGCCTCCCTCGTCGCGGAGTTCGTCGTTGGCTCACCCCCAATCCCACGAGGAGATCCCAGGATCATGAAGAACACCCAGACCCCATCAGGCATGCCGGTCCACCGCTACCGCGCCTACCAGGACCAGTTCAGCGTCTCGCTGCCCGACCGCACGTGGCCGGACCGTCGGATCACCGAGGCCCCGCGCTGGTGCGCCGTCGACCTCCGCGACGGCAACCAGGCCCTCATCGACCCGATGAGTCCGGAACGTAAGCGCATCATGTTCGACCTGCTCGTGAAGATGGGCTACAAGGAGATCGAGGTCGGGTTCCCGAGCGCGAGCCAGACCGACTTCGATTTCGTCCGCAGCCTCATCGACGAAGGAGCGATCCCCGAGGACGTCACCATCCAGGTGCTGACCCAGGCCCGCGACCACCTCATCGAACGCACCTACGAGTCGCTGCGCGGCGCGAAGCAGGCGATCGTGCACCTGTACAACTCGACGAGCGTCCTGCAGCGCGACGTCGTGTTCCGCAGCGACAAGCAGGGCATCATCGACCTCGCCCTCCACGGCGCCCGGAAGTGTCGCGAGATGGAGTCGACGGTCCCCGGAACGCAGATCTACTACGAGTACTCGCCGGAGAGCTACACCGGTACCGAGCTCGAGTTCGCCGTCGACATCTGCAACCAGGTGGTCGAGGTCCTCGAGGCGACGCCCGACCGCAAGGTCATCATCAACCTGCCGTCGACGGTCGAGATGGCCTCGCCGAACGTCTACGCGGACTCGATCGAGTGGATGAGCCGCAACCTCGCCAACCGCGAGAACATCATCATCTCCCTCCACCCGCACAACGACCGCGGGACCGCGATCGCGGCAGCCGAGCTCGGCTACCTGGCCGGCGCCGACCGGATCGAAGGGTGCCTCTTCGGGAACGGTGAGCGCACCGGCAACGTCGACCTCGTCGCGCTCGGCATCAACATGTTCACGCAGGGTGTCGACCCGCAGATCGACTTCAGCGACATCGACGAGGTCAAGCGGACGGCCGAGCACTGCAACCAGCTGCCGGTGCACGAGCGGAGCCCGTGGGCGGGCGACCTCGTCTTCACGGCCTTCAGCGGTTCTCACCAGGACGCGATCAAGAAGGGCTTCGAGGCGATGTCCGTCGACGCCGTCTCGCAGGGCAAGGACGTCGCCGACCTCGAATGGGCCGTGCCGTACCTGCCGGTGGATCCGCAGGACCTGGGGCGCAGCTACGAGGCCGTGATCCGCGTGAACTCCCAGTCGGGCAAGGGTGGCGTCGCCTACCTGCTCAAGACCGATCACGCGATCGACCTGCCGCGTCGCCTGCAGATCGAGTTCTCCGGCGTCGTCCAGGCGAAGACCGACGCCGAGGGCGGCGAGGTGACGAGTAGCCAGATCTGGTCGATCTTCCAGGACGAGTACCTTCCGGCGGCGGTCGCGGACGCCAAGTGGGGTCGGTTCGAACTCCAGTCCACGAAGACGTCGAGCGACCTCGCCGGCACCGTGGTCCTCGAGGTCGCCCTTCGCGACGGCGAGCAGGTCGAGGAGCGCACCTCGACCGGCAACGGACCGATCGCGGCCTTCCTCAACCTGCTCTCCGGGCGCGGCATCGAGGTCACGCTGTACGACTACGTCGAGCACACGCTGAGCGCCGGGGGCGACGCCGAGGCGGCCGCCTACGTCGAGCTCCAGGTGAACGACCAGCGCCTCTGGGGCGTCGGCATCGACGGCGACATCGCGACGGCCTCGCTCAAGGCAGTGGTCTCGGCGGTCAACCGGGCCGTGCGCACGCAGGTCGAGGCGCGGGAACTGGCCTCCATCTGACGATCCCGCTGCGCCGGGTCGGCCTTCGGGTCGGCCGGGCGCAGCGTCCCGCTCCGCGGCGTACGCCGGGAGGATGATCTTTCCGGGTGACGACCGATCCGTCAGCGGTCAGGTCGTACGGTTGGAGGATGTTCCGCACGCTCCGGCCCGGCCAGCTGGCCCTCGACATCGCGCTGCCGTCGGTGCTGTTCATCCTCACCGCCGCTGCGTACACGACGCGCCCGGCCGGGTACACCATCGTCCTGCTCGGCATGTGCGGTGCACTGGCGCTCCGCCGGCTCGCTCCGGCGATCGCGCTGTCCGTGGCCTGGGCCGCTGCGCTGCTGCAGCTCATCCTCCTGCTCGCGCCGGATCCCGCGAACTTCGCGATCCCGGTCGTGCTCTACGCCGCGGCGAGTTACGGCGGCCGGGTGGTTCGATGGGTCTCCTTCGCATCCGCGTTCGTCGGTGCCGCGCTCATCGCGTTCTACGTGATCGTCGTCCCGAGTTGGACCACGGGCATCGGCGCGGAGATCAGTACCTTCGGTCTGGCGAACGACATGACACCGGTCGCGCAGGTGACGGTCGGACTGTTCATGTTCCTCGCGTTCGCCGCCTTCTTCGGCCTCGCTTGGACCGCAGGCGTCCTCATGCGCACGTGGCGGCTCGCCCGCGAAAGCCGCCAGGCGCAACTCCTGGCCGAGCGCGACGTCGCCGTGGAGCAGGAGCGCAACCGGATCGCGCGCGACATGCACGACGTGGTCGCACACTCCCTCGCCGTCGTCATCGCCCAGGCCGACGGGGCCCGCTATGCGCTGGCCGCGGACCCGGATTCGGCCGACCAGGCCTTGCGGACGATCTCGAGCATCTCCCGAGAAGCCCTCGCCGATGTCCGGGTGCTCCTCGCGCAGTTGCGGTTCCAGCAGACCGAAGGCCCGCAGCCGGTCCTGGCCGACCTCGAGCGGCTCTACGAGCAGTTGCGCGGAGCCGGACTCGACGTGGTGGTCCAGAACCACGGTCAGGAACGACCGGTGGCGACCGGTTCGCAGCTCGCCGTGTACCGCATCATCCAGGAGGCACTCACGAACGCGCTCCGACACGGCGACCATCGTGGGCCGATCGACGTCCATCTCGACTGGACCGGACCCGAGCTGCAGCTCTGGGTCGTCAACCGGGCGAAGCTCGAACCGCCGAAGGCCGGCACGGGGCACGGCCTCGCCGGGATGAACGAGCGCGCTACGCTGGCAGGCGGCAGGTTCGGGACGACCCTGGTGGACGGTCTCTTCACCGTCTACGCATCGATCCCGTACGCGACGGTGGGAGTGACGAGATGACCGATCCGAGTGACGCGACGGCAGCGGGGGCGATCACGATCGCGCTGGTCGACGACCAGGCGCTCTTCCGAGGCGGGATCCGGATGCTCATCGGTTCGCAGCCGGACCTGCGCGTCGTCGGCGAGGCCTCCGACGGGCGTCAAGCGGTCGAACTGGCCGCACGGACACGTCCGCAGGTCATCCTCATGGACGTCCGGATGCCGGTCATGGACGGGATCGAGGCGACGAAGACGATCCTGGCGGAGGCGGATGCGCGCGGGAGCGACCGTCCTCGGATCGTCGTGCTGACCACCTTCGACCTCGATGAGGCGGCCGCGACGGCCATCCGAGCAGGTGCCAGCGGATTCCTCCTCAAGGACGCGGAGCCGGAATTCCTCCTCGCAGCGATCCGCACCGTCCATGCCGGGAACGCGGTCATCGCCGCGTCGGCCACCCGCGAGCTGTTCGAGCACTTCCAGCAGGCGCCGGCCGCTCCGGCCGCACCGCAGCGCTATGCCGAGCTCACGGCGCGCGAGCGCGAGATCTTCCTCCTCGCGGCGCGCGGATTGAGCAACTCCGAGATCGCCGCCGCCGAGTTCCTCAGCGAGGCGACCGTGAAGACGCACATCAGCCGGATCTTCGCGAAGCTCGAGGTGCGCGACCGGGTCCAGCTCGTCGTGTTCGCCTTCGAGCACGGCCTGGTCTGACGGCGGTCCAACGGGCAACCGCGGAGTGATCCAGGATCATCCCCAGGATGTACCCGGGTCGCTCGTGCGCCCGACGCGCACCCGGCACCTCGCTCCGTAGCTTCGGAGTATGACCACTTCAGCACAGCCGTCCGTCGTCGCCAGCGTCCACGGACTCAGGAAGAGCTACGGACCCGCCGACAACCAGGTCGTCGCCCTCGACGGCGTCGACCTCGAGATCGAACGGGGCCGGTTCACCGCCATCATGGGCCCGAGCGGCTCGGGCAAGTCGACGCTCATGCACATCATGGCGGGCCTCGATCAGGCCACAGCGGGGCGGGTGCGTCTCGGCGACCAGGACATCACGGACCTCGACGACGGGCAGCTCACGATCCTCCGTCGGCGTCGTGTCGGGTTCGTGTTCCAGGCGTTCAACCTGGTGCCGACGCTCGACGTCGCGGCCAACATCCGGCTGCCCTTCGAACTCGACGCCCGCCGTCCGACCGGTGAGGAGCAGAGCTGGATCGACGTGCTCGTGAGCACGCTCGGACTCGCGTCCCGACTCGGGCACCGTCCGCACGAACTCTCGGGTGGACAGCAGCAGCGCGTCGCGATCGCGCGTGCCCTGGCCACGCGGCCCGAGCTGCTCTTCGCGGACGAACCGACCGGCAACCTCGACTCCCGCACCGGGCGGAGCGTCCTGGCCCTGCTGGCGGCGGCCAGCACCGAATACGGGCAGAGCATCGCGATGGTGACGCACGACCCGATCGCCGCGAGCTACGCGGACCGGATCGTGTTCCTCGCGGACGGCCGGGTGGTCGAGGACCGTCCCCGATCGACCCCCGAGCAGATCTCGGCGCTCATGCTCGGCATGGAGCGTGCGGCATGAGCCGGGCGGATCTCGGGCCCCGGGCCCGCGAGCATCGCGCGAGCCTTCTCGTCGCGACGCTCAGCGCCTCGTTCGGTGTCCTGTTGCTCATGGTGACGAGTGTGCTCTCGACGTTCATCCTGGCCGACGATGTGACCGGGTCCAGCGGCACCGTGGTGATCATGCTCATCCTCGCGGCCGCCGTGTTCGTCTCATTGGCGGTGTACGTCGGCGCGATCGTCACGGCGAACACCTTCGCCACGATCGTCGCCGGGCGGACGAGGACGATCGCGCTGCTCCGCCTGATCGGTTCGACGGCGCGATCGCAGCGTCGCGCCGTCGCGAGGGAGGGCGTCGTCGTCGGCCTGCTCGGTGGCGGAGCCGGGTTGCTCGTCGGGCTCCTCGCGACCTTCGCGCTCGTCCGGATCGGGGTCGCGACCGGTGTGCTGCCCGAGTTGCCGTACGCGATCGTCGAACCGGCCGTGCTCCTGCCGGTCGTCGCGGTCGTCCTGACCACCTGGCTCGCGTCCTGGATCGGCGCGCGTCGCGTCCTGACGGTCACCCCGATGCAGGCGATCGGCGGATCGCAGGAGTTGAGTCGGGAGGAGGCCACCGCCCGGCCCGCCCGGAACGCGGTCGCGATCGGTCTCTTCGTGGTCGGTGTCCTGCTCCTGCTCGCCGGGGTCGGTGTCGGGCTCGTGTCGCCGCTCGGCGTGCTCATCGGCATCGTCGGCGGGATCGTCTCCTTCTCCGGCCTCGTGCTCGGTGCGCACCTCGTGATGCCGCCGGCACTGCGGCTGGTCGGCCGCCTGTTCGGCACCTCCGCGACGGCTCGACTCGCCGCCGAGAACGCCGTCCGCTACCCGGAGCGCAGTTCACGCACGACGATCGGACTGGTGATCGGCGTGACCCTCGTGACGATGTTCGCGGTCGCTGCGGCCAACTTCCAGGAGTTCGTGTTGAACGCACAGGCCGCGAATCCGGAGGTCTACGAGGGCACGCAGGCCGTGGTCGCGACGACCGTCGGCGTCTTCTCCGCCCTCATCGGACTGAGCGCGCTCATCGCCGCGGTCGGGATGGTCAACAACCTCTCGCTCAGCGTCCTGCAGCGCACTCGCGAACTCGGACTGCTCCGCGCCCTCGGGTTCTCCGCGGCGCAGATCCGTCGCATGATCGTGATCGAGGCGGCGCAGCTGACCATCGCGGCCGTCGTCGTCGGACTCGTCCTCGGGACGTTCTACGGGTGGGCCGGCGCTCAGTCGATGCTCGGCGCGATCAACGGCTCGCCCGGCCTCATCTTCCCGGTCATCCCGTGGGCCATCGTCGCGGTGATCGTCGTGCTCGCCGCACTCCTGACGGCCGCGGCCTCGGTGGCCCCGTCACGTCGGGCGACCCGCATCGCACCCGTCGCGGCACTCGCGGTCGACTGAGCCGACTCAGCCTCGCGTCGAGCGGCGCCAGATCCGCCATCCGCCGATCTGGCGCTGCTCGGGCAACGTCCATCCGAACCGGACGGCCAGGAGGCGGATCACCGCGGTCGAGGAGACACCGACGATCGCCGCGACCCCGAGTGGCGCACCGAAGGTCACGGCGAGGACGAGGAGGGCGGTCCCGACCGCGGCCGCCACGGCGTAGAGCGACCCGACGTGCATGAGGGCGACGGGGACGCCGAGCATGACGTCGCGGAGGACCGATCCACCGACGGCCGAGACGGTGCCGACGAAGATCGCCGGGATGACCGGCAGACCGGCTGCCAGGGCCTTGGTGGAGCCGATCGCTCCGAACATGCCGATCGTCAGAGCGTCGAGCCCGATGATGACGGGCCCGAGCCTCGTGATGGTGCGCAGGAGGAACATGCCGAGCAGTGCGGCCCCCGAGGCGACGGGGAGGTACCAGTTGTTCTGGAGGGACGCCGGCACCTGTCCGAGGAGGATGTCGCGGATGAGACCACCACCGAGTCCGACGACGACGCCGATGATGGCGACGCCGAGCCAGTCGAGCTGACGATCCTGGAACCTGGCCGCGAACATGGCACCCTGGACGGCGCCGATCGCGACCGCCGAGAGGTCGACCCACAGCGGAACGACGAAGAGGACCTCGTTCACGGCTTCATCTCTCCAGGCGCTCCTTCGATCCCCGACGGCGGTTCCCGGGTCACGTTGTCGGTGCGAGGCGGGATAATCGATGCGTGCCGGTATATCGAGACGAAGTGGTGGTGTTGCGGACCCACAAGCTCGGCGAGGCCGATCGCATCGTCACCATGCTCTCACGCAGCAGGGGCAAGATCCGGGCGGTCGCGAAGGGTGTCCGTCGCACGGGCTCGAAGTTCGGGTCCCGGCTCGAGCCGTTCATGGTCGCAGACGTGCAGTTCTACGAGGGCCGTAGTCTCGACACCATCACCCAGGCCGAGTCGCTCGGTTCGTACGGCGCCGAGATCAGCGCCGACTACGGGAGCTACACGGCCGCGAGCGCGATGGTGGAGACGGCCGATCGCCTGACCGAGTCCGAGGGCTCCCTCCAGCAGTACCTGCTCCTCGTCGGCGCCCTGCGGTCGCTCTCGAAGCACGAGCACGGTCCGCGGCTCACGCTCGACTCCTACCTGCTCCGGGCCTTCTCGCTCGCCGGTTGGGCACCGAGTTTCGGGGCCTGCTCGCGGTGCGGCACGGAGGGCGAGTACTCACACGTGGTCGTGCAGCTCGGCGGGGTCGTCTGCGACGACTGCGCGCCCTCGGGCAGCCCTCGGCTGGACGCCGACACCCTCTCGCTCCTCGGAGCACTGCTCTCCGGCGACTGGGAGTACGCGGAGGCCGCCGCCGAGCAGACGGCTTCACGCGCGAGCGGGTTCACCGCCGCCTACGCGCAATGGCATCTGGAGCGCGGCCTGCGGTCGCTCGCGCACCTCGAACAGGATCGGAGCCGCGGGTGACCCCGAAGCCCTACACCCACCGCGACGCGGTGCCGTTCAAGCCGATCGATTGGACGGGGGAGGTCCCGCCATCGTTCGCGAAGGGTGAGGTGCCGTCGCACGTCGCGATCGTCATGGACGGCAACGGCCGGTGGGCGAACCGACGCGGGCTCACACGGGTCGAAGGGCACAAGGCGGGCGAGGCCGCACTCCTCGACGTCGTGGCCGGTGCCCTGCAACTCGGGATCAAGCACCTGTCGGTGTACGCGTTCTCGACGGAGAACTGGAAGCGCTCACCCGACGAGGTCCGCTTCCTCATGGGGTTCAACCGCGAGGTGCTCCATCGACGGCGCGACCAACTGAACGAGTGGGGCGTGCGCGTGCGCTGGTCGGGGCGTCGGCCGCGGTTGTGGACCTCCGTCATCAAGGAGCTCCAGACGGCGGAGGAGCTGACGCGCGGCAACGACCGCCTGACGCTCACCATGTGCGTCAACTACGGCGGGCGCAACGAGATCGTCGACGCGGTCCGCAGCATCGCCGACGACGTCGCCGCCGGCCGCATCAAGCCGTCGGCCGTCTCGGAGCGTCTCGTCCAGAGCCGGCTCTACCTGCCCGACCTGCCGGACGTCGACCTCTTCGTCCGGAGCTCCGGGGAGCAGCGCACCAGCAACTTCCAACTGTGGCAGTCGGCCTACGCGGAGATGGTCTTCCTCGACACCCTCTGGCCCGACTTCGGTCGGCGTCAGCTCTGGGAGGCCGTCGAGCGGTACGCCGGACGCGACCGTCGCTTCGGCGGGGCGCGCGACGTGCCAGACGCCCCGGCGCCCCCGGGGGAATGAGCGACGGGTGTCGGTGGTTGGCCCTGACATGAGTGAACCCATCAAGATCGACATCTGGTCCGACATCGCCTGCCCGTGGTGCTACATCGGCAAGCGCAAGTTCGAGCGGGGTGCGGCGGAGTTCGCACAGCTCGGCGACGGACGCGAGGTCGAGGTCGAGTACCACTCCTTCGAGCTGGCACCCGACACCCCGGTCGACTTCGACGGCACCGAGATCGACTTCCTCGTGAAGCACAAGGGCATGCCGGCCGACCAGGTGCAGCAGATGCTCGATCGGGTGACGGGGATCGCCTCGGACGCCGGTCTCGAGTACGATTTCGGCATCCTCCAGCACACGAACACGGTGAAGGCGCACGAGCTCCTGCACCTCGCCAAGGCGGAGGGGAAGCAGCTCGAGATGACCGAGCGCCTCCTGCGTGCCTACTTCACCGAGGGCCGTCATGTCGGTCGCATCGAGGACCTCGGCGACCTCGCCGTCGAGGTGGGGCTCGACCGGTCCGCCGTGGTCTCGGCGCTGGAATCCGGCCAGTACACGCAGGCGGTCCGCGAGGACCAGGCGACGGCACAGGGGTACGGCATCCAGGGCGTCCCGTTCTTCGTCATCGACGGTGCCTACGGGGTGTCCGGGGCGCAGGAGGCGGCCGCGTTCACGCAGGTCCTCGAGCAGGTCTGGACGGAACGCGCGAGCACCGAGCCGGTGCAGGCGTGAGCACGGAGACGACGTCGCCTGAGCGCAGCGTCGGCGATCGACAGCCGGCGACGGTCCGGCCGGCGCTCCGACTCCTCGGGGGCGACGCCGTCGTCTGCGAGGGCGACAGTTGCCTCGTGCTCCCGTCGGAGCCGGCTCAGGACTGAGGGTCCTCCGGCTCGGTGAGGTCGGCGGTGACGGCGCCGATGGCGGCGAGGTACTCCGCCGCATCGACGAAGGCGCTCCACCCGTGCTCCCCGGCGCCGATCGAGATGCGCCCACCGCGCTCGAGGATGCGCTCGTCCGCGTAGACGGGGAGTGGAGCACTCGCGCCGAGGACGGTGATGGTGCCGCGCTCGTAGCCGGTCGCCTGGAAGGCTGTCGCCGCGTCGGGCATCGCGAGCTTGTTCACGCCGAGCAGCGTGCGGAACGGCGGCCAGGAGATCTTGCGGCCGCCCGGCACGAGGGCGAAGAGGTAGTCGCCGCTGCGACGCTTCACGACGATCGTCTTGACGATGTCCGCGGGCTCGATGCCGAGCAGCTCCGCCGCCTCGTGGAGACTGCGCGCGGGCGGTCGCTCGATCAGCTCCACATCGAGACCGAGTGCGGCGGCCGCTGCTCGGACTCGCTCGCGGCCGGACGGCTGGAGGTCGGCGGGCGGGACGGCGTCTGACATGTGGTCCTCACTGGGCGCGGGAGCGCCGATCATCTGGGAGAATCGAGGGTGATGTCTCTTCCTACCACGCTCTCGCAGCGCCCGAGCCTCGCGATCGGGCCCATCGTGCTCGACTCGCCGGTCGTGCTCGCCCCCATGGCCGGGATCACCAACACGGCGTTCCGTCGACTGTGCCGCGAATACGGTGCCGGCCTGTACGTCAGCGAGATGATCACCTCGCGCGCGCTCGTCGAACGCACGCCGGAGACCATGCGGCTCATCCAGCACCACGAGAGCGAGACGCTCCGCTCCATCCAGCTCTACGGTGTCGACCCGAAGACGGTCTCAGAGGCCGTCACCATGCTCGTCGCCGAGGATCGCGCCGACCACATCGACCTCAACTTCGGCTGCCCGGTGCCCAAGGTCACCCGCAAGGGCGGGGGAGCGGCGCTGCCCTGGAAGACCGGGCTCTTCCGCGACATCGTCGAGGGCGCGGTCCGTGCCGCAGGCGACGTCCCGCTCACGATCAAGATGCGCAAGGGCATCGACTCCGACCACCTCACCTACCTCGAGGCCGGTCGGATCGCCGAGGGCGCCGGTGTGGCGTCGATCGCGCTGCACGCCCGGACCGCCGCCGAGTTCTACTCCGGCCACGCGGACTGGTCGGCGATCACCAAGCTCAAGGAGACGGTCACCTCGGTGCCGGTTCTCGGGAACGGCGACATCTGGTCGGGCGAGGACGCTCTCCGGATGGTCGACGAGACGGGTTGCGACGGCGTCGTCGTGGGCCGCGGTTGCCTCGGTCGCCCCTGGCTCTTCGGCGACCTCAGCTCGGCGTTCGCCGGCGAGGGCGGCAAGGCGGAGCCGTCTCTCGGCGACGTCGCGGCCGCGTTCCGGCGTCACGCCGAGCTCCTGGCCGAGTTCTTCGAGAGCGAGGAGCGCGGCTGCCGCGACATCCGGAAGCACGTCGCCTGGTACTTCAAGGGCTACCCGGTCGGAGGAGACCTCCGCGCGAGCCTCGCGACCGTGGAGTCGCTCGACCAGCTCGACGACCTCCTCGCGACCCTCGACTGGACGGCCCCCTACCCGGGCGCCGCGGCCGAAGGCCAGCGCGGACGCGCGGGCACGCCGAAACGACCGGCACTGCCCTACGGCTGGCTCGACTCGCAGTCGCTGGGCGCCGACGAGCAGACCGAGATCGCGGGAGCGGAACTGGACCACAGTGGCGGATAGCATCATCGAGCAGGGGAGCGTCTCCATGGATCGGGACGGCTACAGCCTGCACGACGAAGAACGCTGGATGCCCGAGCACCACTCGACGCGACGCTCCGACTTCGCGCGCGATCGTGCACGGCTGTTGCACTCCAGTGCCCTCCGGCGACTCGCCGCCAAGACCCAGGTGCTCAGCCCGACGAGCGGCGTCGACTTCGCCCGGAACCGGCTGACGCACTCGCTCGAGGTCGCTCAGGTCGGTCGCGAGCTGGCAGCCAGCCTCGACCTCGCTCCGGACGTCGTCGACACGGCGTGCCTCGCACACGACCTCGGTCACCCGCCGTTCGGTCACAACGGCGAACGAGCGCTCAACGACTGGTCCGCCGCGATCGGCGGGTTCGAGGGCAACGCCCAGACACTGCGGATCCTCACGCGCCTCGAATCCAAGGTCTTCGGTCCCGACGGTGAGCCGTACGGTCTGAACCTCACCCGCGCGAGTCTCGACGCCAGCTGCAAGTACCCGTGGCCGGCCGCCCAGTCGGTGCCGGATCCCGGTGGCCGGGCCAAGTTCGGGTTCTTCGACGAGGACTCCGCGGCCTTCCGCTGGTTGCGAGCCGGCGCTCCCGAGCGCGTCCGCTGCGTCGAGGCGCAGGTCATGGACCTCGCGGACGACATCGCCTACTCCGTGCACGACTTCGAGGACGCCGTCGTCGGGGAGTACATCGACCCGGCGTTCCTGAACGCCCGCGCAGGTCACGACCGCCTGATCGACACAGCGCTGTCCTGGGCCGGCGACGACTTCACCCACGACGACCTCGCCGCCGCCTTCGACCGGCTGCAGTCCTCGCACACCTGGATCACCGCCTGGGACGGCTCCCGGCGCGACCTCGGTCGGCTCAAGAACTTCACGAGCCAGATGATCGGTCGGTTCGCCGGTGCGGCGACCGCGGCGACGCGGGAGGCCTTCCCGCAGGCCAGCCTCGTGCGGTTCGGGGCCGACGTCGTGGTGCCCCATGGCATCCAGGCCGAGATCGCCCTCCTCAAGGGGATCGTCGCCGCGTTCGTGATGTACAGCGACTCCCGCCAGCCGCTGTACGTCCGGCAGCGGGAGATCCTCATCGAACTGTCGGACGCGGTGTTCGCGCTCGGCGAGTCGGCCCTCGACGTCGGCTTCGCGGCGGACTGGCGCGCAGCCGGTTCCGACGCGGAACGCCGTCGCGTCGTCGTGGATCAGATCGCGAGCCTGACCGATCAGAGCGCCCTCTCCTGGCACGAACGGCATGTCGGCGCCTGACGCTCCTCCACACAGGAGCGGGAGTCGGACTCCGCTGCGCGGAGGCCCTCAGGGATGGACGATGGACGCACGAGACTAGGATCGAAGCATGGCCGGACGGATTCGACAGAGCGATGTTGAAGAGGTCAAGGCACGCACCAACATCGGCGACGTCGTCGGCGACTACGTCTCGCTGAAGTCCGCCGGTGTCGGCTCGCTGAAGGGCTTGTGCCCCTTCCACGACGAACGCAGCCCGAGCTTCCACGTGCGCCCCACGGTCGGGCTGTACCACTGCTTCGGCTGTGGCGAGAGCGGCGACGTCTACAGCTTCCTGCAGAAGATGGACCACGTGACGTTCGCGGAGTCGGTGGAACGTCTCGCGCAGCGCATCGGGTACCCGCTCAGCTACGAGGAGGGCGGTGGCAAGGTCGACCACGGCAACCGGGCGCGGCTCTTCGCCGCCAACCAGGCTGCCGCCGAGTACTTCCAGCAGCAGCTCCACGACGGCGACGCCGACCTCGGGCGGCGGTTCCTCGGCGAACGCGGCTTCGACGCCGCCGCCGCCGACCACTTCGGGATCGGGTTCGCGCCTGCCGGCTGGGACCACCTCATGAAGGCACTGCGGTCCCGCGGATTCTCCGACGAGGAGATGCTCGCGGCCGGTCTCGTGTCGAGCGGCGACCGCGGTGTCTACGACCGGTTCCGCGGACGCCTCATCTGGCCGATCCGCGATACGACCGGGCAGGTGCTCGGCTTCGGAGCCCGGCGCCTCCGCGACGACGACAAGGGGCCGAAATACCTCAACACCCCGGAGACGGCGATCTACCACAAGGCGCAGGTCCTCTACGGCCTCGACCTCGCCAAACGCGACATCTCGCGCGGCAAGCGGGTCGTCGTCGTCGAGGGGTACACCGACGTCATGGCCTGCCACCTGGCAGGGGAGACCACCGCGGTGGCGACCTGCGGGACCTCGTTCGGGGTCGACCACATCAAGATGATCCGCCGCGTCATGGGCGACGACTCCGCCACCGGCGAGGTCATCTTCACCTTCGACCCTGACGAGGCGGGGCAGAAGGCCGCGACGCGTGCGTTCGGTGAGGAAAAGCGCTTCTCCGCCCAGACGTACGTCGCGGTGTCCTCCGACGGCCTCGACCCCTGCGACCTCCGCCTCAACCGCGGTGACGGCGCCATCCGGAAACTCGTCGACGGCCGAGAGCCGATGTTCGAGTTCATCATCCGGCGGACGCTGGCGGGCTTCGACCTCGAGACGGTCGAGGGCCGCGTCGGCGCACTCCGTGCGGCCGCGCCGGTCGTCGCCGAGATCCGCGACCCCTCGCTCCGTCCCGGGTACACCCGCGTGCTCGCGAAGCAGCTCGGCATGGAACTCGACGAGGTGGCCCGCGCCGTGCGGGCCGCCGGCGGTGCCGCCGCAGGAGGCTCGCAGAACGCCGCACGAGACGCCCGCCAGCAGGGCCCTGGCGCACTCGCTGCCGAGCCGCCGCGCGAGCGACAGGCCTCGCTCAACGACCTGCCCAAGGACCCGTCGACGCGGCTCGAGCAAGATGCCCTCCGTGCGATCCTGCAGCTGCCCCAACACCTCGAACGTCCCATGCTGGAGCGCGCGGTCCAGAGCTCGGTCGCCAACAGTTCCCTCGCCGTGGTGCGCGACGCCATGAGTGTGAGCCTCGACCACCTCGGGACCAACGCCTGGCTCGAGACCGTCATCGCACAGGTCCCACCCGGCTTCGACGGACTGGTACGCGAGCTCGGAGTGTCCCCATTACCCGAGACGAACGAGGAGAAGCTGCCGAGTTATGTCCGGGACATCGCGCGGGCGTTGATCGACCGCGACCTCCTCGGTCGTAAGGCGGCGCTGCTCGGGTCGTTGCGTCGCACCGACCCCCGCGACGAGTCCCATCGGGAGATCACCCGGCAGCTTGCAGACGTCGAGGCGGAACGGCGAGCGCTCCGCGCCGAGGCCTGACGCGGTCTGCCTCCACCGAGCGTGGCACGTGGCCCCGCCGGGATCGCCGGATACACTCGATGGCGATCCGGTGGCTCCCGTGCACCGGAAGGAGAGGTCTCATGAAGCACCCAGAGCAGGACGGACCCGCGGTCCGGGCGAGTGATCTGAGCGTCGACTACGCCGCTCACGGCGTGAGTCCGAGCAACCGAGCCCTGGACGGTATCAGCTTCGAGCTGCCCGTCGGCGGCTCGCTCGGGGTCATCGGCAGCTCGGGATCGGGGAAGAGCACGCTCCTGCGGGTGCTGTCCGGACGCCACCTGACCGGAGCGGACTCCCGTCCGTTCGTGTCCGGCGGCGACGTGAGCACGCTCGGTCGCTCCATGCGCAAGGTGGGCCGCAGAGAACTCACGAAGCTCACGTTCGAGGTGTCGCTGCTCGAGCAGGAAGCCGGTGCGCACCTGAAGCCCGAGCTCACCGTCACGGAGCTCATCTCGGAACCGGTCCTGGCGCGCGACAAGAAGTTCAGCGAGCAGGCGCTCGGCGTCCGGGTCGCCACATTGCTGGACGCCGTGCAGATGCCGCTCTCCAGCCTCGACAAGTACCCGTACGAGCTGAGTGGTGGTCAGCGGCAGCGGATCGCCATCGCGCGCGCCCTCGTCCTCGGCCCGAAGGTGTTCATCGCCGACGAACCGACGGCCGGCATCGACATCACGGTCCGGCATACGGTGACCGAGTTGCTCGACGGGTTCCGACGCGACGGCGGTACGGTCATCGTCGTGACACACGACCTCGCCATGCTCCGCGAGGTGACCGACGACGTGCTGGCGCTCCACCAGTCGCGGGTCGTGGGCTACGGCCCGATCGACGCGATGCTCGCCGATCCCCCGCACGAGTTCCTCGCGGCGCTCGCCCAGTCGGGCGGCACCGAGACCCAGTACGAGACGCCCGAGGCCGTCGGCATCGATTGATCGCGTGTCGATTTGGCGTCTGCGAATCCTTTGCTACAGTAGATACGCGCTGCAACGCAGAGGCCGGATTCGTCCGGCCGGTCGAAGCACGTATTCCTCGATAGCTCAATTGGCAGAGCAATCGACTGTTAATCGATAGGTTGTTGGTTCGAGTCCAACTCGAGGAGCTGCACAGAGTCCCCCGGTCCATACGGACCGGGGGATTCGTCGTTCGAGGCCGGTTTCACGAAATCGACGGGGACGCCGTAGACTGGACAACGAGGCCCGAAGACTCCACTCTTCGGGCCTCGTTGCATGTCCGGACACCCTGCGCCTGTCGAGGTGACGCCGTATCGATCGTGCCGGCGTCGTGTCCCCGTCGAGGTGGTTCAGCCCTCGAGGTCGTCGCGACCCGGCAGCCAGGAGATCCCGGGTACGCCCCAGCCCGCCTTGCGGATCGCCTTCGCCGCTCGGCGCGAGTGCGGCAGTTCGAGGCGGTCCACGTAGAGCACGCCGTTGAGGTGGTCGAACTCGTGCTGCAGGATGCGTGCGCGCCAGCCGACGACCCGCAGCTCGACCGGATCACCCTCGAGGTCGGTCCCGATGAGCATGGCTGCTTCCGCGCGACGGAGCGGGTGCCGCTCGCCTGGGACGGAGAGGCAGCCTTCCGACTCGGCCTCCTCGTCGAGCTCGCCCACCGGCGGGGGACTGATCCACAGCACCGGGTTGATCGCGACGCCACGCCACGGCTGGCCGTCGTCGTCCTCGTAGCTGTAGACGAAGAGGCGCAGCGGGACCCCGACCTGCGGAGCCGCGAGTCCGACCCCGGGAGCGAGATCCATGGTCTCGTACATGTCGGCGACGAGGCGCCGGAGGTCGTCGTCCACGGTGGTGACCGGTCGGGCGACGGAATGGAGCACCGGGTCACCGGTCACGTGGATCTCGAGAATTGCCATTGCTCGAGCCTATCCGCTGGGCTCGGCCTGCCGCGCCGGGATCGGCGGGGCTGCGGGGTACCCTCGACGGGTGATCCCCTCCGCCATCGACATCGCCGACCTCGCGGACGACTTCACCCGGAACCCCTCCCAGCTGCTCGGCATCCCGTTCGCACTCCTCGGCGCGGTCTTCCTCTCGCTCGGGGCGCAATTGCAGCATCGGGGCGTGGCGAAGGTCGAGTCGTCGAGCGGCACCGACGCGACCTCAGGGCTCAACGTCGCCCAGCTCCTGGCGCTGCTCAGTCGGCCGTCCTGGGTGACCGGAACGGTGATGCTCGGGCTCGCGATCGTGCTCCAGCTCGGCAGCCTGTCCCTCGCGCCGATCACCCTCGTCCAGCCGTTGGGCGCGGTCGCGCTCGTCATCACGGCGGTGGTGAACAGCAGGATCAGCGGTGTCCGGTTGAACCGTCGATCGGTCGTCGCGATCGTCGCCTGCGTCGGCGGCGTCGGCCTGTTCGTGACGATCGCCGCGGTCTTCACGGGCGAGCACCGGATCACCGAGGCCGAGCTCGTCACGATCCTGGTGATGCTCGGCGTCGTACTCCTGGTGTTCGGGCTCGGCTTCATGGTGTTCCGCTCCCGCTTCACGGCCATCTTCTACATCGTCGGGACCGGCGTGCTCTACGGCTTCGTCGCGACGCTCGCCAAGGTCATCATCGGACGGCTGCAGCAGGGCGAGTTCGACTGGCTCACGGTCCTCTGCGGGCTCGGCCTCGTCGCCGCGAGTGCGCTCGGCGGCTACTTCGTGCAGACCGCCTACTCCTCGGGACCTCCCGACCTCGTCATCGCGGGTCTGACGGTCATCGACCCGATGATCGCCGTCGGCATCGGCATCATCGTGCTGGGGGAGGCGAGCAACGCACCGTTCTGGGCGGGCTTCGGCTTCGTCGTGGCCGGCGCGATCGCCGTGTGGGGCGTCTTCCAGCTCGCTCGCCATCACCCGCAGGTGAGCCAGACGCCGGCGGCCGCAGCAGCTGCGAAGGCCCTCGCGACCGGCGACGCGCCCGCCTGAGCCCTGGAGCCCGAACGGGCTGCAGGTATGCTTGAGCATGGCGTTCCGCGCCGCATCAGGGTCGTGAGCGACCGCCCGCACCCCCTCACATCACTGGCCAAGCACAGAGGAATCACCGATACCTTGACTTCTCCCGACGACCAGCACCTCGCGAAAGCGTCCAGCACGACGCCGACCCCCGACACCCACAAGCCGCTGCGGGTGGTCATCGGCGCCGACACCTTCTCGCCCGACGTGAACGGCGCCGCACGCTTCGCCGAGCGCCTCGCGGCCGGACTCGTCCGCCGAGGCCACGACGTCCACATCGTGGCGCCCGCGGGCTCGCGCAAGTTCGGCACGTGGAAGGAGACCCACGAGGGTCAGACGATGACGGCGCACCGCCTCTTCAGTCTCCGGTGGTACCCGCACGACTGGCTGCGCTTCGCGATGCCGTGGTCGATGCGACGGAACGCCCGGAAGATCCTCGACCGCGTCAAGCCCGACGTCGTGCACCTGCAGTCGCACATCGTGGTCGGCCGTGGTCTCTCGATCGAGGCCGAGCAACGAGGCATCCGCATGGTGGCGACGAACCACATCATGCCCGACAACATCCTCGACTTCACCGTCATCCCCAAGCGCACCCAGGAGTGGCTCGTCCGGACGCAGTGGGCTGCCGCCCGTCGCGTGTTCGATCGTGCCTTCGCCGTGACGACCCCGACGCGCAAGGCCGCCGACTTCCTGGAGCAGTTCACGGGCCTGACCGGTGTGCACGCGATCTCCTGCGGGATCGAGGCCGGACAGTACACGCCGTCGTTCGAACCGCGGAAGCGGAACACCATCCTCTTCGTGGGTCGCATCACGAGCGAGAAGCAGATCGACGTGCTCCTGCGCGCGCTCACGAAACTCCCGAAGGAACTCGACGCCCACGTCGACGTCATCGGTGGCGGCGACCAGGCGAAGAACCTCGAGCAGCTGACCCAGCAGCTCGGCATCGGTGACCGCGTCCGATTCCTCGGCAAGGTGTCCGACGATGAGGTGAAGCAGGCCTACACGAACGCCACCGTCTTCGCGATGCCGTCCATCGCCGAGCTGCAGAGCATCGCGACGATGGAGGCCATGGCCTCCGGTCTCCCGGTGGTCGCGGCCGACGCCATGGCGCTGCCCCACCTCGTGCACGATCAGGTCAATGGGTACCTGTTCGAGCCGGGCAACGTCGACGCCCTGGCCGAGCGGCTCGCCACGGTACTCAGCGCCTCGCCCGAGGAGTACCGCCGGATGCAGGACGCATCGTTGGAGCTCGTCTCCGCACACGACATCGAGCGCACGCTCGACACCTTCGAAGCGCTCTACCGCGGCGAGCAGGTCGTCGACCCGACGACCGAGCGTCACACGGCGACCGCAGACCGCCAGGAATCCGCGGACTGACTCCCGCCCGGCGGGCCACTCGGTACACTGGGTTCCGCGCGGGGCGGTAGCCAAGCTGGTGAAGGCATTCGGCTCATAACCGAACGATGCGTGGGTTCAAGTCCCACCCGCCCTACCGATATCCGGTCCATGAGCTTGTCGAAGGGGCCCTTCGACAGGCTCAGGGACCGGTGCGCGGTTGCTCAGGGACCGGTGCGGGGTTACTCAGGGACCGGGATGGGGCGGCTCGGGGACCGGTGGCGTTCCGGATCGGGACGTGCGCGTTCAGTCCGCGAGGACGAGGGCGGCAGCGCCGATGAGCGGCCCGTCGGCGTCGAGCCCGGCCGGGACCACGCGCAGCTCACGGGCGTAGGCGTGCAGCGCAGCCGCGGTCGCAGCCTCTTGGACGAGGTCGAGGTAGTCGGCGGAGACCCGCGAGAAGCCGCCGCCGATCGCGACGCGTTCCAGGTCGAGCAGGGTGGTGATGCTGCAAAGGGCTTCGCCGACGGCCTCGGCGGAACGTCGGACGGCGCGGATCGCGATCTCCGTTCCCGCCGCGTAGTCGGCCCCGAGCTGTTCGCCCGTCGCGCCGGTCCATCCCTGGGCGCGCGCCCAGGCGACCGTCGCGGTCCCTGACGCGATGCCTTCCAACGTCCAGGGTGTCCCGACGGCATCCGGCTCGCGTCGGCGGAGCTGCATCTGTCCGAGGTGGCCGGCGTTGCCCGAGGTGCCGGGGACGAGTCGGGATCCGAGGATGATCCCGCCACCGATCCCGGTGGAGACGACGATGCCCATACTGTTCTCGGTTCCGCGGAGTGCGCCCTGCCAGTGCTCGGCCAGGGCGATGCAGGTGCCGTCGAGTCGGAGTTCCACCGGACCGGACGTGAAGCGCCGGACCTCCGCCACGACGGGGAAGTCGGCGAGTCGGGGGAGGTTGATCGGCGAGACGGTGCCGTGGGTCCTGCCGATGGGGCCGGCCGAACCGATCCCGACTCCGGACACCGGCCCGCCATGGGCCGAGACGCTCCGTTCGGCGGTTCGGAGGATCGACGCCGCGAGCTCCTCGCGGGTGGCCGCGGCGCCCGTCGGACCGCGGAACCGAGTACCGGGCATGATTCGTCCCTCGGCGTCGACGACGGCCGCTTCGACCTTCGTGCCGCCGATGTCGATCGCCAGGGCCTCGTGCATCACCGCTCCATCCTGGATGGCCCTCGGTCCGGGCCGGCTCCCGATCCAGCGTACTGGGAACGACACGGTTGTCATTCCTCCAGGTCATGGGGCATAATGCTCGTATCGGCGCGAGTCGAACAACTGCATACACGGAGGTCCGGTCAGCCGGACACCGACATGGATCACACTGCATGGGTCGTTGGGGAAGACGCACCCGGACGCAGTGGAGGAATCATGTCGACACCGATGACGAAGGGTGTGCTGTTCGTGCACTCGTCGCCTCGCGCGCTCTGCCCGCACCTCGAATGGGCGGCAGGTCGCGCTCTTGGTCGTGCCATCAGTTTCGACTGGGAAGACCAGCCGATCCTCCGCGGTGCGCAGCGTGCCGAGGTCTTCTGGGAAGGCCCGCACGGCACCGGAGCCGCACTCGCCTCAGCCCTGCGCGGCTGGGAGCACCTCCGCTACGAGGTGAGCGAAGACCCGGCCCAGGGCGTCGACGGTGCCCGTTGGATGCACACGCCCGACCTCGGGATCTTCTACGCGCAGACCGACAGCATCGGCAACGTGGTCGTCCCGGAGGATCGCATCCGGTACGCCATGGAGGTCGGCGCCGGGAACGCCGCCGAACTCCAGCGCGAACTCCGCGTCGCGCTCGGCCAGCCGTGGGACGACGAACTCGAGCCGTTCCGTCACGCCGGCGACGGGTCCTCCGTCATCTGGCTGCACAACGTGGGCTGATCCGGCCCCGCCGGCGCGGCGGCACCGCGCACGCGAGACAACTGCACAGACGACAGGGTGCCCACGTGGCGTGGACCGTGCGAGGTCGGTGACACTCCCGGCAGACACGAGGTGACGAAACGGCGGCACCCTGGTCAGTAGACGACGACGGGTCGTGGTGCATGCACCACGACCCGTCGTCGTCTCCGTCGCGGACGGCTCAGTAGCTCCGGAACGCGACGACCGCGTTGTGGCCGCCGAACCCGAACGAGTTGCTGATGGCGAGCAGGTCGCCGGACCCGAGCTCACGCGGCGTCGTGACGACGTCGAGCGGGATCTCCGGGTCCTGGTTGTCGAGGTTGATGGTCGGTGGGATGACCCGGTGGTGCAGGGCGAGCGCCGTGTAGGCCGCTTCGATGGCACCCGCGCCGCCGAGGAGGTGGCCGGTCGAGGCCTTGGTCGCCGTCACGGCGATGTCGTCGAGGTGGGCACCGAAGACCCGACGCAGCGCGTTGTACTCCGCGATGTCGCCGACAGGCGTGCTCGTGGCGTGTGCGTTGACGTGCACGACGTCGTCGAGCGACGCGCCGCCGTTCTCGACGGCCGCACGCATGGCGCGGGCCGCAGCCGAACCCTCGGGGTCGGGAGCGGTGATGTGGTACGCGTCGCTCGTCACCGCACCACCGAGGAGCTCGGCGTAGATGCGGGCGCCACGGGCCTTGGCGTGCTCCTCTGTCTCGACGATGAGTGCTGCCGCGCCCTCACCGAGGACGAAGCCGTCGCGGTCGACGTCGTAGGGACGCGAGGCGATGGCGGGGTCGTCGTTGCGCTTGGACAACGCCTGCATCGCTGCGAAGGACGCGAGCGGGAGCGGGTGGATGGCGGCTTCGGAGCCACCGGCCACGACGATGTCGGCGAGGCCGGCCTGGAGGTGGTCGTAGGCGTTGGCGAGCGACTCGGTGCTGGAGGCGCAGGCCGAGACGACGGTGCGCTCTCCGCCTCGGGCACCGAGGTCCATGCCGATCGCCGCCGCCGGGCCGTTCGGCATGAGCATCGGGACGGTCATGGGGAGGACGCGGCGGGGGCCCTTCTCGCGCAGGGTGTCCCAGGCGTCGAGGAGCGTCCACACGCCGCCGATGCCGGTGGCCCAGTCGACGAGGAGTCGCTCCGGGTCGACCTCGGGGGCGCCGGCGTCCTGCCAGGCCTCGCGCGCGGCGATCAGGGCGAACTGGCTCGACGGGTCGAGGCGCTTGACCTCACGACGGTCGAGGATTTCCGCGGTGGGGACGGCGGCCTGTGCGGCGAAGCGTACGGGCAGCTCGAGCTCCTCAGCCCACGGCTGCTCGAGACGGCTCGCACCGCTCTTGCCGGCGAGGAGGTTGTCCCAGGAGTCGGTGGCGTTGCCGCCGAGGGGAGTGGTGGCACCGATGCCGGTGATGACGATGCGTTTGGTGGTCATTCAGTCAAACCTTCTGTGGAGACGACGAGGGGGTCCGAGCCCTGCGGCGGTCGAGCCCGTGTCCGGACGGACGAGCCGCCTCGAACGCTGAAGGGCCGGTCGGCCAACTGCCGGCCGACCCTTCAGCACTGCGCTGGGACTAGCCCTGAGCCTTGACGATGAAGTCGACGGCGTCGCCGACGGTCTTCAGGTTCTTGACCTCTTCGTCCGGGATCTTCACGTCGAACTTCTCCTCCGCGTTGACGACGATGGTCATCATGGAGATCGAGTCGATGTCGAGGTCGTCTGTGAACGACTTGTCCAGCTCGACGGTGTCGGTCGCGATGCCGGTCTCGTCGTTGATCAGCTCGGCCAGGCCGGCGAGGACTTCTTCGGTGGACAGTGCCATTGTTCTACTCCTTGGGTGAGGTTTGACCGTAGTCGAGTGTAGTCGCGTCGGGCGTCCTGCTACGGCAGGACGACGACCTGAGCGCCGAAGACCAGTCCGGCACCGAACCCGATCTGCAGGGCGAGGCCGCCGCTGAGCTCGGGGTGCCCCTGGAGGAGCCGGTGGGTGGCGAGCGGGATGGATGCCGCCGAGGTGTTGCCGGTGGTCTCGATGTCGCGCGCGATGACGACGGTCTCCGGCAGCTTGAGCTGCTTGGCGAACTCGTCGACGATGCGCATGTTGGCCTGGTGGGGGATGAAGGCTGCGAGATCGGAGGCTTCGACGCCCGCTTCCTCCAGGGCCTGCTTGGCGACCTTGGCCATCTCCCAGACCGCCCACCGGAAGACCGTCTGGCCCTCCTGGCGCAGGGTCGGCCAGGCGGCGGTGCCGTCGCGGAACTCGGTGAGCGTGCCGCTCATGCCGACGGCGTCGGCCTTCGAGCCGTCGGATCCCCACACGGTGGGGGAGATGCCGGGGAAGTCGCTCGGCCCGACGACGGCCGCGCCTGCTCCGTCGCCGAGGAGGAACGAGATCGACCGGTCGGTCGGATCGACGATGTCGGACAGCTTCTCGGCGCCGATGACGAGCGCGTAGTGGGCCGCGCCCGATCGGATGAGCGCGTCGGCCTGGGCGATCGCGTAGGCGTATCCGGCACACGCGGCGTTGAGGTCGTAGGCGGCAGCAGGGTTCGCTCCGACGCGGTCGGCCACGACGGCCGCCATCGACGGGGACTGCTGGACGTTGCTGATCGTCGCGATGAGGACGAGATCGACCTGCTCGGCCGAGATGCCCGCGGCTGCGATGGCCTCCGCACCGGCTTCGGCTGCGAGGTCCACGGCGCTGACGTCGGCCGACGCCCGCGTGCGGGTGACGATGCCGGTGCGCTGCTGGATCCACTCGTCGGACGAGTTGATCGGACCGACGAGGTCGTCGTTCGGGACGCTGAGGTCTCCGCGAGCTGCGCCGAGGCCGAGGATGCGGGTGAACTCGGGACCGCGCGACTGCTTGAGGGTGGGGGTGGTCATTGACTGGTTCTCCGTCTGCGCTACTGCTGGGCGATGAGGTCGAGGGCTGCCGGCAGGTCGTCGGGGGTCTTGATGGCGACCGTCGGCACGCCCTTCAGGCCGCGACGTGCGAGTCCGGTGAGCGCCCCGGCGGGGGCGAGCTCGATGAGTCCGGTGATCCCTGAGGCGCTGAACGCGTCCATGCACAGGTCCCAGCGTACCGGGGAGGCGACCTGACCGATGAGGAGGTCGAAGAACGCCGTACCCGAGGTGACCTCGGTGCCGTCGTGGTTCGTCCAGATGCGCAGCGTCGGGTCCTGGGGCTCGACCGTGCGGCTGGCGCCGGCCAGCCAGTCGCGGGCCGACTGCATGTAGCTCGTGTGGAAGGCGCCTGCGACCTGCAGCGGGATCACCCGAGTGCCCTTCAGTGGCTCGTCGGCGAGGCGGGCGAGGGCGTCGTGCGCGCCGGCGACGACGATCTGGCCGCCGCCGTTGTAGTTGGCGGGCTCCAGCCCGAAGGAACGGACGTGCGCGACGACGGCGTCCTGGTCGCCACCGAGGACGGCACTCATGCCCGTCGGGGTGGTGGCTGCGGCTTCGGCCATGGCCACGGCGCGTTCGCTCACGAAGCTCATCGCGTCGCTGTCCGAGAGGATGCCGGCGCCGTAGGCCGCGGTGATCTCGCCGACGGAGTGTCCGGCGATGCCGCCGAACGGCGCGGCGTCGGTGGGGAGGGCCTTCCGCAGGGCGTCCAAGGCGACGATGCCGGCCGCGACGATGAGTGGCTGAGCCACCGCGGTGTCGCGGATGGTGTCGGCGTCGGAGACGGTGCCGTGCTTGACGAGGTCGAGTCCGGCTTCGTCGGAGAAGCGCGCGAGCGCGTCCTTCGCGGAGGCGTCCTGCAACCAGGGGTCGAGGAAGCCGGGGGTTTGGGAGCCCTGTCCAGGGCAGGCGATGACGATCACCGCTCTAGTCTGCCAACCGGAGGACGCCGAGCAGTGGAGCAACACCACGAACCTTTGGAAAATGTGTTGTGTGGACTCCACAACACGGACCGGTCGAACGGCCCAGCGAGCGTCAGGAGGTCAGCCGACGTCGGGACGGCTCAGGCTCAGCGATGGCACCGAGGATGAGGGCCGCCTGCAGGATGAGCGACTCGCGGGCACCCGTCGCGTCCCAGCCGATGACCTCGGAGACCCGCTTGAGGCGGTACCGGACCGTGTTGGGGTGCACGAACAGCTCGCGCGCCGTCGCTTCGAGCGAGCGGCCGTTGTCGAGGTAGCACCAGAGCGTCGTCACGAGCTCGCCGGAGTAGTCCTTGAGCGGGCGGTAGACCCGCTCGATGAGCGTGGTCTTCGCGAGGTTGTCGCCGGCGAGGGCGCGCTCCGGAAGGAGGTCGTCCGCCGCGACCGGTCGAGGTGCGTGACGCCAGGACTTCGCCACGGCGAACCCGGCGAGGGCGGCCTTCGCGCTGCGTGACGCCTCGATGAGGGAGGGCACGGCGTGACCGAGCACCAGGTGCCCCGGACCGAACCCGTGCTCGAGCTTGGCGGCGATGTCGAGGAAGGTGAGTTGTGAGCTCGTGCGGGCGTCTGCGGCCGCCTGTTCCGCCTCGTCGACGGGCTCACCGTCTCCTGGATCGGTGCTGGGCAGCTCGGCGCGACCGAGGACGAGCACGAGCCGGTTGCCCTGGACGCCGATGAGGACGTCGGCGTCGAGGTGTCGGGCGGTCCGGCGGAGCATGTCGACATCGAGCACCCGTGGGGTCGTCCCGACCAGGACGCAGGCCTCCCCGTGACCGTGCCACCCGAGGGCGGCGATCCGGCTGGGCAACTCGTCGTCGGCCTCGCCACTGAGGATCGAGTCGACGACGAGGGCCTCGAGGCGGGCGTCCCAGAGTCCGCGGGCTTCTGCCGCACGGGCGTACACATCGGCCGAGGCGAACGCGATGTCGCGCGAGTAGAGGAGGATCGCCTCGCGGAGGTCGACGCTCCCGGACGCGACGCGCTCCTCGACGACCTCGACGGTGACCTTGATGAGTTGCAGCGTCTGCTGCAGGCTGACGGAACGGAGCAGCTCGCGAGGAGCCGCCCCGAACACGTCGGCGGCGATCCACGGCGTCGACCGGGGATCGTCGAACCACGAGATGAACGAACTGATGCCCGCCTGAGCCACCAGGCCGACCGCTGAGCGGCGGCCTGGTGGCATCTCGGCGTACCAGGGAAGGGTGTCCTCGAGGCGTTTGAGCGTCGCGGTCGCGAGCTCACCCGAGATCCGGCGGAGCCAGTCGAGTGTCTCGGCCTTCGTCTTCGTCTTCGTCACCGTGGTAGCGATGGAATCAGCTCTCGCCACCCGCGTTGCCGGTGTTGCCGGCGTTCACGTCGTGGAGGCGGTAGCGGTCGATCGCCTGCTGCGGGAGGCTCGCATCGACCTCACCCCGAGCAGCGAGCTGCTGGAGGGTGCGGACGACGAGCGACGGGCCGTCGATCTTGAAGAAGCGACGGGCAGCGGCGCGCGTGTCGGAGAAGCCGAAGTCGTCGGCCCCCAGCGTCGCGAAGTCACCCGGCACGAACTGACGGATCTGGTCCGGCACGGCGTGCATGTGGTCGGTCACGGCGACGAACGGGCCTGCGGCACCGCTCAGCTTCTCCGTGACGTAGGGCACACGACGCTCCTCCTGCGGGTGCAGGAAGTTGTGCTGGTCGGCGGCGAGACCGTCGCGACGGAGCTCGGTCCAGCTCGTGACGCTCCAGACGTCTGCGGAGACGCCCCAGTCGTCGGCGAGCAGCTGCTGCGCCTCGATCGCCCACGGGACCGCGACACCGGAGGCCATGAGCTGGGCCTTCGGGCCCTGCTTGTCGCTCGTGCTGATGCGGTGGATGCCGCGCACGATGCCGTCGACGTCGACACCCTCGGGCTCGACCGGCTGGACGAGCGGCTCGTTGTACACCGTGAGGTAGTACATGACGTTCGGGTCCTGGTGCTCGCCGCCGTACATGCGCTCGATACCGCTCCGCACGATGTGCGCGATCTCGTAGCCGTAGGCCGGGTCGTAGCTCACGACCGCGGGGTTCGAGGAGGAGAGGAGCAGCGAGTGGCCGTCGGCGTGCTGGAGGCCCTCACCCGTGAGCGTCGTGCGACCGGCGGTCGCGCCGATCATGAAGCCGCGGGTCATCTGGTCGCCGGCTGCCCAGATGGCGTCTGCGGTGCGCTGGAAACCGAACATCGAGTAGAAGACGTAGACCGGGATGAGCGGTTCGCCCTGCACCGAGTACGAGGTTCCGATCGCCGAGAAGGCCGCGATGGCACCCGCCTCGTTGATACCGACGTGCACGATCTGACCCTGCGGGCTCTCCTTGTAGGCGAGGAGCAGTTCGCGGTCCACCGAGGTGTAGTGCTGACCGTTCGGGTTGTAGATCTTCGCGCTCGGGAAGAACGCGTCCATGCCGAAGGTGCGTGCCTCGTCGGGGATGATCGGGACGATCCGGTTGCCGAAGTCCTTGGCGCGGAGGAGGTCCTTCAGCAGTCGGACGAACGCCATGGTGGTGGCGATCTCCTGCGTGCCGGAGCCCTTCTTCGCCGCCGCGTAGGCGGAGTCGTCGGGCAGGTTCAGCTGCGTGTACTTGCTGCGACGCTCGGGGACGTAGCCGCCGAGCGCGCGGCGACGCTCGTGCAGGTACTGGATCGCCTCGTCGTCCTCGCCCGGGTGGTAGTACGGCGGGAGGTAGGGGTTCTCCTCGAGCTGCGAGTCGGTGATCGGGATGCGCATGGTGTCCCTGAAGGTCTTCAGGTTGTCGAGCGTCATCTTCTTCATCTGGTGGGTCGCGTTGCGGCCCTCGAAGCTCGGGCCGAGGCCGTAGCCCTTGATGGTGTGCGCGAGGATGACCGTCGGCTGGCCCTTGTGCTCGCTCGCCGCCTTGAACGCCGCGTAGACCTTGCGGTAGTCGTGTCCGCCGCGCTTGAGGTTCCAGACCTGGTCGTCGCTGTAGCCCTCGACGAGCTTCAGGGCGCGCTCGTCGCGGCCGAAGAAGTTCTCGCGGACGTAGGCGCCGTCTTCCGTCTTGTACGTCTGGAAGTCGCCGTCGGGCGTGACGTTCATGAGGTTGAGGAGTGCGCCGTCGGTGTCGCGGTTGAGGAGGTCGTCCCATTCGCGGCCCCAGATGACCTTGATGACGTTCCAGCCGGCACCGCGGAAGAAGCTCTCGAGCTCCTGGATGATCTTGCCGTTCCCTCGGACGGGGCCGTCGAGGCGCTGCAGGTTGCAGTTGATCACGAAGTTGAGGTTGTCGAGGCCCTCGTTCGCCGCGACCTGGAGCTGACCGCGGCTCTCGACCTCATCCATCTCGCCGTCGCCGAGGAAGGCCCAGACCTGCTGGTCGCTGGCGTCCTTGATGCCACGGTTCGTGACGTACTTGGCGAGGTGCGCCTGGTAGATCGCGTTGATCGGGCCGAGACCCATGGAGACCGTCGGGAACTGCCAGAAGTCCGGCATGAGGCGCGGGTGCGGGTATGAGGAGAGCCCGTGCGGCGCGTGCGACTTCTCCTGGCGGAAGCCGTCGAGCTGGTCGGTGCTGAGGCGGCCCTCGAGGAAGGCGCGGGCGTAGGTGCCGGGGGAGGCGTGGCCCTGGATGTAGATCTGGTCGCCACCGCCCGGGGCGTCCTGGCCGCGGAAGAAGTGGTTGAAGCCGACCTCGTAGAGCGCGGCCGAAGACGCGTAGGTGGAGATGTGTCCGCCGACACCGATGCCGGGGCGCTGCGCGCGGTGCACGGTCATGGCCGCGTTCCAGCGGATCCAGGCACGGTAGCGGCGCTCGATGTCCTCGTCGCCCGGGAAGTCGGGCTCGTTCTCCGAGGCGATGGTGTTGATGTAGTCGGTGGTGGGCACCATCGGCACACCGAGGTGCAGTTCCTTCGAGCGCTTGAGGAGGCTCAGCATGATGTCGCGGCCGCGCCCGCGGCCACGTTCGTCGACGAGGGCGTCGAGGGACTCATTCCACTCGGACGTCTCCTCAGGATCGGCGTCTACGTGGTTGGACGAGTATGGATCCTGGTCGTGAACAGTCACCGTCGACCTTTCTCTCGTGGCAGATCGTGCCTGGGTTGTGATGGTGAACTCCATGCGTCCTGATGGGTATGGACGCGGGCGCCACCTTTCACCCTATCCGGTCACCCCAGGGAACGGTGACCGAGCGGCGCACCCCTCCGGGTTTGTGCAGCTGCGGTGCGGGGTTAGGATGTGTGACCGGATCGGACCCGTCCACCGCTCGGGCGATCCGGAGCAGGCGAACCCGCCTGAAAGGACCCTCATGGCACTCGAGAACGACACCCTGGCACCCGACTTCGAACTGGCGAACCAATTCGGCGAACTGGTCAGGTTGAGTCAGTTCCGCGGCAGTTCGGCTGTCGCCCTCGTCTTCTTCCCGCTGGCGTTCTCGGGGACCTGCACGGGGGAGCTGTGCGAGCTCCGCGACAACCTCAGCCTGTTCACGGACGACCAGGTCACGCTCGTGGGTATCTCCGTCGACTCCAAGCACACGCTGCGGGCGTGGGCGGAGCAGGAGCAGTACGGCTTCCAGCTGCTCGCCGACTTCTGGCCGCACGGCCAGGTCGCCAAGGAGTACGGGGTGTTCCTGCAGGAGAAGGGGTTCGCGAACCGCGCGACCTTCCTCATCGACCAGCAGGGCATCATCCGTGAGAGCTTCATCACGGCACCGGGCGAAGCTCGTTCGCTCGCGGCCTATCGAGCGGCGCTCGAAGAGCTGCGTCAGCCGGCCTGAGTCGTCTCCCGCGCCGGTCGATACGGTTCGTTGGGCGTCTCAGCCGGTGATGGCGATCTCGGGCGCGCGCTCGTACCGGATGAACCGGTAGGGGACACCCGTGCGTGACTCCGACCAGCCGTGTGCCGGGTCGATCCTGACCGGCACCCACTCCTCGCCGATGATCGGCGCGAAGGTGTCGCCCGCGACGTCGAGGTCGAGTTCGGTCACCTCGAGCCTGTCGGCGAGCGCGAGCGCTTCGGTGAAGAGCCCCGCGCCGCCGGTGACCCACGCCTGGCCGTCACCGGCGAGCTGTGCCGCTTCCAAGGCGTCCTCGAGGGAGTGCGCGACGATCGCACCGTCGGCGGACCAGGCGTGATCGCGGGTGACGACGATGTTCGGGCGTCCTGGGAGCGGACGGAACCGCGGGGGGAGTGAATCCCAGGTGCGACGTCCCATGATCACGGCGTCCGACCCGGTGAGCGCCTTGAAGTGCGCGAGGTCCTCGGGGACGTGCCAGGGCATGTCGCCGTCGGCACCGATGACGCCGTTGTGGGCCTGAGCCCAGATGAGCGCCAGGCTCATACGGCGACGGCCGCGCGGATGGCGGGGTGGTGCTGGTAGTCGACGATCTCCAGGTCGTCGTACTCCACGGCGAAGATGCTGTCGCGCTTCGTGTTGATGCGCAGCTGTGGGTAGGGGAACGGTGCGCGCGTGAGCTGCTCCGTCACCTGCTCGACGTGGTTGTCGTAGATGTGGCAGTCGCCGCCGGTCCACACGAAGTCGCCGACCTCGAGGCCGACCTGCTCCGCGACGAGGTGGGTGAGGAGCGCGTAGCTGGCGATGTTGAAGGGGACGCCGAGGAAGAGGTCTGCGCTGCGCTGGTAGAGCTGGCACGAGAGCTTGCCGTCGGCGACGTAGAACTGGAAGAAGGCGTGGCAGGGGGCGAGCGCCATGTTGGGGATGTCGGCGACGTTCCAAGCGGAGACGATGATCCGGCGCGAGTTCGGGTCGGTGCGCAGCTGGTCGATGACCTGCGAGATCTGGTCGATGTGCGAGCCGTCGGGGGTCGGCCAGGACCGCCACTGCACGCCGTACACTGGCCCGAGTTCGCCTTGGTCGTCGGCCCATTCGTCCCAGATGGACACGCCGTGTTCCTGCAGCCAGCGGACGTTGCCGTCGCCGCGGAGGAACCAGAGGAGTTCGTAGGCGATGGACTTCCAGTGCACCCGCTTGGTGGTGATGAGCGGGAAGCCCTGGGAGAGGTCGAAGCGGAGCTGGCGGCCGAACACACTGCGCGTGCCGGTTCCGGTGCGGTCGCCTTTGGCGGCGCCGTGCTCGAGCGTGTCGCGCAGGAGGTCTTCGTACGGGGTGGGGATCGTCGTATCCATCCCCTCGATCGTACGGCCAGCGACCGTCACCGCGCCCGACCGATCGTCCGGTGTCGCAATGGATGCGCGCGGACCCGGGTTGTGGAGCGTTCCGGCTCCGACGGCGACTCCGGCTAGACTCGACGAGTCGCATCGGATGGTTCCATCCGATCGCGGGCCTTTAGCTCAGCTGGTAGAGCGCCACGTTTACACCGTGGATGTCGTCGGTTCGATCCCGGCAGGGCCCACCACAAGAGATCAACCGCCTGTGCCCCCCTCGCGGCTGCGGATCCTCGGATGAGGAGCGGCGATGCCATTTCGCCCGATGATTCGGTTCGCCACCGCCGCGATCTCAGGCGGAGGACAAGAGGATGGCCAGGAAGGTCACAGCACCCGCAACGGAGAGGGTCAGAGCAGTCAGGGCAAGAAATCCTACGTAGGCGACCGAATCGTCGGCGGATGGGCCTGCTGCTGTCGGCCGCTTTGCAGGACGCAGCCAGTGCGGCACTCCCGTCAGCATCAGGCAGATGGTCATGGTCTGCACCCGCTGTACGACACCGCCTCCTGCCGGCAAGACACCCGTCGCGGACCCGGACAGTGACAAGGCGGTGACGGTGATGCTGGTGACGAGGACGAGTACCGTCACCACTGTGACGGCGACCGATCGTCGGGGGGACGGTGATGGTCCCAAGGCCGTGGGCAAACCCCTGGCCGCCCTGGCGACCATGATGAGCAGGATCGCCGCTACGGCCGAAGCAGCCGCCAGCGCGCTGGCGCTGGCCGCCGTGTGGACGAGATGTGCCGGGCCGAGGGTCCCCGCCGCGTCCGCTGCCGCACAACGAGCGTCCGCTGATGGGGCGCACGCCATCGGGAACAGGACGTCGGCCATGGTGCCGATGCCGAAGAGAGCGAGAGACGCGAGCATCGCGGTACGCAGCCCGTCAGAGGTGGTGTGGAGCCGGCGGAACATGACCGCGCAGGCGAGGAGAACGAGCGCGCCGGCGAGGAGGTCCAATCCACGGAACACCATCGAGCTGGGCTGGTCCGACGCTGCCAGTTCTGACAGGTAGGACCGCGTCGGATCCAGCGGGAATCCGAGCAGTGCCTCCGCCGGTAGGCCGAGGTAGAGGGCCGCTGCACTGGTCAGGAGGACCGCTGGCAGCGTGGACGGATGGCGGCGCATGGCGGCAGCGTATGTCCGGAAGTTAGGTGGGCGATAAGCTCACGTCGCGGGTTTGTGAGGCCATCCTTATCCCGCTCACAGGAATGCCAGGCAGGCTGCACACATGTCCTTGACGCCGTACTCTCCTGATTCCGCGCGTATCCGTGTTCTCGTCGTGGATGATGAGGCCAACTTGCGACATCTCCTTTCCGCGGTACTCCGTCAGCAGGGGTGGAAGGTGCTCGTCGCGGCGGACGGTGCGTCCGCGGTCGCGCAGGCGAGAGACCACCGCCCGCACCTGGTCGTCCTCGACGTCGTGTTGCCGGACATGGACGGTCTCGAAGTGCTGGAACGTATCCGCGAAGACCTCCCGGACACCCTGGTCCTGTTCCTCACGGCGAACAGTTCCGTGTCCGATCGGATCTCGGGGATCACCGCCGGCGGTGACGACTATGTGACGAAACCGTTCAGCATCGATGAGGTGGTGGCTCGACTGCGTGGACTCGCACGACGAAGTCCGATGCTCGGACAGGCGGTCTCCCCACTGATGACGGTCGGCGACCTCATCCTCAACGAGGACAGCCACGCGGTCAGCCGCGGCGGCGAGGACATCACCCTCACTGCGACCGAATTCGCGCTGTTGCGCTATCTGGTAGAGAACGCCGACCGCGTCCTCAGTAAACATCAGATCCTGGATCGGGTCTGGGAGTACGATTTCGGCCGTGAGTCGAACATCGTGGAGTTGTACATCTCGTACCTGCGGAAGAAGATCGACGCTGGACGCGCGCCGATGATCCACACGCTTCGCCGCGTCGGCTACATGCTCCAGGCCGCCCCCGAGGAGACCAGACCACCAGACGCTTCCGCCTCGGGCGGGGCACCGACGGTTCGGGAGCGCACAGCCTGATGCGGCGGTGGAGGCCGAGGCGACGCGCAACACGGTTCCCGCTGCGTGTGCACCTCGTCGTGCTCGTCTCCTCCCTCATCGTCGCGGTGGTCGGCGTCATCGGCGTGGTGTCGGTCTCGATCCTCCAGCAGAATCTGCTGGCGCAGGCGGAGAACGGTGTGTATCTCGCGAGCGACAACGCCATCGGACGGGTGACGGCGGAGGTCGCGTCGCCTGCCGACCTCACGTCCTTGAACGGCCCGTTCGGCCTGTTCGCGTCACCGGACGGGTACTACGTCATCGCGGACGGAGACGACGTGCTCTTCTCCGTCTATGTGGCACCCGACTACTCAGCCCGGGACCTCACCGCGGCGGAATCGGCGGCGATCCTCCGGCCCACCCCGGAGGACGAGGCGACGTCGGTCAGCATTCCCGGGCTCGGAGACTTCCTGTCGCTGCGCACGACCCTCCACCTCGCCGACGGCCCGGACTCCGGACTGACCTTCGTCACCGGCGGTGGCCTGGACGACGCCAACGCGACGCTGCGAACGTTCATCCTCGCCGAGCTCGTGATCGCCCTCGCAGCGGCGACGTTCGCCGCGTTCATCGGGTACCGGCTCGTCCGGCGTGAACTCGCGCCACTGGAACGGGTCGTCGACGTGGCGGACCGCGTCGCCTCCACACCACTGTCCTCCGGAGCGGTGACCGACGGCGAACGAGTGCCACTCCGCGAAGAGGATCGCGATTCCGAGGCTGGACGCGTCGCCGGCGCGCTGAACCGCCTGCTCACCCACGTCGAGGCCTCGCTGAACGCTCGCCATGCGACCGAGGAGTCGATGCGTCGATTCGTCGCGGAGGCCAGCCACGAGCTCAGGAACCCCCTCGCAGCGATCCGAGGCTACGCGGAATTCACCATCACCACACCTGGCCTCCAGCGCGAGGTCGTCGGGGCGCTCGCCCGCATCGGTGCGGAATCGGAACGCATGACGAAGCTCGTGGAGCAGTTGCTCCTCCTGGCCAAACTCGATGCCGATCCCGCGCTCAGCCTCGACGAGGTCGACGTGTCCAAGGTCGTCCTCGAGACGGTGTCGGATGCCCGGGCTGCTCACCCCGGCCATCGGTGGCGGCTGGCGTTGCCACCGGAACCGGCCGTCATCATCGGGGACGAGGATGCCGTCCGACGGATCCTGCTGAACCTCGTCTCCAATGTCGGCCACCACACACCGCCTGGGACAGCGGTGGTCGTCTCCGTCATCGTCGACGACGCATCGACCACCATGGTGGTCGAGGACGACGGCCCCGGCATCCCAGCCGAAGCGTTGCCCTCCCTGTTCGATCGGTTCACGCAAGCGCGGCCGGCGAACGGTGGCAAGACCCGGGATGCGAGTACCGTCGGTCTCGGACTGGCGATCGTCAGCGCTCTGGCAGCCGCCTCCGGCTTCGACGTCGACGTCGACAGCCGCCCCGGCCGTACCAGGTTCACGATCACCGCACCACGGACCGCGCCGCCAGAGACACCCACGCCGGCATCAGGCGCGTCTCCCGAGTGGTGACGCGGGTCACCCCTTCGCCCAGCCCAATCGCTGAGACGCCCAGACCAACCCGTACGGCATGATCGTCCGTGCCGCGGTCCAATTGTGAGCGAGCCCCGGCAGCACCCGGAGTGTCGCCGGGTGGTCGCGTGTACGCAGCGCGTCCCTGATCTGCGTCGCCTGCTCGGTCCTCTCACCGTCGCCCTGCCCGAGGAAGAACTGCTGATCCCCTCCAGCCGGCCGCGCAGCGATGACATCGAGTGGGGTGTTCGCCGAGCGTGCTGCCGGGTCGCTCGTGACCTGCGGGGTGTAGGGGGTGGTGTAGGGCATGATCGAGACGACGGCGCCGAAGATCTCGGGATGATGCAGTCCGTACAGCAGTGAGCCGAGGCCGCCGGAGGACATCCCGGAGATCACCCGGTGCCTGGCATCCGCCTTGGTACGAAGGTGTGCGTCCGCCCAGCCGACGACGTCCTTCACCACGTAATCCTCGATCTGCGGGCCCCCGGGGAGGTTGAGGGGCTCACGATCGACGCGGTCCGGTCCGGCATTGAGATCGGGGGAGACGACCACGACGGGTGGGATCGATCCGGCGTTGATGAGCGCGTCGAGCACCTGGTCGAGGCGGCCGCCGGCGAACCAGTCCGCTGCGCTGCCCGGGGCGCCATGCAGCGTGACGACCAACGGGTACGTCGCCGTGTTCCCGGCGGCGTCGTATCCCGGCGGCAGGTACACCCACGCTCCGGCATCCGGCATCGATCGAGCCTCCGCCGGAACGGTGGTGAGGAATGCATATCCTCGGTCGTCGCTGGTGACGCGATGCTCGCCGTCCGGGACGACCATCGTTCCTCCTTGGACGGCCGTCGTCGGGAATGCGGCGACCGGTTCGCGCGGGGTCGAGTCGAGCCACCGTTGCACCGCGGCGACAGATGGGAAGTAGCCGACCCACGTGTTGATCCCGAGCGCCAAGGCACAGATGACCGCCACGACCGCGGGAAGCCCGAACGCAGCCGTCGCCACCTTGCTCGACCGTGCGGTGCGTCGTCGACCGCGGACGACGAACACGAGTCCCGTGATGAGCGTCGTAGCGACGAGGAGCGCGATGACGCTCGGCCAGTAGCTCGCGAGCAGGTCGGAGCCGAGGTCGCCGGACAGCGCGGCGGGGAGCTTGATCGGGGCGTCGACGTCCACGGGGATGGTCCTTCCTCGACGGGAGATGCTGGTGGCGACGGTCGCCTCCTCCCGACACACGCTAGGCGGCCGCGGCGGGCGCCCGAGACCGATTCGACGAAGTCTTATCCGGCTCTTATCTTCAGCGCGCACGATGTCAGTCCGTTCCGATCATGCAAGGGGATTCCGATGACCATCACTGACGAACCACGTGTGCCATCGGCCGATGCCGAACCGAAGCGGTCGATCACGAGCGATCCGGCCGTCCATGCGGCCAGACGGTCTGCACGCGCCGTCGATCCGAATGGTCCACGCGCGACGGTCGGGTCCCGGAGGCGCTCCATGATGCCGCTCGTGATGGGACGGTTCATGCAGTTGCTCGGGTGCTCGCTCCTGCTCCTGTCCGTACCTCCCTTGCTGTTGCCGGTCGAGATCTACTGGGCCGGTTCCTACTTGGCGGTCTTCGGGCTCTCGCCCGAGCCGTTCGTCTTCAACGCCGTCCTACTGTTCGTGCTCGGGGCCGGGCTCGTGCGTCGTCAGAAGGCGGCGATGGTCGCCACTGCCGTGTTCGAGCTGCCCAATGTCCTCACCGCTGTTTGGGATCTCATCGCGGCCGGAACCGGTTCGGCCGTCCCCGATGACCTCTTCGGACCAGACCTGGTGGCAGGCGTGGTCGCTCTCCTCGTCATCGCCGCCCTCCTCGTATCGCGGCGGGAGTTCTCCGCTCGCCTCCAACCGGCAGCCCACCGTGCGGCTGGGACGGTCCTCGCCGCCGGACTGTCCCTCGCGATCCTCGTGGGAGGGGTCTTGGCGGAATGGCTCCCCGGGACACTGACCTCCGCGCGGGACGCCTGGCTCTGGGCGGTCAGCGCGTCCATCGGCCTGGAGCCGCTGGACACCCTGCTGCACGACCAGGATTCCCGTCCAGGAGAACCGGTCCCGCTCCTCGTCTCGAGTATCTCCGGGGCTGCCCTGTTGATCGCGCTCCTGATCCTGTTGCGCACGGCCCGGGTCTCGCGTCGGATGAATGCCGATGAAGAAGTCCACCTGCGTGGACTGCTCGCGGAGTCACGCACTGACGACTCACTCGCGTACTTCGCCACCCGGCGCGACAAGTCCGTCGTCTTCTCTCAGGACCGGCGAGCTGCCGTCTCCTTCCGCGTCATCGACGGGATCGCCTTGGCCAGTGGCGACCCGATCGGCTACGAGACGTCGTGGGGGGAGGCCGCCCGTGCGTTCGTGGATCAGTCCCGCCAGTACGGGTGGATCCCCGCGGTCCTGTCCACGACCGAGCGTGGGGCGCGCTGCTACGAGCGGCTCGGCCTGCAGAGCACCTCGATGGGAGAGGAAGCGATCCTGAACACCGACGAGCGGTCGATCGACCGCCTCGCGCGTGATCCGCAGGTGAGCGCCGCGGTCCGGCGAGTCCGCAAGGCGGGGTACCGGGCGCAGTTGCGACGGCAGGGTGACTTGTCCGCGACCGAACTCGAGCAGCTCGTCCAGCTCGGTGACCAGTGGCGTGACGACGAGGTCGAGCGCGGCTTCTCGATGGCGCTGTCCAGGTTCGGCGACGCCGGCGACGCACGATCGGTCGTTGTCACGGCCCACGATGCAGACGACGCTGTCAAGGCGCTTCTGGTGTTCGTACCGTGGAACCATGACGGCCTCTCGCTCGATCTCATGCGTCGCAGCCCGGACGCCGTCAACGGGGTGACCGAGTTCCTGGTGGCCTGGCTCGTCGACGAGGCGGCATCCCGACAGATCGCGCGGATATCGCTGAACTTCGCCATGTTCCGCGAGATCCTCGTGCGAGGTGAGCGCCCCGGAGCCGGTCGTGTCCTCCGCCTGAAGCGTCGCGTGCTGCTGGCCCTCTCTCGCCGCTGGCAACTCGACTCGCTCCGTCGCGCCAACGAGCGTTACGCACCGGATTGGCGGCCTCGGCTCCTCCTCAGCGACCGCGGCGCCTCGCTCGGGCGTGTGTGGCTGGCGGCCGCCCGGGCCGAGGGCTTCCTCGGACACTCGATCATCGACCGTCGCGGACACCGGCGAGAGTTCCTCGGGCAGGTGCCGTTCCGACCCGAGGACTTCGCCGAGCGCGTCGCCGCGCTCGGTGCCCCGGCCACCACCGCCACGGCGACGGTCCGGCGGCGTGGCACCCACCTCGCCAAAGCCAACCGGGCCATCGCCATGCAAACGGCCGGGGAGGACCTCTACCCGGCGGAGGTGCCCCGCACCCACAGCGTCGCCGACGTGGTGTCCGGCGTGCTCCCACCGCGCGCGGTGTCCATCGCCGGGCGGGTGCTGCGTCGGCGCGACCACGGCGGCGTACTCTTCCTCGACGTGTCGGAGGACCACACGGCGATTCAGGTGTTGGCCACTGCGGACCGGACCGCGCGCTTCAACGCGCTTCGCGCCAGCCAACCCGGTGATGTGGTCTCGTTCTCCGGCACCATCGGCAGCAGCCGGACCGGCACGCCGAGTCTCATCGCGGTCGACTGGACGCTCGCAGCGAAATCGCTCCACGAGTTGCCCGGGAGGAATGGTCTGAACGACCCGGAGACCCGCATCCGACAGCGACACCTCGATCTGGCGGTCAACGCCGAGGCGGCCGCGATGGTCCGCGCTCGGTCACACGCCATCCAGGCACTCAGATCGGGGCTGCTCGAGGACGGCTACCTGGAAGTGGAGACCCCGATCCTGCAGACCGTCCACGGCGGCGCGAACGCCCGTCCCTTCCGGACACGGATCAACGCCTACCGCACGGACCTCACCCTGCGCATCGCGCCGGAGCTGGCGCTGAAGCGTCTCATCGTGGCCGGCTTCCCCCAGGTGTTCGAAATCGGCCGGAACTTCCGCAACGAAGGCGCCGATGCGACGCACAATCCCGAGTTCACAGCCGTGGAGGCCTATCGCGCCTACGCCGACTACACGGTCATGCGGCACTTGGCGCAGCGGCTCATCACCCGCATGGCGGTGGCGGTCAGCGGTACGGCGCTCATCAGCGGTCCGGACGGCAGCATCGTCGACCTCACCCAGGACTGGCCCGTCATCACCGTGTCCGATGCGGTCTCAGCTGCGGTCGGGACGACCGTGACGATCGATACGGACCGTGCGACGCTGGAGCGGATCACTCGAGAGCACGGCATCGAGCCGCGCAGCGCGGACGACACGGGACACCTCCTCGAACGCCTCTACGAGGAACTCGTGGAGCCCGCGACGACGGTTCCGACGTTCTACATCGACTTCCCGGCCAGCACGTCGCCACTGACGCGCGGCCACCGGCGTACACCGGGGCTGGCGGAGCGATGGGACCTCGTGGCATTCGGAATGGAGCTCGGCACCGCCTACACGGAGCTCGCCGACCCGTTCGAGCAGCGCGCGAGGCTCACCGCCCAGTCGTTGTTGGCCGCGGGCGGTGACCCCGAGGCGATGGAGGTCGACGAGTCGTTCCTGACCGCGCTGGAACTCGGCATGCCGCCCACCGGCGGCCTCGGCCTCGGCGTCGACCGGATCGTCATGTTGCTCACCGGTGCGACGATCCGCGAGTCGATCGCGTTCCCCTTCGTCCGGCCCGCAGGAGGGCGCGGCTCGTCCGACTCATGAGCAGTTCGAGCGGCCCCTGCGTACGGAACCGAGACCAGAGGACGGCCGAGCCGGTGACCGTGACCGTGAAGACGGCGAGCATCCACGCCGGTTGGGCAGGAGCGAAGCGGTGGCCCGTCAGGGCTGAGATCGCCCACATCATCAGGATGTGCAGCGCGTAGACCGAGAGCACCATGGCACCCGGTGTCGCGAGCCAGATCGTCACACGACGGCTGGCTCGACCGGCGCTCGACCGGCCTCTCCGGGTCGCCCGATCGCCCGCCGTCAGCAGGAGTGCAAGCAGCAGGAGACAGACACCCAGCGCGCCCAGGACGTCTCCCCAGCTCCCGGAGTGCGGTGCGGCACTCACGAGCCACCACCAGGAGCCGGTGTCGGTGACACCGTGCTCGGCGAAGAAGCGTCTGGCGTACTCGGGTGCTCCACGTCCGGGCAGAGCGGCGAGGATCGCAGCGTGACCTGCTAGGTGCATCGCGAGAGCCGAACCGCCGTACGTGACCGCCGCCGTCACCGCTCCGGTGAGGGCGAGGCGTCGGCGGACGGTTCGAGCAGCCAGGTCGAGCCGTCCGACCCCGACACCCGCGAGCAGGAACGGCATCCAGGTCAGCGCCGGATAGTCACCGCCGATGAGGAGGTCCCACAGGAGGTCGCTCCGATCAGGCCAGAGGGTTCGGAGCCCGAACGACAGCGGTGGGCCCATGACGGCCCAGGTCCCGGTCAGGATCAACAGTGGCGTGGTGCTCAGGCGCAGGAACGGGATGACGAGGACGAAGAACACCGCGAACGCCGGGAGGATCACCACGACGGGTGTCTGGAGCGCGAGCAACGCCAGACCGCAGCCGAGCAGGAGAGCCGCGCGAACCAGCATGCCGGTGGCTTCGCGCCCGCGGGTCTCCGATCGGCGGGCGGACAGGTTGAGGGAGAGTCCGGCTGCGAAGGCGAACATCGCGGGCATCCGCGAGTGGAACACCTCCCACTCCCAGTGCACGCGACCGAAGCCGCCGTCGGGGGACCACGCGGCGGGGCCGACATGGGCGACGAGCATCCCGAAGATGGCGAGCGTGCGGAACAGGTCGAGTCCGAGAAGCCGTCGGGATCCCGGCGCGGTCGGGGTTTCGGTCGTGTCGGCGCGATCAGTCGTCATGCCGGGAACGTACGGCCCTCGGATGGGCGTGAGGTAAGTCTGCTGGACGGCGCAGGTGCGTGGCGCTTATCCGGCACTTACGTGCCGTTCGTAGCCTGCGTCTGCCATGAGTACAGCCCCGCACCTGCCCATCCGACGTCCCGTCGTCGTTCCGCCCGCACTTCAGGATCTGGAAGTCGGTTGCCTCGGTGGTGCCCGATGATCGTGTCTCGCTGGCCGAACGCCCGAATCCTGTGGTCATTCATCCGACCACATCGCGGTCGGCTCCTGGTCGGCTTCGCGCTCGGCCTCGGATCGACAGCCGCGGCCCTGGCGTCGCCGCTGGTGACCAAGCAGATCCTCGACGCGATCGGCACGGATGCGAGCATGGTCGAGCCGATCGCCCTCCTCCTCGGCCTCGTTGTACTCGGCGCCGGATTCGGATTCACGCAGGCGGTGCTGCTCGGCAACCTCGCCGAGGACATCGTCTTCTCGGTGCGGGCCCTGCTCGTCGGCCGATTCTTCCGAGGAAGGATCGCCGATCTGCAGTTCCGCCCGACCGGAGAGGTCGTCACCCGGGTCACCTCCGACACCGTGCTGCTCCGGGAAGCCACCTCGAGCAGCCTCGTCAATCTCGTGAACCAGACCATCGCCCTCATCGGCGGTCTCGTGCTCATGGCGGTCCTCGACCCGACCCTGTTCCTGCTCGCCCTCGGGTGCATCGCGGTCATCGGCGTCTTCGCCGGCCGACTCATGCCGCGGATCGGGGCGGCGCAACGTCTGGCCCAGGCGTCGATCGGACGGTTGGGAGGCATCCTGGAGGGCGGTGCGCGCGCCATCCGGACGATGAAGGCTGCTGGCGCCGAGTCCGCCGAAGAGGCTCGCGTCTTGGCCGAGGCTCAGGATGCGATGGTGCACGGCAAGCGGGCGAATCGCACCGAGGCGCTGGCATGGACGATCGCCGGTACCGGCATCCAGTTCGCGATCCTCGTCATCCTCTCAGTCGGCGCCTGGAGGATCGGAGCCGGTTCGCTGGAGGTGTCGACGCTGGTCGCATTCCTGTTGTACGCGTTCCAACTGGTCGAGCCGGTCAGCTCGATCACCATGTACGTCGCCGAGCTGCAAGCAGGCGCTGCAGCGGCCGCTCGGATCCGCGAGACCGACGACATCGCTGCGGAGGACACCGCTTCCGGGCGTGCGGTCTCCCCCCACCGAGCGAGCCCAGACGCTCTCGTCTTCGACAGCGTCGGATACACCTACCCAGGCGCCACGTCACCGGCCGTGCGTGACTTCAGTGCGACGTTCCCCTGGCACGGCCAGCTCGCCGTCGTCGGCCCGTCCGGCGCTGGCAAGACCAGCCTCTTCTCGCTCATCCTCGGTTTCCATCGCCCCGAGAGCGGCCGAATCCTCCTCAACGGCGCGGACACCGCTGCGCTGTCACTGAGTTCGATGCGTGAGCGAATCGCCTACGTCGAGCAGGAGACACCACTCCTGGCCGGCACCGTGCGGTACAACCTCGCCTACCGATACCCGGATGCCTCGGATGACGAATTGTGGGCGGCCCTGGACGCGGTCCGTCTCCGCGAGCTGGTCGCCGGGTTCCCGCAGGGACTCGATGAGCCCGTGAGCACGACGAGCCTGTCCGGAGGGCAACGACAGCGCATCGGTGTGGCGCGGGCGATCGTGCGCCGGCCCGACATCCTGCTGCTCGATGAGGCGACGGCGCAGCTCGACGGGTTGACCGAAGCGGCCATCCACGACGTCGTCGAGCTGATCGCCCGAGACAGCCTGGTCGTCACGATCGCCCACCGCCTCTCCACAGTGATGGACGCCGATCGCATCATGGTGATGGAGCATGGCTCGCTGGCCGCAGCTGGTACGCATGACGAGCTGCTCGCAACCAGTCCGCTCTACGCGGAACTGGTCGCCTCCCTCCGCATCGGTCCGAGCTCCGCGGTACCGCCCGCCGCGTGAATCAGCTCTCAGACGCCGACGCGGAGCGCTCGCACCGGGTCCATCCTCGAGGCGCGGACAGCGGGGTACGTCCCGAAGACGATCCCGATCCCGATCGAGAGGCCGGCCGCGAGCAGGACCGTGGCCGGTTCGATGGCCGGTGGGATGCCGTTGATCGGAGCCCGGGTCACGATGAACGCGGCTACGACCCCGAGCGTGCCGCCGATGACGCTCAGTGCGGTGGCCTCGATCATGAACTGTCCGGCGATGGAGAGCGGTCGGGCTCCGAGGGCCTTCCGGATTCCGATCTCCCTGGTCCGTTCCCGAACGGTGAGCAGCATCACGTTGGTCACCCCGATACCGCCCACGAGCAGACTGATCGCTGCGACTCCTGCGAGCATCCCGTCCAGGCTCGCTGCAGAACCGCCGAGCGCCGCGCGGAGCTGGTTCGGGGTGGAGATGTCGAATGCGCCGGCGCCAGTCCCGGACGGGTGTCGCAGGGCGAGGACCGAACGGACCTCGGCGACTGCTTGTTCGACGGCGGCCGGTGAGACCGCGCCGACGGTCAGAGCGCTCAACTGGCCGTATCCGGTGATGGAGGCGCGGACACGGTCGATCGGCGCGTAGATCGTGCGGCCTGAGCCGAAGATCTGCTGCGCTGCGCCTCCCTCGGCGAGCACACCGACGACGCGCAGCGGCGTGGATCCGACGAGGACGGTCTGCCCGATGGCGCCACCGGCTGGGAAGAGCGCCGATGCGGATCGTGCGTCGAGGACGGTGACCTCACCGCCACCCACCGCATCGGATGCGGCCAGCGCCCGGCCTGCTCCCATCACGGCGTTCGTGATCGAGAAGTAGTCCGCGGTGGTGCCGACGACGGTGAGTGAGACCGAGCGGTTCCCCGCGACCGCCCGCTTTTCGGCGGAGACCTGCGGTGCAACGCTCGACACGCTCGACGCCACAGGACTCGAGCGGACCGCGTCGGCGTCCTCGATCTGCAGTGCCGCTCCCGGTCCCGAGTCCGAGAACCCAGGTGAGACGGTGATCGCCGACGCGCCGAGCGCGGCGATCTGATCGTTCACCTGTTTCGACGCCCCGTTCCCGACCGCCACGAGTGTGATGACCGATCCGACGCCGATGACGATCATCACGACGGTGAGCATCGACCGCGTCAGATTGCCGGTGATGCCGCGGAAGGCGGCACCGAGGAGATCAGCGGCCTTCATCGGGTGCCGACCTGTTCGGTGAGCGCCGGGTGACGTCGTTCGTCTGAGGCGATCCGGCCGTCCTGCATCGTCACGATCCGCTCTGCGCGAGCGGCGACGTCGTCCTCGTGCGTGATGAGGACCACGGTCGAGCCCGTGCGATGGAGCTCCTCGATGATGCCGAGGACGTCCTCCGTCGACTCGGAGTCGAGGTTCCCGGTGGGTTCGTCGGCGAGGATGAAGGCGGGGTCGTTGATGATCGCCCGCGCCACGGCCACCCGCTGCTGTTGGCCACCGGACAGCTGGTTCGGATGGCGCTCGGTGTAGGCGGCAAGACCCACCCGATCCAGCGCCTCTCCCGCACGTGCTCGGCGCTCACGACGCCCGACCCCCGCGTAGACCATCGGTAGCTCCACGTTGCCGCTCGCAGTGAGCGCCGGGATGAGGTTGAACGATTGGAACACGAAACCGATCTCAGCGTTGCGGATGTCGGCGACGGTTGCGGAGGGCATCGTCGAGACGAGCCGGTCGTTGATGCGGAGCTCACCGGACGTGGGACGGTCGAGGCAGCCGAGGATGTTGAGCAGGCTGGACTTGCCGGCGCCGGACGGGCCCACGATCGCCAGGAACTCACCGGACGGGACGGTGAGGTCGATGCCGTTCAGGGCGCGGACGACGGAGCCGTCGTGGCCGGGGTGGTGGCGGGTGATCCCCTCGAGCGAGATGGCCGGCCTCACTGCGGACCGCCGAACGAACCGTCGCCGCCGTCAGGCATCTGACCGTCGACTCCGTCACCGGTCACCGGTTGTGCGGTGGGGGTGGTGAACTGCACCGTGTCACCGGGTTCGAGCCCCGCGACGATCTGGACCTGTGTCGGTGTGGTGATGCCGATGGTCACATCGACGGTCTTCGTCTTGCCGGATGTGCTTCGGACCTCGACCGTTCCCGTGGTCGTCGATGAGAGCTGTGCGGCTTCCGCCGGGACGACCGTCGCGTTCTCCGCTGTGGCGACCGTGACGGCCACGATCGCGGTCTGTCCAAGTCTCACCCCCGGCGGAGTCGCCGCAAGTTGGATCGTGACCGCGTACGTCACGACACCGTCGGTGCTGCTCTGTGGTGTCGGAGCCACGGCGATGACCGTGCCGGCGATGGGCTCGGTGCCCTTGACCGGCAAGGTGACCGTGGCGGTCTGCCCGACGGCCACTGACGCGATGTCGGCCTCTGGGATCGACGCGGTCACCCGGAGGCTCGACACGTCGGAGATCGAGACGAGTCCCGCCGACACGGCCGCCGACGCTGCGTTCGCGCCGTCGCTGGTGGCCTGCGACGACTGACCGCCCGAAAGGATCGTCCCGACCGTGCCGTTGACCGCGGTGACGACACCCGCGATCGGGGCGAGCAGCGTGGTCTGGTCGCGCGCGGTCTGCGCTGCAGCCACGTCACGGCGAGCATCGTCGCGAACCTTCTCTGCCTGCGCGACGGCATCGCGCTGCGAGGGCCCCTGCGCGGTGAGGTCCCGAACGGTCGCCTCCGTGCTCTGGCGCTCCGGCGCGTCGGCTGCGAGTGTGGCGAGAGCAGTTTTCGCAGCCGTGAGCGAATCGACGGCGGCCTGTGCGGTCTGCCGGGCGGCATCCAGGGAACTCTGGGCTGCGGCGAGGGCACCGTTGGCCTTCTCGAGCGCCAGGTCCGCAGGGCCCGGGTCGACGGTGGCGAGTTCCTGCCCGGCTGCGACCGTCTGGCCGACTGCGACGGAGATCGTGTTCACCCGACCGCCGTCGATGAATCCGGCGGAAGCGGTGCTGGCCGCTGCGATCACACCCTTCCCGTTGATCGTCGCGGTGATGGTCGCCCGCTCCGCTCGAGCGGTCGCAGCCGCGGGTACCTGGTCCACCTGCTCCGACGAACTCGAGGCCACGATGACGCCTACCACGACGACCGCAGCCACCGACCCGGCCGCGCCCCAGGACATCCACCGTCTCTTCCGTGTCATGTGAGCACCGTAGGGCTGCTTCCTAGGTCTCGGATAAGGATTGTCGCCGCGGCGGGCTTCGCCCACTGTTCCCTTCGTAGACTGTGCCTGTCGTCGTCCCGGAGGACACCTGAGAGGAGCGTCATGGCAGCGATGATCGTCCTTCTCAGCCTCGCAGCGCTCGTGTGGGCGGTCCTCCACCGAAAACTCAAGTCGATCTGGGTGAACGGCCCGATGATCATGGTCGTCATCGGCGCAGTCACCGGTTTGTTCATCGGCGACGGATCCGTCGAGTTCTTCGATTCGCATCTGGCGCTCAATCTCGCGGAGATCGCCCTCGCGCTCCTGCTGTTCGTCGATGCGGTCGACGTCCGCGGTTCGATTCGCGCTCAGTTCGGCCCGGTGCCACTGCGGTTGCTGTTCATCGCGCTACCACTGTCGGTCGCGATGGTCGTCGCGCTCGGACTCAGCCTCCCGCTCGGTCTGTCAACCGCCGCGGTGCTCGCCATCGCCTGCATCTCCGTCCCGGCTGACTTCTCCCCGGAGCTGTCCATCGTGCGAGACAAGAGGATCCCGAACCAGGTTCGACGGTGGCTGAGTGTCGAGAGCGGATACAACGACGGCCTGGTCGCCCCGCTCCTCCTGGGAGCGCTCGCGCTTGCCTCGAGCACCACGACTCCCGGAACAGACGCTGTTGCTGCGCTCCTCAGCGCGGCTCCTGCCGGGCTGCTCGCGATCATCGTCGGGAGCATCGTGGGCACCGCAGTCGGCAAGCCCTTCGGCGTCGTGCTCCGCGCGGGATGGGCGGATCAGCAGAGCATCAGGATTGGTATCGCTGCTCTACCGATGGCGACCTTCGGGCTGGCGCTTCTGGTCGGTGCGAACGGGTTCGTCGCCGCGTTCGTGTGTGGGATCGCGTTCCGGTTCGCGCGTGGGAAAGGCTGGAAGGAGGAACCCGAACTCTCTTTCGTGGAGGATCTCACGTCCACGGTGAACCTCTTCCTCTGGCTTGCGTTCGGGGTCGCCGCAGTCACCCTTGTCAGCGCGACGTACACCTGGTGGCCCACGCTGCTCCTCGCGTTCTTCGCGTTGACGGTCGGCCGTTTCATTCCGGTATGGGTATCACTACTCGGCACGCGACTGCGGCCCCGCGACCGGCTCTTCATCGCGACCATGGGCCCCCGGGGTGCGGCGTCGATTGTGTTCGGACTGATCGCCTTCAACGCTCTCCCACTCGATCAGGGGTATCCCGTGCTGGCCGCCGCGTGCCTGGTCGTGCTCGGGAGCATCATCGTGCACGGCGCCGGTGGGACGCTCCTGATCAGCCGCTTCTACGGGAATACCGACAATCGACTGCGTCGCCGGCCCTGATGCTGGCAGCATCCACCCGCTCTCGGAAGCCAAACACCGGTGTTCGTCGTCTCGGGCTTGCCGTACCTGCAGATCACTCATGGTCGCTACTCGGCACACGCCGCGACCAACCTCACCAGTGCGCGGGCGACGGCTGGTCCTGGTGCCAACCGTTGCGGGCAGCGTGCGAGGACTGGCTGGGGGCAGACAACTGGAAGCATGATGAATCCACATCCGAAGCTCGACACCCTGGCGAAGACTATGACGCCAACATGGAGAGCTGAACGGCCCACCGAAGTCGGTCTCAACGATCTCGGACGTCAGGCCTGTCGATAGTTCTCATGTTCGACTCGGCCCACTCGCGGAGCGCCGCGATCGGCGGGTAGAGAGACTCGCCGAGCTCGGTCAAACGGTAGTGGACCCGCGGCGGAGTGGTTGCCTCAACACGACGTGAGACGAGTGTGTCCTGCTCGAGCGATCGAAGGGTCTGGGCCAGCATCTTTTGCGAGACACCGGCGGCTCGGCGTTTCAACTCGGAGAAGCGCAGCTCCTCTGGCGAGGCGTCGTGGAGCTGGATCACGATCATCGCAGTCCACTTGCTGCCGATCCGGTCCAGGAGCCGACGGGTGGGGCATGCGGGGTCGAAGAGATCCCCTCGGCTGCCGAGCGGGTCGGTTCCCTCGGGGGAACCAGGTGAGCGGAGAGTGCCGTCTTCCGGTGACATGAAGATGTTCCTATCGTGAAATGGTCTCCAACAGAAACCTAGATGAGGTGTCATGACCACGTCCACCACAGTCGAGTCCGATGGAGCGCGCCTCCACGTGATCACGGAAGGCGAGGGACCGGCTGTACTGCTGCTCCATGGGTTCCCGCACACTTGGCGTGTCTGGAGCGCGGTCATCCCGACTCTGGCCGAGACGCACCGCGTGATCGCTCCCGACCTGCGCGGGCTCGGCGACAGTGAGCGAGCGGTGTCCGGATACGATGCGCGGAGCCTCGCGGGAGATGCGCTCTGCATCCTCGACGCCCTCGACGTCGACCATGCGGCGGTGGTCGCGATCGACGCGGCTGTGACTCCTGCGTTCATGCTCGCGCTCGAGAACCCCGATCGGGTGGATCGTCTTGTGCTCATGGAGGGCATGATCGGCGCCCTACCAGGAGCCGAGGCCTTCGTGCCAGGCGGCCCTCCGTGGTGGTTCGGCTTCCACGCTGTCCCGGATCTCGCCGAGACGGTTCTCGAAGGACACGAGTCCGAGTACATCGAGTACTTCCTCCGCACGGGGACCCATGACGGTCGCGGAGTGGAGCCTGAGATCCGCGACGCCTTCATCGAGGCCTATCGCGGACGCCACTCCCTCCGCAGCGCCTTCGAGCACTACCGCGCTCTCGCCGCCAACGCGGCGCAAGTTGCCCAAGCCGTCAGAACGCGTCGGCTCCGGGTGCCGACACTTGCCATCGGGGGCAGGACCGTGGCCGGAGCGACGGCTGCTCAGCTCGAGCCGCTGACGGATCACCTGGAGGCGCGGCTCCTTCCGGACAGCGGCCACATCATCCCGCTCGATCGCCCGCGCGAGCTGCTCGAGCTTCTGCATCCGTTCCTGGGCGGACAGGGCGACCTGCGTCGTTCTGGCTGAGACGACCGTGGCGAGCGTCGGCAGGAGCACAACGTTGTCCCAGCACGTACGCCGCGCGGTGCTCGCCAGGCTCTGTGTCCTCACCGTGGATCTCGACCAAGACGACCTCACCAGCAACGCCACCGCGGAGGACATCGAGGGGGACCGGGCGGGCCGCGCGGATGCGCTCAGCAGGGCAAGCGCTGAGGGCCGGAAACACGGAGAACCGTCCGATCCAGGAGTCTTTACACCGTGGATGTCGTCGGTTCGACCCCGGCGAGCCCACCGAAGAGCCGTGTCCCAGACGTCAGGGGTTTCTCGGACTGCCTCGTGAAGCCGTGCAGCTCGTTCGCGTATTCGCCGAGCACCGGACCCGTCGACCCAGCGCCGCCAGCACAGGCGGGTTCCGACCGGTCTCAGGTCACGCTGATGAAGATCGGATTCGTGTACAGCCAGGTGTCGGCCCAGGGGTCAGCTGGGGAGACCGGGTACGGCTGGGGTGCCCGCGAGTCGATCTCGGCGCCGAGCGGACCGACCCCGTGCACCTGGCCATCGCTGCCACGAAGGCGGACATAGCCGTCCTCAGCGGCCGGCTCGAGCGGCACCACGACACGGAACGGGGAATCGCTGCGGTCGGTGACGTCGAGCATTTCGACGACTCGGGTGCCGGGTGCGCGCTGTTCGTCACGGTCGGCGACGGGCCCGGTGACACGCCCGCGGATCAGGTCGAGGTGCGCGAGTCTCGGTGTCGTGCCCCGCGAGGTGGGCGTCGTGGTGGGCGTGACGTCGACCACGAGCTCGAGGGCGGTGCCGCTTGCGACGGTGAGGGTCCCGCCCAGGGTGACGCCGGTCTCCGGCTGGTCGGTGGCACGGAGCACGACGGAGAGTCCGGCGACGAGGTGTCCGTGGTCGACCCAGACACGGCCGGCGCGGATCGCGTCGAGGAGGGAGGCGGACGACCGGTCGACGGCCCCGACGTGCGTCCGACTGAACTCGCCCGGCCAGAAGTCGGCGCCGTTCTGGGGTGTGTCCGTGGCGATCGGGTCGGGTCGACGGCCGGCGCGGTTGAAGTTCGCGAGGGTTGCCCCGGCCTCCCAGCCCGGCCCGGTCGGGAAGTCGCCGACGCGTGTGGCGTCGGACTCCTTGAGGTGCAGATCGCTGTTCGTGGTGATCCACCAGCGCCGCCCCTCGCTCAGCAGCGAGTCCCACATCCCGCCGACGACGGCCGTCGTCCAGTCGAAGCCACCGTGCGTCAGATAGGCCTCCGCGGGGTAGCCGGGGAACGAGAATTCGCTGGCGGTGTTCTCGTACTCGCCGCGCCGCGAGCGTTCGGTCGCGTTCGCGGCGATCGCTCCGGCCTGGGCGCCGGGAGCGCCCTCCATGCCGACGAACACCTCTGGGTCGGCGTCCTGCCAGGCACGGAGTTCTCCGGGCGAGTCGATGCCGAGGCGGCTCGGGTGGTTCGCGAGGACGATCACGTCGTCGATGACGCCGGCACGCTTCTGGGCGCCGAGCCAGGCTATACCGTCGGTCGCGTGCACGAGCCACTCGGCGGCGTCTTCGGTGCCGGGGCGCGGTTTCTCCCATCCGTTGAGCTTGCCGTCGTGGTCGAGTTCGAAGCGGCGTAACACGAGGGTCGTCTGGGGCCCGGGCGCGATCAGCACGGTCGCGTGCTCGGCTCCCGGGATGTACCACTCGAGCCCCTGCAGCACGAGCATGTCGGGGCGAGCCGCCCGCGCGGTGTCGATCTCGCGTGCCGCGTTGAACACCCCGCCAACGTTGGCATGTCCTTTGTTGCTGTGTTCGGTGAAGGCGATCGCGTCGACCGCGAAACGCTGCGCCTGGTCGAGGATCGTCGTCATCGGGTACTTGGCGTCGTGCGAGTAGACCGAGTGCACGTGGTGGTCGAACACCAGCCAGGAGATTGCGTCCGGGGCGACGACTGCCGACGCGGACGGTAGCGGCGCGGCCTGGGCGGAGGCCGCGCTCCCGAGCCCTTGGGCGGTCGCTCCCACTGCGACCGTCGCAGCGACGGATGCCCCCAGGAAGGACCGGCGGGAGAGACCGGACCGGGCCGATGCGCCCCGCTGCTCCTCGGTCACGGAGGGTGCGCCACCGGTGGGCGCGGGCTGCTCGGGGCGGGGGTCGAAGGGCATGGCATCACTTTCATCGGACGGACGCGCCGATCGTAGGCAGCGGAGGTGAACCTCGGCCCAACGGCCGGTGCCGTGGGCGACACCCGGCGTTCACAACCCATTCACGTGCGTGGGCGATAGTCCTGGCGTCGCCGGGTATCCCCGTCCCGGAGGCCCACCGCACCCACCAAAGGTCCCGATGTCTTCCACTGTCCCCGTCATCCGCCGTTCTCCGTTCCGTGCTGCAGGGCGCGCTCTGCTCGTCACGGCAGCGCTCAGCGTCAGCGCGGTCCTCTGCCTCGCCGGCGCCGGTGCTGCCGTCGCCGCCTCGGCCCCGGCACCGCTCACGCTGCGCGACACCGCCGGCGCCGCGGTCACGTCAGGTGACGCGCGCGCCGTCCCGTCGTTCGGCTCCGCGTTGCTCGCCGCGGGCTGCCCCGCCGATGCGGACGACGCCGCCCGCCTCTCCGTGACGGCGGGAGGAATCACCGTCGTCACGTCTCCGACCGTCACGGTGGCCGCCGGGCAGCCGGTCGAGGTGCCGATGGCCATCTCGTTCCAGGAGGTCGTGGACGCCGGCGTCGAAGAGGGCGACGCGACCCTCGCGCTCGAGTGCCTCGTCCTCGAGTCAGGCATCCCGTCGTCGGTGGTCACGGCGGCGACCCTGCCCGTCACGTTCGCCGCGGGAACCTGGTCGGTTCCCGGCGCTCAAGTCGAGCCGGTCCCTCCGACGGCCACTTCGACCGCTGGCCCGCCCTCGGGAGGTCCTGGAGCAGGGGCGATCGCGTCGCCGAGCCCGTCGGCCGCAGCACGACCCTCCGCTGACGGAGACCTGGCGCTGACGGGCTGGCAGCTCGGCGGAGCCGGCGTCGTCGCCGCCGGCCTGCTCGCGGGCGGCGCCGCCCTGCTCCTGCGCAGGCGTCTCCGTTAGGCGAGCCGCATGCGGGCTCGGGCGGAGCGACCGCGGTCAGGTCCCGCTCGGTGTGTCCTCATCCGCTGACAGGTTCTTCTGGACGGCGAACTGCGTCCGGTGCAGCTCTTCGTACCGCCCGCCGGCAGCCAGGAGTTCGTCGTGCGTCCCGCGCTCCACGATCAAGCCGTCCTCGACCACGAGGATCAGGTCCGCGCTGCGGATGGTCGAGAGCCGGTGCGCGATGACCATCGCCGTGCGTCCCTCGAGCGCCTCGCTGAGCGCGGCCTGCACCGCCGCCTCCGAGGTCGAGTCCAGTGCCGCTGTCGCCTCGTCGAGGATGACGACGCGCGGCTGAGCGAGGAGCAGTCGCGCGATGGTCATCCGTTGGCGTTCACCACCGGAGAGTCGGTAGCCTCGCTCGCCCACCATGGTGTCCAGCTGGTCCGGCAGGGACCGGATGAGCGGCTCGAGCCGCGCGCGGCTGACGGCGTCCCACACCTCGTCCTCGGACGCCTCCGGACGCGCGAGTCGCAGGTTGGAGCGGATGGTCTCATGGAACAGGTGGCCGTCCTGGGTCACCATGCCCAGGGTGTGCCGCATGGAGGCGAAGGCGATGTCGCGGACGTCCGTCCCGGCGAGGCGCACGGCGCCCTCGTCGACGTCATACAGCCGCGAGAGGAGTTGCGCGATCGTGGACTTGCCTGCTCCGGACGTCCCGACGAGGGCGACGGTCTGGCCCGGCTCGATCCGGAAGGAGACACCGTGCAGCACCTCTTCGCCGCCGCGGGTGTCCAGCGTGGAGACCTCCTCAAGGGAGGCGAGGGACACCTTGTCCGCGGAGGGGTAGGCGAAGCGGACGTCGTCGAACTCCACGGACACCGGACCCTCGGAGACGGTGACGGCGTCGGGCTTCTCCTGGATGAGCGGTTCGAGGTCGAGCACCTCGAAGACGCGCTCGAAGCTGACCACCGCGCTCATGATCTCCACCCGGGCGTTCGCGAGGCCGGTCAGCGGTGCGTAGAGGCGGGTGAGCAGGAGCGCCAGGGTGACCACCTCACCGGTGTCCAGCTGCCCGGCGAGGGCGAGGGAGCCGCCGAGGCCGTAGACGAGGGCGAGCGCGAGGGCGGAGACGAGCATCAGCGCGGTGACGAAGACGAACTGCAGCATCGCCGTCCGGACACCGATGTCGCGGACGCGGGCGGCGCGGACACGGAACTCCTCGGCCTCCTGGTCCGGTCGGCCGAACAGCTTGACGAGCGTGGCGCCGGGAGCCGAGAAGCGCTCGGTCATCTGCGTGCTCATGGCCGAGTTGTGGTCGGCGGCTTCGCGACGCAGCGCTGCGAGGCGGCCACCCATACGGCGCGCGGGTACCAGGAAGACGGGGAGCATCACCACCGCGAGGACCGTCACGAGCCAGGAGGTGCTGAGCATGACGATCAGGGTGAGGATCAGGGCGACGAGGTTCGTGATCACGCCGGACAGGGTGCCGCTGAAGGCCTGCTGAGCGCCGATCACGTCGTTGTTGAGGCGACTCACGAGGGCGCCCGTCCGGGTCCGGGTGAAGAAGGCGATCGGCATCTTCTGGACGTGGTTGAACACGGCTGTGCGGAGGTCGAGGATAACCCCCTCGCCGATCCGAGCCGAGTACCATCGCGTCAGCAGCGATACGGCGGCGTCCGCCACGGCCACGAGGGCGATGACGACCGCGAGCCGGACGATCGTTGCCACCTCGCCCCGGGCGACGATGACGTCGACCACCTGCCCGGCGAGGACCGGCGTCGCCACCGCGAGGAACGCTCCCGCGACGGAGAGCGCGATGAAGACCAGCAGCTTGGCGCGGTAGGGCACCGCGAAGGTCATGATCCGACGCACGGACGCGCGGGAGATCCCGTGCTTGCCGTCCTTGGCGCTCGAGATCTTGTACAGCGAGCTCCAAGCCGCGCTTTCCATGCTCATTGCGATTCCTCACGCCCCGCTGCGCGCGTGACGACGCCTCGGGAGCCCGGTCACGATCCGGGTGGCGACGCGAACGCAGACCTGCGAGAGCGTATCAGCCTCGCTGTTCCCGACCTGAACGTTCCGGCGGCACCGTCGGTCCGGGCGACCGCCGTCCGACGGACCCGGGGTTTCCAGGAGACCAGCCGAGGTGCCTGGCGTGATCAGCGTTCGGAGCGCAGGGCCGTCCACATCACGACGAAGGCGGCGGCGATGCCGAGCACGCTTCCGGCGAGCCCGACGATCATGGCGGGATGGCCGGTGTCGGCGAGGCCGATCGAGCAGGCGACCACACCGACGCCGGACGCCATCAGCGCGACGAAGCTGAAGGCGGCGAGGATGAAGCGCTTCCTGGTTCGAGTGGGATCGGGGGCGGGAGGGAGCGACATCGTGCCTCGTTTCCGCCGTCGCGTGGGCTGCGTCGGCTCTTCGGCATCAGGCTAGAGGGCCGCCGATCGATGCGGTGAGGGGGTATCCCCGGTCCACACGACAGAACGGTCACGAGCGCCTGCGGATCTCGTGGACGAGGAGCCAGACGAGGTAGCCGCCACCCACGATCACGGTGACGACACCCACGGGGAGCGATGTCGGCAACAGGTGCTGCGCGACGATGTCGGATGCCAGCAGCATGAAGGCCCCGAGTAGGGCGGACGGCACCAGTGCGATGCCGGCGGTGCGGGTGATCCGCTGCGCGATCTGCGGGGCGGCGAGGGCGACGAACGCGATGGGTCCGGCCGCGCCCGTGACGACAGCCGTGAGCGCGACGGCGCACGCCACGAGACCGAGCCGCGAACGTTCGACCCGCGATCCGAGGGCCTTTGCCGCGTCGTCGCCGAGCTCGAGCTGTCGGAGTGATCCGCCGAGCGGACCGAGGGCGATGGCGATGGCGATGATCACGACTGCGGCGGGGAGGAGCTGCGCCCAACCGACGGCGTTCAACGAGCCCGCACCCCACACGGTGGCGAGCATCGCGACTTCGAGCTTCGCCCGCAGCACGAGATAGGAGCTGAGTGCCTCGAGCATGGCCGAGACGCCGATGCCGACGACGATGAGACGGAAGCCCTGGATGCCCCGGCGATAGCTGAGGAGGGAGACCAGCGCTGTGGCGATCAGCCCGCCGCCGATGGCGCCACCCGCGACGGCGGCCGACCCGGCCCCCGCACCGATCACGATGATCACGATGAGACCGCCCGCGTACGATCCCGCGGTGAGCCCGATGATGTCGGGGCTCGCGAGCGGGTTCCGGGTGAGGGACTGGAAGATCGCGCCGGAGAGTCCGAGGGCGGCGCCGAAGAGCAGCGCGGCGAGGACTCGCGGGAGGCGCCACTCGAGCACCACCGTCTGCACCAGACCGCCTGGCCCGCCGAGGAACGCCGACGCGACCTCGCCGACCGAGAGTGGCAGGTCGCCGAGACACAGCGCGAGCAACACCAACGCGAGCGCGACCACACCGAGCACCCCGCACACGACGATCGTGCGCAGCCGGACGCGGACGGAGAGCGATCGCCTCCGCCACACGACCGTGCGCGGTCCGGTCTCGGCCCCACTCACAGTGCGCTCGCCTTCGCGCGCCGCACGAGGTGGATCAACACGGGCGCACCGATGAACGCCGTGACGATCCCGACAGGGACGTCACTCGGCCAGAGGATCACGCGACCGATGACGTCAGAGGTGAGCAGCACAGACGGCGCGATCAGGATCGAGTACGCCACGATCCACCGCTGGTCGGGACCGACGATCCACCGCGCGATGTGCGGCACCATGAGCCCCACGAAGCCGACCGGTCCGGCGATCGCGGTCGCCCCTCCCGCCAGCAGGGTGATCGCGACGACGGCGAGCACACGGGTGGTCGCGAGGCGGGTGCCGAGTGAGGAGGCGAGATCGTCGCCCAGCGCGAGGGCGTTCAGCGATCGCGCACTGAACAGCGCGATGACGACGCCCGCGACGACGAAGGGGAGTGCGGGCATGATGACGTCGAGGCCCCGCTCGACGAAGGACCCGGCGTTCCACCCGCGGAGCTGCCTGAACGTGACCGGGTCGAGGAGCATCATCGCGGTCGTGATGCCGCTGAGCACCGCAGCAAGGGCGACCCCGGCGAGGGTCAGCCGGACGGGATCCGCGCCACCGCGTCCTGCCGAGCCGATCACGTAGACGAGTGCTGTCACGACCAGGGCTCCCAGGAACGCGAACGGCAGGTACTGCGCGGGCGTGCGCGCGCCGAGCAGGACACCGATCGCGACGAAGAGCGCCGCGCCCGCGTCCACACCGAGGATCCCCGGATCACCGAGGGGGTTTCGGGTGAGCCCCTGGATGAGTGCGCCCGAGACGCCGAGCCCGACACCGACGACGAGTCCGGCCACGGTGCGGGGGATCCGCAGATCGAGGACGACCAGATCGGTGACGGAGCCATCGGGCCTCGTGAGTGCCCGCCAGACGTCGGTCGGGCCCACGGGGTGGGACCCCACGAGGATGCTGAGCAGGATCGCGGTCACGAGTGCCGCGACCGCGATCCCGAGCCCCAGCGAACGGCGCCCGCGAGGGGTGCGCGAGGTCACCGACGGGTCAGCCGTCGACGCTCTGCGGAGCTGTGCCGGCGACGGCATCGACCAGGCGCGGCACCAGCTGCTCGAGGACGTACTTCTGGCTGAGCGGGGTGAGGAAGTAGATCGCACCGGCGAGCTCGCCGTCGGTGAAGACCGCGTGTCCGCCGGTCACGGCGTCCAGACTCGAGGTGGTGCCGAAGCCCAGCACTTCCTGAACGGAATCCGTGGACTCAGTCGCGAAGACGATCACGTCAGCGTCGATGACACCGACGTTCTCGGCGGCGATCTGAGCCTGTCCGCCCTCGCTCGGGACGTACTGCTGCAACCCGGGCGTGATCGTGAACCCGAGATCCGTCAGAAAATCGGTGTTGAGGCCGTCGGGGTAGACCCACAGGTTGCCGTCCCACGGCCCACCCTGAGAGAAGGTCGCCGTGAGGCCCGCGAACTCCGGGTGCGCTGCCGCGGCCGCAGCGTAGGCCTCGTCGACGCCCGTGATGAGCGCCTCGCCCTCCGCTGAACGACCCACGGCTTGGGCGACCATCCTGGTCTGCTCCCGCCAATCCGCGAAGTAGAGCCCCGCACCCTCCTCATTGGTCACGGTCGGCGCGATCTCCGCGAGCTTCGCGTAGTTCTCCTCGGTCATGCCGGCGTTCGTCCCGATGATCAGGTCCGGCCGCAGCGACGCGATCTTCTCGTACTCGAACCCGTCGGTCGTGGTGAGGACGGTCGGCTCGGCATCGCCCAGGAGCTCCGTCGCCCACGGCCACACCGCATACGGCTGCTCGCCGTACCACTCCGTCGTCGCGATCGGTGTGACACCGAGTTCGAGGAGGATGTCCTGCTCGGTCAGTCCGACCACGACGATCCGCTGCGGCTCCGAGGGGATGACCGTCTCGCCGTACTCGTGCTCGATCGTCACCGGGAACGAGTCGCTCGGCTCGGTCGTGTAGTTCGGGTTCTCGGCGGTCGTCGAGGAGGCGCTCGAGCAGGCGGAGAGCGCGACGCCGACGAGGGCGAGCGCGCTCATCGCGGCAAGCAGGCGAGCGGTCCTCGCGCTCGGGGCGCGGTGGTGCTTCGGAACGGTCATTGGGTCCTTCATCGGTTCGGCTGGCGGGATGACGACAGTCAGGTTAGCCTTGCCTAATCGCTTCGCGCTATCGCGCTGAGTGGACAGGACTTGTCGAATGGAGACAGCTGTATGTCTGGTCGCGATCACGCGGACGGCGGGATCAAGCTCCTCGGCCCACTGGATGACGCCGAAGGGACATCGGGCGAGTTCCGGGTTTCCCGCTCGCGGGTCGACGCGACGACACGGTTCGACGAGCACTCGCACCGCGAGGACCAACTCGCGTGGATGAACTCCGGCGCGATGGAGGTGTCGGTCCTCGGCGATCGACGGCGACTGCGGCGAGAGCACCTCGCCTGGATCCCCGCGGGGATGGTGCACGAGATGAGCTTCAGCGAGCCAGGAGAGCTCATCAGCGTCTATGCCGACCCGATACTGCGCCCCCAGGGTGGACGATGGAACGGCGCACGGACCGTCCGGGTCGACGACCTGTCGGGAGCGCTGCTGAGGCACCTGCTCGACGCCGACCCGACCGGGCGCCGGCGGTGGCGATGCTGGTCGCTCCTGATCGACCTGCTCTCGGCTGCGGCTCGCGACGACGAGGCGTTGGCCATGCCCCGTGAACCGCGCGCGCGTGCCATCGCTTCGGCCCTGATGGCGGACCCCGCCGACCCGCGCGGGCTCGACGACTGGGCCTCGGCGGCGGGTGTCAGCTCGAAGACGATCGGCAGGGCGTTCGTGGACGGCACGGGGTGCACCTTCCGCGAGTGGCGGGTCCGCGTGCGTCTGCATGCTGCCGCGGGAATGCTCGGACGGGGTGCCGCCGTGCAGGACGTCGCACCCGCGGTCGGCTACGAGTCGGTGAGCAGCTTCATCGGGGCGTTCCGGACCCGGTTCTCCGTGACCCCCGCCGTCTACGCCGCGCGCAGTCGGTCGGCGGAGGTCATCTGATCCGAAGACGGGTGCGGCTTCAGGCGCTCTGAGCAGACCGACCGCCCCCGTCGGTCTGGCCGACGCCTCGGCTTCCGCTCTAGGGTGGCCGTATGGCCCACCCGCACGCACGGCGGGCGACCACCCGGACACGTCTCGTCCTCCGGGTGATCGCCGGTGTCGTCGCCGCCGCAGCCGCGATCGTCTTCCTGCTGGCGATCCGGATGGTGGTGTCGAGCCGGTTCGGCTGGGACGATCGCGACGTCCACGGCTACAGCCTGCTCTTCGGAACCCCGATTGCACTCTTCGCCGGACTGGTAGTGGCAGTCTCCTTACCGCTGGCGGTGCCGCCGGCGCACCGGAGCCGAACGCGGGCCGTGACCCTGGGGGTGCTCGCGGTGACCGTCGTGCTGCTCGTCATCGCGGTCGTCACCGCCTGAACCGATTCCGACGCGGCGTTCGACGGGCTCGAGGCTGGCGCGACTCAGCTGATCGGATCACCGAGACTCAGCTCCCACACGGCGAGGCCGTGCACACCCTGTCGGGTGGCGTAGGTCTTCCGGAGACCGAGGGTCTTGGCGTCGGACCACCAGATGACCGTGCCGTCCGCGAGTGTCGCCGTCCACTCCTGCTGCGTCGCGTCCCACGTCGCACGATTGCCTGCTTTCGCTCTCGCCTCGGCGACGGTCAGCTGCACGCCGTCGGTCCCGTCACCCGGCCAGGTGTGCGCGTATTCGGCGACACCGAGGTCGATCTTGCTCTTCGGGACACCGGTCGCAATGAATGCCGTCAGCACGCTCTTGACCCAGGGCGTGCCGCCGACGGGGCCCGCATCGGTCCAGGTCGGTCCGTGCTGGTCGTAGGCCATCAACACGAACCGCCCCACGGACGCGTTCAGCGCACTCATGTCGTACCCCTCGTCGGCGTAGCCCGCGGCGGTGTCGGTGGCCATGAGCGCCATCGAGATGGTCGACGCTGACGGCAGTGCGGCGCGCAGTTCGGCGAGGAACTTCGTGAGACCGGCCTTGTGGGAGCTGTTCAGTGACTCGAGGTCGATCTGCACTCCGTCGAACCCGCCCTGCGCGACCTTGGAGACGAGCGAGGTGACGACGGCCTCCCGGTTGACCGTGCTGCTGAGGAGCTTCGTGGCGATGGCCGGGGAGAAGTCGCCGATCGACGCGTCGAAGTTGCCGAACAGCAGCTCGGTCTTGAGACCCTTGCTCTTCGCCGCGGTGACCATACCCGCGGCCTCCGGCGGTGTCGCCGTGACCGCTGCGCCGGTCGAGGTCAGGTTGACGCCGTCGATGCCGACGAGCGAGAGTGCCGAGGCACTCGGGGCGATGTACTTCGCCCCTGACCCGGTCATCAGGTATCCCTCGATGGGGAGGCCCGCTGCGGTGGCGGGGGAGGAGACGAGCAGGGGGACCGCGACGGCGGCGACCCCCATCGCGACCAGGACGTTCCGGATGTTCCGTGGTGTGTGCATGCCTGATTCCTTCTCACACTGCAGGGTGAACGCCTGTCGTCAACCCGATGCGCGAGATCGATGGTAGGCACGACGACGGTATAGCGTCGACGCATGAGCCACACCCTCGAACCGGGCACGACCGCTGCGCCCGCCGGGTCGCCGGTGGAGGCACGCCGCAGGCACTACGCGGAGTTCTACGGCCTCGCACCGTTGCCGACGGAGTTCGGGGTGGTGCTCGGCAACTGCCAGGCTGAATCCCTGCGCACCGTGATGGATGCGCCGGACCGCCGGTTCGTGCGCGTTCCGGCCGTGCACGAGATGACCGCCGAGGACGCGGAGCGGCTGCACGAGGTGGTGGGGGCGGCGCACACCGTGGTGTCGCAACCCGTGCGGGACGACTACCACGGACTGCCGCTCGGCACACGACAGGTCGCCGCCGCCACGAGCGCGAGCGTGCTGACGGTGACTCCGGTGCGGTTCGGGGGGTTGCATCCGTTCCAGGCCGCCGTCCGGGTCCCCGGCGTCGAGGAGAACCCGCCGCTCGTGGCGTACCACGACGTCCGGACGCTCGCGGCCGCCGCAGGCATCCCCGTCGTGCCTGCCCTCCAGCCGGACGCCGTGCGCGCGATCGGCCGAGCCTCCGTCGAGGAACTGCGGCGACGCGAGGCCGCGACCGACGTGCCGGTGTCCGACCTCTTCGACGCGGTCACCGCCGACCACGCGCGCACCGTCAACCACCCGGGAAACGCGATCTGGCTGCCGCTCGGCGCCCGCATCCTCGAGGCCCTGGGGGCCCCTGGTGACGTCACCGACCCCGGACGCCCCCTGCTCAACGCGGTGCGAGCACCCATCGCACCAGAGGTCGTCGACGCCTGGGCCCTGCCGGACGAGCCCCGCGACCACTGGATCATCGAGGGTGTCGAGGTCGACGACGTCGAGGTGCGTGCCGCCCACACCGATTGGTACGCGTCCCACCCCGAGTTCGTCGTCGTCGCCGTCGACCGGCTCGCGGCCCTGCTCTCCGTGTGGCGCAACGCGTGAACGGGAGTGCGCAGCCGTGGGTCGTCGGCAACCGGTGGGACACGCTCGACGACGTCCATCCTGATCCGCTGCCGCGCGTCTCGGTGATCGTCGCGCACTACGACCAGCCCGGTGAGCTGCTCCGGACCCTGCACGCCATCGGCGCGCAGGACTACCCGCGTCACCTCCTGGAGGTGATCGTCGCCGACGACGGTTCCCCTGGTGACGTGTCGGTTCCGGACGACGTGATCCTCGTCCGGCAGGAGGACCAGGGGTTCCGGCTCGCCGCCGTCCGCAATCTGGGCGTGCGGGCGAGCAGCGGCGAGGTGCTGTGCTTCCTCGATGCCGACACGGTCCCCGAGCCGGGATACGTGCGCGCGCTCACGCGGCTGCCCGCCCTGCTGCCCGAGGCGGTCACGGTGGGGCGGCGTCGCCATGCCGACTTCACCGGGGTCGCCCTCGAGGCTCCGGCCGTCGAGGCGGCCGCCGGCCGTGAGCTCGCCGAACCGGCATGGCTCGCCGAGGCGTACGCGCGCAGTCGGGATCTGCGCGACGCGGACGATAGGTCCTATCGGTTCATGATCGGCGCGGTCATCGCCTGCTCGCGGAGCTTGTTCGACGAGGTCGGCGGATTCGACGAGTCGTTCACCTCGTACGGCGGGGAGGACTGGGAGTGGGCGCACCGCATGTGGCAGGCGGGAGCGGTCTTCGCCCATGTCCCGGCCGCGGTGGCTTGGCACGACGGCCCCGAGTGGGCGGAGCGGGACGGCTCAGGCATGGACCGCGCGAACGCCCAGACCATGCGGCTCTTCTCGTCGATCCCCGTGTCGGGGTCCGCGCCGCGGGCGCTGTGGTCGGCCGCGGTCGATCTCGTCGTGCGGCTGCGGGGCGACCACACGGCGGCCGCTCGGTTCGTCGCGGCGGACTCGCTCTTCGCAGCCTTCCCGCAGGCTCGATTGGTCCTCGAGGACGGCGGAGCTGAGGAGCTCGGGGAAGACCCGCGCGTCCTCAGTGGAGCAGCTGGAGTCGACGCCCGCGTGACATGGGAGTTCGACCGCCCGATCGTGATCCTCGACCCGAGGTGGATCGTCGGTCTCGTCGACCGCCTCGGCACCGGAGACGTGGGCACCGTCGAGCTCGTCGACCCGGACGGCGCGTCACTCGGCCGCCTGCGATCCCGGCGGGCCAGGCGGCGTGAGGAACGTTGGGCGACGTCCGCCGCCTTCGAGACCCAGCAGCTCGTCGCTGACGGCGTCCAGCGGCTCCGGCCTGACCCCCGGGTGGCGGCCTGGGTCGGCGGCTGGGGTGGACCCTCGTCGTTCTGCTGACCCGATCGGCGAAGGCTCGCGTTGCGCTCCGTTCGCGCGGCCCGATCGCCGGCCCTCCGTCGGACGCCTGCACCACCTGCCGTGCTGAGTGCAACCCCACCGGTTCCGGCCTGCGTCTCGTTTAGCGTGGTCGTCATGTCTCCGCGCGACCAGTATGAAGTGATCAACCCCGTGACCCAGTACGACCGGGTCGAGCCACCGCTGCAGCATCAGCCGGAGCCCGGCGTGCAGGCCAAGATGACCCCCGTGCCCGACCTCGGCGAAGCGAGCTACCGGGGGAGTGGACGCCTCACCGGTCGCAGGGCGCTCATCACGGGCGGCGACTCCGGTATCGGTGCCGCCACAGCGATCGCGTTCGCCCGCGAGGGCGCGGACGTGGTCATCGCCCACCTGCCGGGTGAGGAGGAGGACGCCGAGCACGTGCTGTCGCTCATCGCCGACGCGGGGCGCCGAGGCAAGGCGATCGTCGCCGACATCTCGCACGCCGACCAGTGCCGTCGGCTCGTGGCGGAGGCCGCGGACTTCCTCGGAGGCCTGGACGTCCTCGTCAACAACGCGGGCAAGCAGATCGCGGTCGACCGGGTAGAGGACCTCAGCGACGAGCAGTTCGAGGAGACCTTCCGGACGAACGTGTTCGCGAACTTCTGGATCACCAAGGCGGCGCTCGAACACCTGGGCGAGGGCGCGAGCATCGTGAACACGGCATCGCTCGAGGCGTACAAACCGTCACCCGACCGGCTCGACTACGCGGCTACGAAGGCCGCGATCAACAACCTCTCCAAGGGGCTCGCGCTGCAGCTCGCCTCCCGGGGGATCCGCGTGAACGTCGTCGCCCCCGGCCCCGTGTGGACCGCGTTGCAGGTCTCCGACGGCGTCTCCGACGAGCAGATGGAGCACTTCGACGACGAGAACACGTATCAGCGTGCCGGGCAGCCGGCTGAGCTCGCGCCGGCGTACGTCTACCTCGCATCGGCCGAATCCGGCTACGTCTCCGGAGCCACGTTGAACGTCAACGGCGGCATGGTGACCCCGTGACGGCGGCTGACTGCACCGTCTTCTTCCTCCCCGGGCTGGGGCTCGACGCCGCCGCGGCCGCGCCGGTGGCTCGGGAGCTCGACGCTCGATTCCGGGTGATCGCCGTCGAGCTGCCCGGCCAGGGCGACACGGCCGACGCGCCGGACGGCTCGGTCGACTCGCAGATCGATGCGGCCCTCGCCGTCATCGCTGAGCGGGCCGACGGCGGACCCTGGATGCTGTGTGCGCACAGCATGGGTGGCAAGGTCGCCGCCGGGATCGCCGCTCGGGTCCGGGATGGCGACGCCCCCGTCTTCGGCCTCCTCGGTGTCGTGCAGCTCGCGCCGTCTCCGCCCACGCCTGAGCCGATGCCGGACGCCAAGCGCCACCAGATGCTCACCTGGGTCGAGAACGGGCCCGTCGCCGAGGCGGACGCGCGGACCTTCGTCGACGACAACGTGGGTGCATCCCTGCCGGCCGAGCTGCAGGCCGCTGCCGTCGCGTCCGTGCAGGCCATGTCGCCCGTCGCGTGGCGCCGCTGGCTGGAGCAGGGCAGCCTGGAGGACATCGCGTCCTCCGTCGGCACCCTCGACCTCCCATGCACCGTGCTCGCCGGGGATCAGGACGAGGCACTCGGAGCCGCGGTGCAACCGGAGCTGCTCTCGGACGTCTATCCCCGCGCTCGATTCGTGTCGCTCGCCGGAGCCGGACATCTGCTCTCCTCCGAACGTCCGGTCGAGGTGGCGCGCGCGATCACCGAGCTGTGGGACGAGATCGTCGCACACAGCGCGATCGTCCCAGCCGAGTGGGGGCTCGTCATCGCGTCCCCGCGGACCACGCCGCGGGTGCGGAGTGCGCTGGCACGACGCGCCCTGCCGGATGACCCCGAGTATCGGCCCCGCGTCCTGAGCGTGGAACAGCTGGACCTGCTCCGTTCCGTCGCCGATCGCCTGGTTCCCCAGGCGACCGAGGGGCGGATCGATCTCGCCGCCCGGGTCGACGCCGACCTCGCAGCAGGTGGTGGCGACGGATGGCGGCCGGTCGGAGGGCTCACGGACGACGAGGCCTACCGCGCCGGATTGGATGATCTCCGAACCGCGTGGCCGGACTCGGCCGATGACCAGGATGCCGTGATCCGTGCCGTGGTCGACGGCCAGGGCGTCCCCGGGGGCGCCATCGACGGAGACGATCTGCGGCGCTGGTTCGAGGACCTGCGCGTGGACGTCACGCGGGAGTGGCTCATCCATCCCGCGTCGCTGGCCCGCGTCGGCTACGACGGGTTCGCGACCGGCGCTGAAGACGTCGACTTCGCCGGCTACCGCGAGTTGGGTGCCGGCACCAGAGACGATTGGGAGCCCTCCGAACTCGGCGTCGCGCCGGCACAGCAGCAGGAGGACGCAGCGTGAACCTGGACACCATGAAGACCTACGACCTCGACGACAGCGTCGACGTCGTGGTGGTCGGTACCGGTGCGGGTGGCGCACCACTGCTCGCGCGACTCGCTGCAGCGGGACTCCGCGTCGTCGCCCTCGAGGCGGGGCCGAATCACGACCCTGCCGAGTCCACCCCGGACGAGGTCGACGCGACGACGATCAACTGGATGTCCAGCCGGTTCAGCGGTGGAGACGCTCCGACGGCGTTCGGCCCGAACAACAGCGGGTTCGGCGTCGGCGGTGGCACCGTGCACTGGGGCGCGTTCACGCCCCGGCCGGACGCCCGTGACCTGCGTCTGCGCAGCGAGACCGGTTTCGGACGCGACTGGCCCGTCGATCACGCGGAGTTCACGCGCTACGTCGAAGAGGTCGAGGCGACCATCGGTGTCTCCGGGCCGACGCCGTATCCGTGGGACCCGTCGCGAACCTACCTGTACGCGCCGCCGAAGCGCAACGCGCCCGCCGACCTCATGGCGAAGGGCGCGGAGTCGCTCGGCATCCGGGCCACCGACGCACCCGCCGCGATCATCACCCGCGACCGCGATCAGCCGCACCACGGCCTGCGACGTGCCACGACGAACGTCGGCTCGATCCACCAGGGCGAGCGCCACGGTGCGAAGGCGACGACGGCCATCACCTACCTGCCGGCTGCGGTCGCGGCGGGGGCGGAGATCCGACCGGACGCCGTCGTGCACACCATCGAGCGGGACGCCCGCGGTCGGGTGACGGGCGTCGTCTATCGTCAGGACGGCGTCGACAAGCGGCAGCGCTGCGAGGTGCTCGTGTTGGCGGGCGGCGGGGTGGAGACCCCTCGGCTCCTGCTGCACAACGACCTCGCGAACGCCAGCGGTCAGGTCGGTCGGAACTTCCTGGCCCACGGGGCGGTGCAGGTGTGGGGACGGTTCGACGAGCAGATCCGCGGCTACCGCGGCTACCCGTCGGCACTCATCACCGAGGACTTCGTCCGTCCCGAAGGTGCTGACTTCGTCGGAGGGTATCTGTTGCAGAGCCTCGGCGTCATGCCGTTCAATTACGCGACGACCCTCGTGCGCGGCGGCGGTCTCTGGGGCACCGAGCTGGTCGACGAGCTCGACGCGTCCCGGTACAACGCCGGCATCGGGATGAACGCCGAGTGTCTGCCCGCCGACGGCAACCGGCTCGAGCTCTCGTCGGAGGAGGACGAATGGGGTCTGCCGCGTGCGACCATCTCGTTCTCGCCCGGTGACAACGAGCAGGCCATCGACCGCCACGCCATCCGCACGATGACGGACATCCTCACGGCAGCCGGTGCGCGGAGCACCAGGGTGCTCGCGCGCACGGCGCACACGCTCGGCACGTGCCGGATGAGCGACGATCCGAGTGACGGCGTGGTCGACGGGGATGGGCGATCGCACGACATCGACAACCTGTGGATCTGTGACAACTCCACGTTCCCGAGCGCGCTCTCCGCGAACCCGGGTCTTGCACAGATGGCGTTGTCGCTGCGCACCGCCGACCGGATGCTGGCGGCGCGCTGAGGAGGGGCACTCGTCGCCGGATCGTCGCACGCGCGTCCTACGGATCTACTCCAGTTCGGCCGATCGCTCGGACCGGTCGGCTCGGGACGAGTGTCGACGCTTCGCGTCCCAGGTCCAGTCGGCGACCGCGGGGATGTCCTCGCCGTGCTCGCGCGTGTACGCCCTAGCTTGCGCACGTGCGTCCTGCATCCGTTGGCGGAGTGCCACCTCGCGCACGGCCAGCCCGGGAACACGATCGAGGACGTCGATGACGAGCTGGTACCGGTCGAGCTGGTTTATCATCACCATGTCGAACGGTGTCGTCGTGGTCCCTTCCTCGATGAAGCCGCGGACGTGCAGGTTGTCGTGGCCGCGACGCCGATAGGTCAGCCGATGGATGAGCCACGGGTACCCGTGGTACGCGAAGATCACGGGTCGATCCGCCGTGAAGAGCGCGTCGTATGCCGTGTCACTGAGGCCATGCGGATGCTCGCCCTCGCTCTGCAGACGCATGAGGTCGACGACGTTCACCACCCTGACACGGAGCCAGGGCAGGTTCTCGTGCAACAGCTGCGCCGCGGCGAGGACCTCGAGTGTCGGTACATCACCCGCGCAGGCGAGCACGACGTCGGGTTCCTCTCCAGGCCGCTCGGTGCCGGCCCACTCGAGGACACCGGCGCCGCGGGTACAGTGCGCGATCGCCGCGTCCATCGTGAGCCAGTCCGGCTGCGGTTGCTTACCCGCGACGACCACGTTCACGTAGTCGACCGACCGCAGGCAATGGTCGTAGGTGGACAACAGCGTGTTCGCATCGAACGGCAGGTAGACCCGGACGACGTCGGCCTTCTTGTTGACGACGTGATCGATGAAGCCGGGGTCCTGATGCGAGGCGCCGTTGTGGTCCTGGCGCCAGACGTGAGAGCTGAGGAGGTAGTTCAGCGATGAGACCGGACGGCGCCACGGAATGGTGCGCGCGGTCTTCAACCACTTCGCGTGCTGGTTGAACATCGAGTCGACGATGTGGATGAACGCCTCGTACGAGTTGATCAACCCGTGGCGTCCGGTGAGGAGGTACCCCTCGAGCCACCCCTCGCACTGGTGCTCGCTGAGCATCTCGACGACGCGCCCCGAACGGGCCAGATGGTTGTCGAGGTCGGCCGACTCGGAGAGGGCGTCCCACTGCTTGTCGGTCACCTCGAAGACGGCCTGAAGACGGTTCGACGCCGTCTCGTCCGGTCCGAAGATCCGGAAGGTGTCGGGGTTCCGCACGATGACGTCGCGGAGCCAGGTGCCGAGCACGGTGGTGGCGGAGGAGCTCGTCCTGCCGGGTTCGGTGACATCGACGCCATATGTGCGGAAGTCGGGGAGCCGGAGCTCGCGCCGGAGTATCCCGCCGTTGGCGACCGGGTTCGCACTCATCCTGCGATCGCCGAGCGGGGCGAGCGCGGTGACCGACGGCACCGGGGCGCCGGACTCGTCGAAGAGCTCCTCGGGCCGGTAGGAGCGCAACCACCCTTCGAGGACCGCGAGGTGCTCCGGCGTGTCGCGAGCGTTCGCCAACGGCACCTGGTGGGAGCGCCAGTTGTCCTCGGCGGCCTTCCCATCGATGACCGGCGGGCAGGTCCAACCCTTTGGTGTCCGGAGGATGATCATCGGCCAGGCCGGTCGTCGCACGGGCGCGCCAGCCGCCGCGTCCGAAGCCGCATCGGCCTTGATCTGCGCGATCTCGTCGAGCACCTCGTCGAGGACGGTGGCGAACCGTCGGTGGACCAACAGCGGGTCCTCGCCGTCGAACCCACCGGACACCAGGTGGGGTGTGTGGCCGTAACCGCGCATCAGCTGTTCGAGTTCCGCCTCCGGGATCCGGGCGAGCACCGTCGGGTTGGCGATCTTGTACCCGTTGAGGTGCAGGATCGGGAGGACGACGCCATCGTGCAGCGGGTCGATGAACTTGTTCGAGTGCCAACTGGTGGCCAACGGGCCGGTCTCGGCTTCGCCGTCACCCACGACTGCGGCGACGAGCAGATCCGGGTTGTCGAAGACCGCACCGTAGGCGTGGGAGAGGGAGTAGCCGAGTTCGCCACCCTCGTGGATGGACCCGGGGGTCTCGGGAGCAACGTGGCTCGGGATCCCGCCTGGGAAGGAGAACTGTCGGAAGAGCCTCCGAATGCCGTCCTCAGTCCGATCGATGTGCCGGTAGACCTCGCTGTAGGTGCCGTCGAGATAGGTGCTCGCGACGACGCCAGGCCCGCCGTGGCCGGGTCCCGCGATGAAGATCGCGTTCAGCTCACGGAGCCGGATGACGCGATTGAGGTGGGCGTAGACGAAGTTGAGCCCCGGTGTGGTGCCCCAATGACCGAGCAGTCTCGGTTTGATGTGCTCCGGACGGAGTGGTTCCCGGAGGAGCGGATTGTCGAGGAGGTAGATCTGCCCGACGGAGAGGTAGTTCGCGGCACGCCACCAGGCGTCGAGTGAGGCGAGCGAGTCGGCCTCGAGAGCGCCCGAACCGTCCGCCTGCCAGGCCCCGACCGCTGTCGTCACTGCTGGGGTATTGGTCATGACAGCCACTCGTCGGTCGCCGGTCTGATGCGCCGGGGGAATCGGCGACCGGTCAGGCGAGCGGGGGTGATGCGGATGAAGTTGCTCTTCACCGTCGGACTCCAGGAGTCGAGACCCAGCACCCCGGACTCGTCGATCTCCGCATCGATGGCGAGACGCCGCGCGCTGCCGTGCGCGATCACGCTCCACCAGCTGTCGGCGTCGTGTCCGTCGACCTCGAACGCGACGCGCGGCCGACTCGTGATGTCCATGAGTTTGGAACCGGGTGCCGACCGGATGTAGATGTGCCGATCGTGCACGAGGAAGTTCACCGGGAGGAGGTCCGGGCCTCCATCGTCGTTGACGACGGCGATGCGGCCGATCTTGGAGGCGACGGCGAGTGCCCAGCAGGCTTCCTCGTCGAGGTGTTCCACCTCGGTCGCTTTCGCGTCGACGGGGTGGACCACGGAGGTGTCGCGCCAGTACGGATTGTCGGACGATGACGCGCGTGTGGCTCCGGGGGTCGACCCGGCCCGAGGGGTCTCGGTCATGACTCGTCCACGCCGACGGGGTCGGCGTCCTGCGCGGTGTCCGTGCTTTCGGCGAGGCGACCGATCCTGGTCTGTCGGTCCGGGACGACCAGGATCGGCGCGGCAGCATGGCGCACGCAGGCCTCCGTGGCCGATCCGAGCATGAGTCCGGCGAACCCGTCCCGTCCGCGTGCACCCATCACCAGGAGGCGTGCATCGCGAGCGGCGTTGATGAGCACCGGGGCCGCTCGACCTTCGATGACCTCCGTGGAGACGTGTGCCGGGAGTTCGGGACCGAACACCTCGGCGGTGCACGTCGTGAGCGCTGTCCGTGCGTCCTCCCGCGGCGACCAGGCCAGTGCCAGCGGGTACCCGCTGAACGAGATCGGTTCGTGCCACGCGAGGACCACCCGCAGCGGGGCCCCCAACCGCTCCGCGAAGTCGGCGGCGAGCCGAAGCGCGTCGAGGGACGCCACCGAGCCGTCGACGCCGACGACGACCGACCGTCGGTCGTCGTCGTCCGTCGTCATCAGCTGATGGTCGTCACCGCGGAGGACGAGGACCGGGCAGGGGGCGTGTCGCGCGATCGCCTCGCTGACCGAACCCAGCATGATCCCGGCGAGACCGCCGTGTTCATGCCCGCCGGTGACGAGCAGCTGCGCGGTGGTGCCGACCTCGGCGAGTACCTGGGCAGGCGTGCCCATCACGAGTTCGGTGGAGAACCAGTCGGGCGTGGCGTCGCCGAAGACCTCGATGGTGATGGCCCTCAGGAGCTCCTGGGCGTCGGCGTCAGGTGCCCAGCCGGCGACGGTCGGATAGCCGGCGTACCCGACATTGGGGAACTGCCATACGAGGACGGCCCGCAGCGGGGCATCGAGGACCGGGGCGAGTCGCGCTGCCGTCCGGAACGCGGCCATGGAGGCCTCGGAACCGTCGACTCCGACGACGACCGGCATCGTCGGAGGTTCGGAGGTGGCCGTCGTCGGGGTCGTCGCCGTTCGGACGGGGGAGTCTGTGCCGCTGTTCATGTCAGGAGTTTCCCGTGTGTCCGTGGGGACGCCCAGAGTCGAAGGTCCTGCCGCCCTGGATGCCGACCGACGGGTAGGGACGACGCTCGGGTGTCCGTCATCCCTACCCCAGCCTGCCCCGGCACCATTCGGTGTCGTCCGAGTGCGGCCCTCAGGAGGATCTCCCACGGGATCGTCTCCTGGGCCTTGTCGGCTGAACGGGTCGAACCCGCGCTGCTGAAGCTACGGGCGAACGCCGACGGGCGGTGGGACCAAGGTCCCGCGGACGATCACGGGTTTCACGCCTCACACCGGCTCAGGTCGTTCGGCGGTCAGGTCGAAGGTGCGACCGTAGACCTGCTCAGGCGTGATGCGCACGAACACCTCGGTGGAGATCGGGATGAGCGTGGTGAGTGCGAGTCGTTCGGCGAGCTCGATGTCGACTCCGCGCTGGAGTTGCGCGGCGGTGCCCTTCACGACGACGCTCCATGCCTCGGCGTCGTCGTAGTGGTCGATCTCGAGGGCGACCTGGTCGTTGATCGTCAGTTCGACGAGCTTGTCGCCAGGGTTCGTGCGGATGATGATCGTGAGCCCGTCGACGACGTAGCTGATCGGGAAGATGTCGGGCCGACCCCCGACGCTCATGGCGAGCCTGCCGATCGAAACACGTGACAGTCGCTCCCAGCAGGCATCCTCGCCGAGCATCGAAACAGGGGTCTGGTCGTTCATGGGAACAGTGTCCCGGGGCATGTGCGGCGAAGGGCAGGGCCGAACGTCCCGCAGGACCTTCGCCCCTGCCCACGATCGCCGGAACGGCTCAGACTGACCGCATGGATCCGACCGTCGAACCGCAGCCTGGCAGCCGCTCCCTGCGGCTCTTCATCATCGATCGTCTGAACGACGCAGTCCGATGAGCGCCTCGCGCAACCGGCCGACCGAGGCCGGAATCGCTGTGCAGGGCGCCGTCCGGACGGCCCTCATCTGGGAATCGGAGATCGACGCCGCCAGCGTCGGAGTCGCCGTCACCGACGGCATCGTGACACTCACTGGGCAGGTCCGTACCCTCAAAGAGATGCTGGCGGTCCGGCGGTCCGTCCTGGCGGTTCCCGGGGTGCACGGTATCGCTGACGAGCTCGTGGTCGGGCCGTGTGAACCGATGACGCTGACCGACACCGTCCTCGCCCATCGGATCGTCGACGTGCTGGGCTGGGCGGACGGCGTCGATGTCGAGACGATCCAGGTCCGTGTGACCGGTGGTGCGGTCGAACTGATCGGGTCGGTCAGCACCCGAGATCATGCCGAGACAGCCGAGACGCTAGTGTCGGCGCTGCGCGGCGTCGAGCGTGTGGAGAACCACCTCGTCGTCACGGATGAGGCGCCCGCCCGCCAGGTTCACGCGAGCAGCAGGTCAATGGCACCCGACGGGTCCTGAGGGGCGCTGGGAACCACGATCGTCGGGGCGTCGATGTAGAGCAGGAGCGTGTGGCTCGTCGAACCGAGCATGAACCGTCGGATCGGTCCGTACCCACGGGTTCCGACCACGATCGCGGACGCCGATGCGGCGAACGCATGTAAGGCGCCGGCCGGGTGCGACTCCGTGAGGTGTTGCTGGACCGACACCTCCGGGAACGCCTCGACGAGACTGGCTGTCGTGCGTGCGAGCGTCTCGGAGTGGGTCTCGCGGATCCAGTCGACGAGCGTCGGGTTGAGCGCGTGCACGCCTGTCGTCGTCGGCCGGTGCCAGGCATGGACGAGGTGCAGCGGCTCCTGCCGGGCGATCGCCTCACGCGCGGCGAACGACAGGGCGGCGTGGTCGGTCGTGCCATCGACACCGACGACCACGCCGTGGCGTCCGGCTTCGGCGAGCTCCGGTATGACCGCGACGGGGCCCGACGATGCTGCCGCGAGCCGTGAGCCGAGTGACCAGCCTGAGCTCCGGGTCGGTGATCCATACTCGTCTGTGCCGAGCGCCACCAGGCGGGTGTCGTCGGAGAAACCGCGGAGCTCCGCGTATCGGTCACCGATGACGACGTCGGCCCGGACGAGCAGCTCGGGATGGAGAACGCGGAGGCGGGACGCCTCGTCCTCGGTCGATGCCACCGCTCGCTCGAGCGATTCACCATCATCCGCAGACGACCGGTCGACGACCTGCACCACGCGGAGGGCGTCCGACGTGGCCGCGGCGCGTGAGGCGGCCCAGGTCGATGCGCGTCGAGCAGCATCGGAACCATCCCAGGCGATGATGGTCTGTTCGATCATGTCGAGACTCCCTGCGTCGTGCGCGGGGCTGCACCCCGGCTGGGATCCGATCGTCGCGTGTGGTCGCGGACGAGCACAGAGGCGAACGTCCCACGGATGGCGGGACCCCGGATCACCCGGGATGGGAGCGCGCGCGGGATTCGGCCTCGTAGGCGGCGGCTTGTGTGCGGCGCTGCATGCCCAGTTTGCTCAAGAGCGAGGAGACGTAGTTCTTCACGGTCTTCTCGGCGATGCCGAGGTGATCGCCGATTTGGCGGTTGGTCAGTCCATCGGCGATCAGTGCGAGGATCTGGCTTTCGCGGAGACCCAGCGTCTCGCGTCGTGGATCGTCGCGGTGCTCCTGAGCAAGCGATGCGGACAGGTTCTTCGCCAGGGTGCTGCTCAGCAGTCGGCGGCCGGCGGCAACACTCCGGATGGCCGAGATGAGGCCGCTACCGCGGATGTCCTTCAGGACGTAGCCCGAAGCACCCGCGAGGACCGCCGCGGTGATCGCGGTGTCGTCGTCGTAGGCGGTCAGCATGATGCAGCGGAGGTCAGCGTGCTCCGACAGGAGGTCGCGACAGAGATCCACGCCGTTCCCGTCGGGGAGCCGGACGTCCAGGAGCGCGATCCGCGGGCGGGTCGCCGCGATGCGCTGCAGCGCGTCCCGCGCCGTCGCCGCTTCCCCGACGACCTCGAGGTCGGGTTCTGCCGACACGAGTTCCGCGACGCCGCGGCGCACGATCTCGTGGTCGTCGACGAGGAACACCCGAATGGGTTCAGCGGCCACGGGTGCCTCCAGAGTTGGCTGTGGCGGACAACGGGATCCACCAACGGACCGTCGTCCCTGCTGCCGACGAGTCGATGACGCAGCCTCCGCGCAACCGCTGCGCGCGCTGTTCGAGGTTCGCGATACCGCTTCGCCGGGCGACGTCGTCCGGCACGAATCCTCGCCCGTCGTCCGAGATCGTCAATCGCAGGGTCTCGTCCTGGTGCGAGAGGTTGACACTGGTCGTCGTCGCGTGAGCGTGCCGTGCCACATTGCTCAGGGCCTCTCGACACACCGCGAGGATCTCATCAGCCTGCGCCGGGGTCGCTGCATGATCGATCGCCCCGGTGAACGTGACCGCGGGGGAGAACCCGAGGGCCCCGCTGTGCTCGTCGGCCAGCGTGATCAGTCGCAACCGCAAGCCGGTGGCTCCGGTCGATCTCCCGGTCAAGGCGAAGACGACGGTCCGGATCTGAGTGATGCTGGCGTCGAGCGACTCGATGGCGTTGTCGAGGATGTCGTTCGTCCGACCCGACGTCGCGGAGGCCAGCGATTGCAGATCCAGACCGGTTGCGAACAGTCGCTGGATGACGTGGTCGTGGAGATCCCGGGCGATCCGCCCTCGGTCCTCCATCACCACCAGACGTTCCTGATTCTCACGAGCGGCGGCGAGCTCGATCGCAACGGCGACCTGCGAACAGAAGTCCGTCGTCATCCGCGCGTCGAACGGCGTGAACGGAGGCCGCTCGGGTGATCGGCCGAGGAGCAGGACCCTCGGCGGTGCCAGTGGCAGTCGTACCGCGAGCATGGGTCCGGTGTAGGGCTCGGCCGAGCGCGAGCGGGTTGCCACGGCGCCTGGCGAATCGGCGATCCGATCGACGCCGCTTGTGAACGCGGCGGCGGCCAGTCGTCGAGCGCGTCCCGGCAGGACGTCGATGATGACGTCATCCTCCGTGTCGCGAGCGGTGACCACGTGGCGGTCCTCGTCGATGATGGACGCCACGTCTGCTCCGGCGAGATCGACACTCATCCGACAGAGGAACGTCTCTGCGGATTCGGCCGAGTCGGTCAGGACCGCGTTGGTGAACTCCATCGATGCCGCCGTCCACGCCTGGCGGCTTCGGCTCTCCTCGTACAAACGGGCGTTCTCGATCGCGACGCCCGCCGTCGAGGCGAGCGAGGTCACCAGTTGCTCGTCCTCGGCTGAAAACGAACCCCCACGCTTGTTCGTCAGGTAGAGGTTGCCGAACACTTCGTCCCGGACCCGCACCGGAACACCGAGGAACGAGCTCATCGGCGGGTGCTCAGCAGGGAAGCCCGACGAGCGTGGATCGTCGGTCAGGGAATCCAGCCGGATCGGTTGCGGGTCTTGGATCACCGCGCCGAGGAGACCGTGGCCCTCCGGGAGATGACCGATCCGTGCTGCGGTCTCGACGGGCATCCCGACATGGATGAACTGCTCGAGGCCGCCATGAGTCGCGATGACCCCCATCGCGCCGTATTCCGCGTCGACGAGCTCGACGGCGGCGTCCACGATCGTGCGCAGCACGCTGCTCAGGTTGAGTTCCTCGGTGATCGCCCGATTGGCGGTGATGAGCGCGTGGAGGCGCCCCTGCGTCTTCAGGACGAGCGCGGCCTGCGTGACCAGCGCAGCGAGCGCGCTGTCGAACTCTGCGTGCGCGGGATCGGGGAATTGCGGCGGAGCGTCGGCGTCCATCCACACCCCCTGGTGCATCGGTCTGCATGCCTGTGCGAGCAGCATAGCCCCGTGCCACCGGGCCATCCAACCGTCGAAGGACCTACGCCCCTACCAGCCGACCCGTAATTCCCCCAGGATACGAAGCGACCCACGACCGAGGGAGCGCAGCCATGAGTGCACACGTGGTGGTCGGGACGAACGGTTCAGCATCCGCAGGACGAGCGGTGCGATGGGCCGCGTCTGCCGCCGAGCGTCTCGGCGCAGTGCTGCTGGTCGTACTGGTGCTCGAGCAGCAGGATTCGCGAGGAGTCCGATCCGTGGGCGGGACCCAGACGCTCATCCGTGCGGAGGCGACGGCGAGGGCGGGTCATCCGGGGCTCAGCGTCGAACGGCGCCTGGCGTACGGCGACGTCGTGACCCAGCTCGCGCGTGCATCCGAAGCGACCGTCCTCCTCGTCCTGGGAACGGATCGAGGCCCGCAGCAGACGAGGACATCGCCGTACGGGGCGCTCGCCGCCCGGTTGGTGACGTCGGCGCCGTGTCCCGTGGCCGTCATCCCAGCTCGTGAACCGGGTCCGGGGGCCGCCATGGTTGTCGGCATCGACGACGACGTGCAGGCGACGTCCGTGCTCACCGTGGCCATCGACGTGGCGGCCTGGTCCGGTTCGTCGCTGGACCTGGTCCATGCATGGAAGCCTGCACCGCCGTTCCAGGCGGACGTCGGGCCCGAGGAGCAGTACCCGCCCCTCGGGGTGTCCGACGCGATGACCGACATCATCACGCGGACGTTCGCGCGGGAGTCGGATCTGCCCGCCGGCGTCGAGCTGCGGGTGGAGCTCGTCGTCGGGGGCGCCGTCGATGCCTTGCGCTCGGCGGCGCAGCACGCATCGTTGCTCGTCATCGGGAGCCATGGCCGGCATGTCCTCGCGTCGCTGGCACTCGGTTCGGTGAGCCGTTCGCTGCTGTCCCTGATGCCGTGCCCACTGCTCATCGTGCCGCGTTCGGCGGGCGACGCACGACTCGTGCCGCGTCCGGGACCGTCCGAGGGTCCATCGGTGGCGTCGACCGTGTGAACCTCAGCGCTCCGGAACGCCGAGGGGGAGGACGAGGGTGGGCGCGGGGATGTCGAGCAGGACCGTGTGGCTGACGGAACCCAGGAACAGTCGGCGGAGCCGGCTCACTCCGTACCTGCCGAGCACCAGGAGCTGAGCCGATCGGGCCACCGCGGTGATGGCCGGCCCCGGTTCGTCCTCGATCAGCTGCTTGGCGATCGTGACCGTCGGGTGGCTCGCCGCGACGTCGGCCACGGTGGCGTCCAGCAAGCGTGCGTGTTCCTGTGCCAGCCACTGCAGCATGTCCCGGTCCAAGACGTCCTCGGACTCCCAGATCGGTGGTGTCCAAGCGTGCAGGACGGTCAGCCCACATCGGGTCCGCTCGGCTTCCTCCGCTGCAATCCGCACCAGCTCCAGTTCGCCGATGGATCCATCGACGGCGACGACGATCTGCTGCACCGAGGTGCGTGGGTCGTCGACGAAGGTGGGCACGATGACGACCGGGCCGACCGCCGTCGCGGCGACCTTCGTCGCGACGGACCAGGCGAACCGGAACGGCGCTTCACCGCTCCGGTTCGTACCGAGCACGACACACGTATCAGCGCTGCTGAGACCGGCGAGCACCTCGACGGGGTCCCCGAGCTCGAATCTGGACGAGATGCTCGTATCGGGATGCGACTCCCGTACCTGTTCGGCCGCGTCCATGAGCCGGATCCTCGCTTCGGCTGCGAGCGAACCGGCGACGAAGTACTCGGCGCTCGACTCGTCCCGGGTCCCGACAGTCACGAGTTCGACGTCCTCGGCACCCCACCAGCGGAGCGCCCAGTCGAGGGCGTTTCGGGCAGCATCCGTGTCGTCCCAGCCGATGATCGCTCGCCTGCTCATGATGGTCCTCCCTCATCGCCGATGGTCTCGAGATGGGGGCCCATCGCGCAGGTGTCATCGTCGTCCTTCCACCACCTTGGCTCCTCGCGCGAGACGACCGTAGAGGCGTTGGTCCTCCTGCGTCTCACCTCGCGGCCTCGTCGTCCGGGGTGGAGACCGGCCGACGAGGAACCACGATGGTCGGGGCGTCGATGGTCAGCAGCAGTTGATGACTGGTCGACCCGAGGAAGAACCTCAGGACCGCGCCGCGGCCTCGGGTTCCGACCACGAGTGCCGTCGCCGAACCGGCGAACGCATGCAGGGCGTCGGCCGGCCAGCCCTCGGACAGGTGCTGCTGCAGCGAGACCTCGGGGAAGTCCCGCTCGATACGCTCCACAGCCTCGGAGAGGGCGGTCGTGTGCGCGTCGCCGAGCCAAGCGATGAACTCCGGATTGAGCCCGCGTGCTCCCGCGGCGGTCGGTTGATGCCAGGCATGCACCACATGGAGTGGTTCCTCACGGGCGATCGCCTCTCGTGCGGCCAGCTCGATCGCAGGCCCGTCCTCCTCTCGGTTCTCGATGCCGAGCACGACACCGTGACGCTCACCCGCTGCCACCTGGGGGATCACCGCGACCGGGCCGGAACACGACGCAGCCAACCGACTGCCCAACGACCAGCCTGAGGTCCGGGACGTCGTGCCGAGTTCGTCCGTGCCGACCACCAGGAGGCGATGCTCGTCGGAGCAGGCTCGAAGGTCTGCGAGTGGTTCACCGACGAGTACCTCGGAGCGGACGTCGAGGACCGGATACCGCTGTCGGATACTGATGGCCTCGTCCTCAGCGGACTCCACCGCGCGGATGAGCGTCACATCGTCGGCACCGGCCGGACCTGGAGCGACGACCTGGATGAGGGTGATGGGTTCGCCGGTCGCGAGGGCGCGATGTGTCGCCCATTCCGCTGCGCGACGCGCTGCGGCGGAACCGTCCCATCCGACGAGGGTGTGTTCGGTCATGATCTGCTCCTTCGAGGGTCGTCCCGGTACGGGCCTCTCATCAGCCTGCGGCCCGGGCGACCCGGACGCAGAGCCGAAGGTCCTGCGCGTCCGCTCGGGTGGACGGCACGGCGGAGGCTGAGGCGATCACGGTCACGCCTCGTCGGAGTGGCGAGGCGGCCGATGGGCCCGAAGGCTGTTGAGGATCGTGATGACGTCGATGACCTCTTGGAGGGTGGCACCGATGATGGCCGGAAGGACGCCCCAGGTGGCGACCAGCATGAGCGCGACGCTCAGCCCGATGCCGATGCCGATGCTCTGACGCGCCACCCGGACGGCGCGTCGGGCGATCCGCATCACGCTCACGACTCGACGCAGGTCGTCGACGAGGATGACGACGTCGGCGGCCTGTGAGGCGGCGGTGGCGCCGCGTGCACCGAGCGCGACGCCGACATCGGCTGCGGCGAGGACCGGTGCGTCGTTGACGCCGTCGCCCACCATGACGACCGGCCGATCGGCGATGCCCGCGATGACGACCACCTTCTCCGCCGGGAGCAGCCCGGCGTGCACCTCGGGGACGCCGACGGCGGCGGCCACGTGCGCGGCGGTGCCCTGCGCGTCGCCGGTCACCATCACGAGGCGCTGCACACCGAGGCCGCGCACCTGCGACACGACGTCCGCCGCTTCGTCGCGGACGCCGTCACGGAGCACGATCCGGCCGATGAGTGCGCCGTCCGCGGTCACGAAGATCGCCATCTCACCCGGCACCAGGGCTGCGAAGTGATCGGGTAGCGCGGTCCCGACCGCAGCCTTGCCGACCTCGATCCGTTCGGTCCCCACGATCGCACTGACGCCGCGCCCGGGCAGCTCCGAGACGTCGTGCGCTCGCGGCAGCCGCGCCGACGGCCCCAGTCGTGCCGCCGCGGCGTCGACGACAGCTTCGGCGAGGACATGCGTGGACCCCAGCTCGACGGCTCCCGCGATGGCGAGGACCTCGTCTTCACCGCGGTTCGCCGCGCACTCAACCCGATCCACGACGGGCGCCCCGCGGGTGAGCGTTCCCGTCTTGTCGAACGCGATCGTCCTCACCCTGGAGAGTTGTTCGAGCGTTCCGCCGCTCTTGACGATGACGCCGTTCCGCGCCGCTCGGCTCATGCCCGCGATGAACGCCACCGGCGCCGCGATCAGCAGCGGACACGGTGTGGCGACCACGAGCACCTCCGCGAATCGCACCGGATCGCCGCTGAGCGCCCAAGCCAGGCCGCCGAGGACGAGGGCGAAGACGGTGAACGGGACGGCGTATCGGTCGGCGAGTCGGACGAAGGGCGCCTTGCTGTCGGCGGCCGATTCGACCAGCTGGACGATCTGGTGGTACTGACTGCCGGCGACCGTCGCGGTTGCGCGGATGGTCGCACCGAGCTGCCCGTTGACCGTCCCACTCAGCAGGGATGCTCCTCGGGTTCGGGTGACCGGAAGGCTCTCGCCGGTGAGCGAGGACTCGTCCACCTCGACGGTCGCGCTGAGCAGTTCGCCGTCCACCGGCACCACCTCACCGGGGTGCACGAGGAGGATGTCACCGATCCCGATGTCGGCGACCTCCACCTCGTCGACCGTGCCGTCATCGCGGAGGCGGTGCGCGAATGACGGCGCCGTCGCCAACAGGGCGGTCAGTTCCCGCCTGGCGCGCGTCGACGCGAAGTCCTCGAGCGCCTGACCGCCGGTCAGCATGAGTGCGACGATCGCCGCGGCCCAGACGTCACCGAGGATGACCGTGCTGGTGATCGCGACGATGGCGAGGACATCGAGTCCCCAGGAGCCCGAGCGGATGCGACGGATCATGCGCGCGAGCTGCACGACCGCGATGAGTGACGCGGTGGCCCCGAGCACGACGGACGAGACCGTCGCCGCGCCGAGGAGGGCGGACGCCCCTCCGACGACGAGCGCCGACAGCGTCATCAGGACCAGGGGGTATCGGCGGGCCGCCTGCAGACCGGTCTGCAGTGTGGCGCTTCCGCGCTGGCGAGCCGGACGTCCTCCGAGCGGCGGCGAGTCCGGGTCGCGGTCGTCACGGATCGGAGCGTCTCCGTTCCGTGCGTCAGCCGAAGGTCGGCTCTGGCCGGACACCCGAGGCTCCCGGTGGTCGGTAGACGTGATGGGGGACGGGAAGCCGCCGTGGCCTGACGGCCTCCGGGAGCAACGCAGCGAGGTCGAGCATCTCGATCCAGGTCTCGAACCCGTCGCGGTTGAGCTGTCCACTCGACGACACGAGGTCCGGGTTCATCGAGCCGTCGAGCTGGGCGAAATGCGGGCGAAGAGGGAGGAACCCCACATCCAGAGCGACGCACAGTCCTTCGAGCGCGTCGTTGAGCGCTTCGATGGCCGGGGCGTGGCGTGCATCGGCGGGCGGCAGCGCTTGGAGCACGTGACGGGTGCCGGGAAGCGCTGCGTGAAGCGTTCGCAGAACGTGCTCGATGGAGATGAGCATCCGGTCGGGGTGCGTCAGGTCGACGATGCCGCATGCGCCGTCGGCGCTGCCGGTCGAGAGGACCAACGCCTCCGGCTCGACGCGGACAAGGACCACGGTGAGTGGTGCAAGGCCGTCGGCCGAGAGTGCTGCGCCCCGGAGGTCCAGCACCAGGCCCGGCGTGAACCACGTGTCCCACTCGCACCTGCCGAGGAAACCGTCACCGATGACGCCGAGCCTCGGTCGTGCCCGTGGTCCTTGAGCCGTGTTCATCGGGATCGCCGCCGGTTCAGTACTCGACGACGAGTCTTGCGAGGACCTTGCCGGAGAGCACCTCGGCCATCGCGTCGTTGATCTGGTCGAGTCTCCGAGTCTCCGCGATGATCCTCGTGTGCCCGGCGGCGTGTAGGGCGAAGACCTCAGCGAGGTCCTGCCTCGTGCCGACGATCGACCCGATGATCGAGATGCCTTTCAGCACCGTCTCGAAGATCGAGACGTGCATGTCCTGGTCGGCGGGGAGTGCGACGCAGATGAGCCGGCCGCCGCGATTCAAGGAGGCGAAGGCCTGTTCGAACACGCGTGGGGAGGCTGCGAGGACCACGGCGACGTCCGCGCCTCCCACTGCCTGGATCGCCGCGACCGGGTCGACCTTGGCCGCGTTCACGACGTGCTCCGCGCCGAGTTCCTTCGCGAGGTCGAGCTTCTCGTCCTCGATGTCGACGGCGATCACCGATCCACCGACGATCCGTGCATACTGCACCGCGAGGTGCCCGAGTCCGCCTATCCCGAAGATCGCGACGTGTTCGGTCGGCTGCACCTTCGCGACCTTGATCGCCTTGTAGGTCGTCACACCGGCACAACTCAGCGGGGCGGCGTCCAGCGCGCTCAGCCCGCTCGGAACCGGCACGACGAACCGTGCGCTCGCCACGGCGTATTCGGCGAACGCGCCGTCGATCGAGTAGCCACTGTTCTGCTGCTGTTCACAGAGGGTCTCGCGGCCGTCGATGCAGAAGCGGCACTCTCCGCAGGCGTATCCCAGCCAGGGGATCGCGACCCGTTCGCCGACGGACCGGTCGGCCACACCGGATCCGAGCTCCTCCACGATGCCGACACCTTCATGTCCGGGCACGAACGGGGGCTGGGGCTTGACCGGCCAGTCGCCGTGAGCCGCGTGGATGTCGGTGTGGCAGAGCCCGCACGTCTCGAAGCGGATCAGCACCTGGCCCGGCCCCGGACTGGGGATGTCCCGCTCCTGGATCTCCAGCGGCTCGGTGAACGACGTGACGACTGCTGCGTGCATGGGAACTCCTCCGTGGTGAGGACGGATCGCCCGTCCTCTCCATGCACTCTCCACCGTCCGACCTGGAGCGGCCGGGCCGAACGTCCTGTCGCCGTCAGCGTCCGATGCTCGACGTGGTCCCATTGCGCATGCCGCGCACCTGGAACGGTTGTTCCATATAACCGATGGCTACCCGAGCGGTCCCAGCACTTGACGCACAGTCCGTGGTTCGTGCGACCATCCGTCGTCTGATTCACCGAGAAGTTCATCGATCGTCATGCGCCCACACCCCTGCGTTGCATGACGCAAGGCTACCGGTAGCCGCTCCCGGCCTGGCCGCGCACGAACGCCTCCTAGGCTGGATTCATGGTCGCGACACGGAAGCAGCTGATGGTCGACGACGGGGTCGTGATCTCGTACACCGTGTTCGAGGGTTCCGAGCCGGCGGCGGTCATCCTCCACGGACTCGCCGGAAGCAGTCGGGAGTTCATTCCAACGGCTCGAGCGCTCGCCGGTCGATCCGTCATCCTCATCGACCAGCGAGGCCACGGGGAGAGTACGAGGCGGCCGATGGACACGTCTCGAGCGGCGTACGTCACGGATGCTGCACGGGTGATCGAAGCCGAGACATCAGAACCGGTGATCGTCATCGGGCAGTCGATGGGTGCGCACACCGCGATGCTCCTGGCTGCCGGTAGGCCAGACCTCGTTCGGGCGCTGGTCATGCTCGAAGGGAATCAGGGCAGCGGCACGGTGGAGGAACACCGAGCCCTCGGGCACTTCTTCCGGTCGTGGAACGCCCCGTTCGCAAATCGATCGGAAGCGGCGGCGGAGCTTGGTGACGGGCCGCTCGAACGTGCCTGGGTCGAGGATCTGGAGGAGACAGTCGACGGGTTGATCCCACGTTTCGACGCGGACGTCATGCAGACGACGATCGAGGCGGTCGGCGAGCCTCGCTGGCGCGAGTGGGAGAGCATCGACGCGCCGACCCTCGTGGTCTACGCAGACGGAGGAATGTTCTCAGAGGAACAGAAGGCGGCATTCGTCGGCCGGGGCAGGCGCGTCCGTCGCGTCGATCTCAGCGGCGCATCGCACGATGCGCATCTCGATGCGCATGAGCAGTGGGTCGAGGCGCTCCGTACGTTTGTCGATGCCCAATGAGATGACACGCACCGCATCAGGCCGGGCCCATCTCACCGGCCACGCCGTCGGCGTAAGGTCGTCGCATGCCCCTCGAGCCATCCCCTCAGTCTGACCAGAGGCGCGCGCTCTCGAACTCCTCAGCCGCGTCATACACGGCGGCAGCTTGGAACGCCTTTCTGCTCCGAGCTGAGGCGAGAGCGTGGATCAGCGCCACCGAGCGTGGACAGCGACAGCCTGAGGTCGGCGACGTCGCGCTGGAGGTCCTGCTCCTGGAATACGGTCGCGCGGCCCGCCAGGTGCTCGGGCTGATCTCGTCCGTTGCACTCGTCGCGGCCGGCGCCCTGTCAGTTGCGACCGTGACCGTCTTCGGTCCGTATTGGGCGGGGGAGAGCGGCGCGTTCTTCGGCTCTTCGGTCCTCGTCGGTTTCGCTGTCGCTCTGACGAGTGCCGTCTTCCTGTTCCTGCTGCAGGCCTCCGAGAGCCGGATCGTCCGCGCCATCTCGGTGTGGTCCGGTGCGACATCGGAAATCGGAGGCTCGCCGGAGCCACAGACGGCAAGTGCGTCGGCCGTGGACCGACGGGAGGCGGTGGCGACGCGCACCCTCTTCCTGGCGGTTTCGGGCGCGGGGATCGCCGCAACCGTGTTCGCGATGGTCTGGCTGTCCTCCGCCGAAGCCGGGGCGTTCGTGCTGCCGTTCCTCGTCGCTGCGATCTTGCAGCTGGTCATCTGGCTCGCGGTCTGCTCCGGAGTCGTCCGCGTGCTGCGGTCGTCGCGGGTATGACGAGCGCGCCGGCCGACCGTGTCGCGGTGCTCAGCTGACACGGTCGGAACCGAGCCCGGGGCGAACCTACTGCTCGTGCACGATCCGAACGCGTGTGACCGAGAAACCGGCTCGTTCGAACGCGCCGCGCATCGGAGTGTTCGCGGCATCCGTGGTACCGACGATCCGGTCCTGCCCCGACCCATGGTGGACGTGGACCATCTCCGCGAGGAGGTCGTGCACGTACCCGTGTCCGCGATGCTCGGGGAGCACGCCCAGGTAACTGATGCTCGCGTCGTACGCCGTCCTCGTCGGGATGATGAATCCCGCGGTCGTCCCGTCGAGGAGCTCAGCGACCCGCCACGCGTCCCGCTCGCCGGGGAGCGAGCGGTAGAACGCCAGGTCGTCGTCCGCGAGCGCCTCGAGTCCTTCGCGCGCGACCATGTCCTGCGTGTGCGCATCGAGCGTGCCGGTCGCGACCAGGGCGAACAGCTCGTGGAACGTGTCGTCCGGGGCGGCGACGAAACGGAGCCGCTGCGATCGTCCCGGCACGGGATCGGAGCTGGACCTCGCGAAACTGACCCGCTCGGTCGTGCGCGAGAACCCGCCCGCGCGTGCAGCCTCATGGCGCCACCGCACCGCCTCCACACTCGCAGCGTCATCTGCCCACGCAGGGGAGACGTCGACGTTGAACTCCAGTGCAGGTCCCGCGCCGAAGGCGTCTAGTCCGGCACGGATGAGCGCGGCACCGACACGTTCGGGCTCCGCGATTTCGATCGTGCTCGTGAGGCAGTCGAGCGTGGCGGGTCGGTTCTCGCCCGCCTTGCCCCACCAGAGTGCTCGTGCCACCGGGCGACCGTCCTGCTCGGCGATCCACGACCATTCCGGCCGATAGTTCCGACTCGCGAGTTCGGCGGTCAGTCGTTCCGAGTCGATCCAGGCGACGGGTTCGTCGCAGCTCCACGCTTGCAGGAGGGGGACGTCGTCCAGGGCGGCTCGTCGGATGGTGAAGTCGTCGCGGGTGTCGGTCATCGGTTCCAGCTTGGACAGGGTCGACTCGTTTGTCCAGGTTCTGCCTGAACACCGGAGCGGCGTCGTAGGCGGTGGAGCGCACGGCGGAGGCCCCGGCCTAGTCGATGGTGTGGCCGCCGTTGACGGTGATCCGCTGCCCGGTGATGAAGCCGGCCCGGTCCGAGGCGAGGAAGGCGACGGTCTCCGCGATGTCGTCGATGGTGCCCATCCGCCCCATCGGCACCTCGGCCAGGTAGGCGGCGATCTCCTGCGGCGAGGCATCGGCGTGGCGCTCGACGGGGATCCACCCGGGTGCGACCAGGTTCACGGTGATCCCGGACGGTCCGAGTTCCCGAGCCCATGAGCGGGTGAGGCCGAGCTGCGCCCCCTTCGCCGCGACGTAAGCGGACATCCCCGGCAGGGCCCGCTCGAACATGTCGGATCCGATCTGGATGATCCGGCCGAACCGGTGCTCGCGCATGTGAGGGACGGCCGCCCGCACCAGCAGTGTCGGGCTCTTGACGAAGAAGTCCAACTGGGCGAGGTGGTCGTCCCACTCGAGGTCGTCGATCGCCACCGTCGGTTGCGGCCCGGTGGCGTTGGCGACCAGGACCGCGATCGGACCCGCGGTTCCCGTGATGCGTTCGACGAGTGAGGCGACGGCTTCCTCGTCCGTCACGTCCGCGCTGAACGCGTCGGCGGCACCGCCGGCCTGACGGATGGACTCGACGACCTCCGCAGCCTGGTCGGCCCCGGAGCGGTAGTTCACGGCGACGAAGTGCCCCTCGGCCCCGAGTCGCCGGGCGATCCCCGCGCCGAGGCCTCTGGACGCGCCGGTCACCAAAGCGACCCGTTGTCCTGCGAACGCGAGTGACGTCATACCGTTCCTCTGCTGATGGCACGCGTGCTGGAACACGAACGCCGGCTGATCGATGCTGCGGGTGGCCACGGCACGCGTGAATGCATCCGGTTCGCACGCGTTCACGAGGATACCTGTCTGCGTCCTGCGGGCCGCGGGCACTACTGTCATGGGGTGCAGTCGCCGTCGCATCCCAACCGCAGCCTCCGTCTGGCCCAGGTGATCTCCGAGGTCTTCGGCCCGGCGCCGCTCCTCGCGTTCGCGCTCGTCCAAGCCGGCATCACCACCGGCGTGCGGGGCCTTTGGACGGCTCTGCTCGGAGCGCTGCTCATCGCCGTGCTGCCCTACGCCGCGCTCATCCTGCTGGCACGGACCGGTCGCGTGAGCGGAAGGTTCGTCGCCGATCGGCGGCAGCGAGGGCCGATCCTCGCCTGCGTGCTGGTGTCGGTCGTGCTCGGCGTCTCGCTGCTGGTGTGGCTCGGCGCCGGCGCCCAGCTGTTGGCGGTCGGTATCGCCTCGATCATCGGCCTGTTGGTCGTGACCTCGGTGAACCTCGTCTGGAAGCTCTCGATCCACTCCGCCATCGCGGCCTTCGTCGGCGTCCTGCAGTTCACCTGCTTCCCGGCGCCCATCGCGACGGTGCTGCTGCTGGTGCCTGCGGCCGTCGGATGGGCCCGTATCAGGGAGGGAGCGCACACCCCGCTCCAGGTCCTCGCCGGGTACGTGAGCGGCGTCGCCGTGTTCCTCTGCTACCTGCCTATCCTCGCCGCGTTGGCGGGGTAGACCCGTCGCTCGCAGAGTCCCGGGGCGAGCTGCCCTTCACCCGAGCTGGGCGGCCGCGTCGCGGAGACACGCGATGAACGCGTCGTGGACCGGGCTCTCGTCCGCCCGTTCCTGACGAGCGGCCAGCAGGCGAGTCGTCGGCGACCCGGAGAGCGGCACGACGACGATCGACGGTGGCACCAGCTGCCGCACCGACTCGGGCAGGATCGTCGTGCCCACGCCGGCCGCGACGAACCCGAGGGCGGTCTCCTGATGGACGACCTCCTCGACCACCTGCGTCCGACTCGACGTGCCGAGGACCTCCGCGACGCGGTCTACGAATCCCGGCATGAGCGCCCGCGGGTAGGAGATCATCGGGACGTCCATGAGCTCCTCCGCGGTGACCTCTGGTCGCCCTGCCAACGGGTGACCGACCGGGAGGCACGCCACGAGACGCTCCTCGAAGACGACCTCGGTCGTGAGCGCGGGGGAGGTGTCGGATGGCGTCTGCGGGACCTCGTCACGGACGATCCCGACGTCGAGCGTGCCGTCGCGGAGCCGGTCGAACTGCTCTCCTGAGGTCAACGGCACGAGGCGCAGCGTCACCCCGGGGCGGCTCGCCCGGAACAGCTGCACGACGCCGGGGAGGACCGTGTAGTTGGCCGAACTCACGAACCCCGCGGTGAGTTCCCCGGCGAGACCGTCCACGAAGTCGCGCATCTCACCCCGGACTGTGTCGAGCTCCTCGACGATGTGTCGTGCCCGCGCCTGGAGATGTCGTCCAGCGGGGGTCAGCGCCACCCGCCTCGTCGAACGGTCGAACAGTGCGGTGCCGACCTCCTGCTCGAGCCGTGCGACCTGGACGCTCAGCGGTGGCTGCGACATGTGCAGCCGTCGCGCGGCGCGACCGAAGTGGAGCTCCTCGGCGACGGCGAGGAAGTAGCGCAGCTGGCGGAGCTCCATCCCATCGACGATACGACCCTCGTATTACCGCGCTGTTTCGTCCAGATTGCGAGCGAAACGCTCTCAATCGAGGTTCGAATCGGTATTTGACCAGGAGGATCGCGACCGTGTTCGCTGAGGACCACAGACCCCGACCTGGAGGACCACCCGTGACCGCAGACGCTTCCCCGAACACCCGGATCGACATGCTCTACCTGAGCGAACCGGAGGTCATCGCCGCCGGCATGAAGGACATGGCCCACTGCATGGAGGTCATGGAGGAGGTGTTGGTGCTCGTCGCGAAGGGTGACTACCGGATGGCCGGCCCGACCGCCAACTCGCACGGCGCACCGATCGGGTTCCCCGCCACCTCACCGTTCCCCGGCATGCCGCTGGACGCCGCCGACCGTCGGTTCATGGCGATGCCCGCCTACCTCGGCGGACGCTTCGACACCGCCGGTGTCAAGTGGTACGGGTCGAACGTCGACAACCGCGAGCGGGGCCTCCCGCGGTCCATCCACCTCATCGTGCTCAACGACAAGGACACCGGCGCGCCCTACGCGATCATGTCCGGCAACCTCGAGAGCGCCTACCGCACCGCTGCCGTGCCGGGAGCCGCCGCGAAGCTCCTGGCGCCGGTGGACGCGAAGTCACTCGGCATCATCGGGCCCGGCGCCATGAACAAGAGTGCCCTGCACGCCATGACCACCGCCCGCCCCTCGCTCGACACCATCCGCATCCACGGGCGCCGACGGTCGACCTCCGAGGCGTTCGCCGACTACGTCCGCGCGCACTACCCGCAGTTCACGACGATCGAGATCGCCGAGACGGTCGAGGCCGCCGTGCGCGACTCGGACATCGTCTCCGAAGCCGTCACCGGCCTGGTCGGCTCGGAGAACTACCCGTTCATCGACGGCGACTGGATCAAGCCGGGCGCCTTTCTCAGCCTGCCCGCGAACCTGCGCATGGACAAGGAGTACACCCTCTCCGGCAAGGCCCGCCTCATCGCCGACGCGAAGAAGATCTACGAGGCGTGGGCCGAGGAGTACCCGGCGCCGTCACACGAGACCGCGTTCGGGATGATCGGCCTCTACTGGCAGGACCTCATCGGGACCGGCGAGCTCGACGAGTCCCGCGTGGTCAACATCGGAGACGTCTTCGACGGGAACACCGTCGGGCGCGAGTTCCCCGAGCAGCCGGTGCTGTTCAGTGTCGGTGGGATGGGCGTCGAGGACGTCGCGTGGGCGAAGACGATCTACGAGAACGCCGTCGAGCAGGGGATCGGCACGAAGCTCAACCTCTGGGAAGCCCCCGACCTGGCCTGACCGCCGACCGGCACCGAGCACCGACACCTGTTCCACCCGAACCCGACGCCGTGGCCGTCCGGCCGCTGTGCACCTCGAACGATGGAGTGATTTGTGGACGCTGGAAACGTCGCCTGGATCCTGACGAGCTCGGCTCTTGTCGCCCTCATGATCCCGGCCCTGGCTCTGTTCTACGGCGGGATGGTCTCGTCCCGCCGCATCCTCAACATGATGATCATGTGTTTCGGCGGGGCCAGCCTCGTCGCGTTGCTCTGGGTGGCCTTCGGGTACTCGCTCGTCTTCGGTGACTCCGTCGGCGGGCTCGGACTCATCGGGAACCCGTTCGAGTTCGCAGGGCTCGATCAGGCACTCGTCGACGACCCCGATGCCGGCATTCCCCTCGCACTCTTCGCGGCGTTCCAACTGCTGTTCGCCGGGGTGACGACGGCGCTCGTCGCCGGTGCCGCCGCCGGTCGCATGAAGTACGGCGCGTGGTTGTTGTTCGCCGGGCTCTGGGCGACGCTCGTGTACTTCCCGGTCGCGCACTGGGTGTTCGCCTTCTCGAACGACACGGCGACCGGTGGATGGATCGCGAACACCCTCGGTGCCGTCGACTTCGCCGGCGGGACGGCCGTGCACATGAACGCCGGCGTCGCGGCACTCGCACTGGCCCTGGTGCTCGGCAAGAGCAAGGACTGGGGCGGCAAGCTCCGTCCGCACAACCGCCCGCTCGTCCTCGTCGGCGCCGGGTTGCTCTGGATCGGTTGGTACGGCTTCAACGCCGGTTCAGCGCTGGCAGCCGGCAATGCGGCGAGCGTCGTGTTCCTCAACACCACCGTCGCCGCCTGTGCCGGGCTCATCGGCTGGTCCATCGTCGATCGACTCCGCCACGGAGCGGTCACGAGCCTCGGCAGCGCATCGGGGATCATCGCCGCCCTCGTGGCGATCACCCCCGCCTGCGGCGCCGTCTCGCCCATCGGTGCGATCATCATCGGGGCCATCGCGGGCGTCGTCTGCTGCCTCGCCATCGAGTGGAAGTTCCGGCTCGGGTTCGACGACTCCCTCGACGTCGTCGGGGTCCACCTCGTCGGGGGCATCATCGGGACGCTCCTCATCGGAGTGTTCGCGACGGATGCGGCTCCGAACGGACGCTCCGGTCTGCTGTACGGCGGCGGATTCGAACTGCTCGGCGTGCAGACGATCGCGACCGTCGCGGTCCTCGCGTACTCGTTCATCGTCACCTGGGTGATCGCGAAGGTGATCCAGATCACGATCGGTCTGCGGATCCCCGAGGAGCACGAGGTCGCCGGGATCGACGAGCACGCCCACGCCGAGCGCGCCTACGAGGACGAAGACCTGGAAGCACGCGCATGACCAGCGTCATCGTCGTCGGAGCCGGGCTCGCCGGTGCCGCGGCGGCCTGGCGCCTGGCCCAGGCCGGGCACGACGTCACCGTCCTCGAGCGGAGTCGCCCTGCCAACGAGTGGGGATCGTCCCACGGATCGGCCCGGATCTTCCGCTACGCCTACCCGGAGGCGTCCTACACCCGTCTCGTCCTCGCGGCGGCATCTGGGTGGGACGAGCTCGGCCTGGAGCACGGGCGTCCACTGATCACGCAGACGGGGGCGCTCGACTTCGGGACGACCCGTCGCCCGGAGCACCTCGCGTCAGTGCTGGCAGAGCACGGCATCGATCACGAGCTGCTGTCGCGAGACGAAGCCAGAGCCCGTTGGGACATCGGCTTCGACACGCCCACCCTGTGGCATCCGGGAGCCGGCGTGATCGACGCGGAACAAGCGGTGATGGCGATGCTCGAATCCGCCGTCCGCGCCGGGGCCACGGTCCTGAACGATTGTCCGGTCGAGCGGGTCGAGCGGACTGCCACCGGGTACCGGGTGCTCGGGTATGGGGGGAGGGCGTTCGATGCGGAGCAGGTGGTCGTCGCAGCCGGCGGCTGGCTCCCGGACCTGCTCGGCGACCTCGCGCTGCCGGGCGGGTTCCTCGACGCGTTCCCGGCCCTCGAGGTCAGTCAGGAGCAGGCGTATCACTTCCCGTATCGGGACCGGATCGGCGTCGATGCGGAAGACCCGGCGCGATCCGGAGCCGTGTGGCCCACCTTCATCCACAAGTCCGAGCGGATGCAGGTCTACGGGCTCCCCGGAGGGCGGGACGCCGATTGGCGTGGTCAGAAGGTCGCCGAGTACAACGGCGGCAGGCGCATCCCCTCGGCCGCCGATCATGACGGCGTCGTCGACGACGCGAACCGCCGACGGGTCGTCGCCTACGTCCGCGAGTTCCTCCCGAGCCTCGTCCCGGCACCGTATGCGGAGACGACCTGCCTGTTCACGAACACCCCGACGGAGGACTTCGTCATCGACCGAGTCGACGGGATCACGGTCCTGGCGCCCTGCTCCGGCCACGGTGCCAAGTTCGCCCCGCTCATCGGCGAATACGCCCTCGCGCTGGTCGAGGGCCGAGACAGTGTGCCGGCGATGTTCCGGCCGAGCCTGGCAGCGGTCCGGTGAACCGCGACACCGTGGTCTCCCTCCTGGACGAGATCGCGGGGATCGGTCTGGATGCGCGTCGGGGAGGCTACTCGCGGCCCGTCTACTCCACGGCCGAACTCGAGCTGCGGGAGTGGTTCGTCGGTCAGGCCGAGCGCCGTGGCCTCGACGTGGACATCGACGGGAACGGGGTCATCCGCGCCTGGTGGCACGTGCCGTCCCGTTCGACGGCGGGTGCGGTGGTCACCGGGAGCCATCTCGACTCGGTACCGGGCGGTGGCGCCTACGACGGACCACTCGGGGTCGCATCGGCGCTGATTGCGATCGATCACCTGCGCTCGCGAGGCTTCGAGCCGACCAAACCTATCGTCGTCGCGGTCTTCCCGGAGGAGGAAGGTTCGCGCTTCGGCGTCGCTTGCCTCGGCTCGCGGCTCCTCACCGGTGCGATCAGTCCGGAGCGGGCCCTGGCCCTGCGCGACGTGGAGGGCGACACGTTCGCCGAGGTCCTCGCACGCAATGGGGTCGTTCCGCGGGGTGTGGGGCCCGATCCGGCCGGGCTCGGTGCGATCGACGCGTTCGTGGAGCTCCACGTCGAGCAGGGGCGGGCACTGGTCGACCTCGATCGCCCGGTCGCGATCGGCTCGAACATCCTGGGGCATGGACGGTGGCGGGTGTCGATCCGCGGTGAAGGGAACCATGCGGGGACGACGCTCATGCAGGATCGACGGGACCCGCTCGTCGCGGCTGCGCGGATGATCACCGAGATCCGCACGATCGGACTGGCGACGCCGCATGCTCGGGCGACCGTCGGCCGGGTGCTCCCGTTGCCGGGAGGCACGAACGTGATCGCGTCGAGCGTGGACTTCTGGATCGACGTCCGCCATCCCGACGACGCCGTGACCGCCGCGATCGTGGCGGCGATCACCGATCGCCTGTCGCTCGTCGCAGCGGAGGAGGGATGCATGGCCGCGATCACCGAGGAGTCGTTCAGCGCCACGACCGACTTCGACCCGTTCCTCCGCGGGCGCCTCGAACGGATGCTGCCGGAGGCGCCCGTGCTCGGTACCGGCGCGGGGCACGATGCCGGAGTGCTCGCGTCGCACGTACCGACCGCGATGCTCTTCGTGCGGAACCCGACCGGTGTCTCGCATTCACCGGAGGAGTACGCCGAGGACGCCGACGCGGAGGCCGGTGCCGTGGCGCTCGCAGACGTCCTGGAGGGACTGGCCGTCGGCGTCGGGATCATCTGAGCAGGAGCCATCGGCCTCGTCGGACCCGGCCGATGTCAGCCGACCGTGTAAAACTCGACCTCGTGCGCGAGAACGGATCGACGACCATCGACGCGGTGTGCTGGGACTGGAACGGCACGCTCCTCGACGATGTCGAGGTGGCGCTTGCCGCGATGAACACCGTCCTCCGGCAGCGGGGTCTTGCCGAGATATCCGACCAGGAGGCGTATCGGGCCGTGTTCGGCTTCCCCATCCGGGCTTTCTACGCCCGGATGGGTGTCGATGCAGCCGACTTCCTGGAGGCGGCCGACGAGTACCTCGCGCTGTTCGCGGCCGGCGTGGGAGCGGCGTCACTCCAACCGCAGGCCCGCGCCACCCTTGCGGCGATCGACGCGCTCGGCGTCGAGCAGGTCCTCATCTCGGCGACCCCAGAGGTCACCCTGGAGCGTCAGCTGGCTCCCCACTCGCTGCACGGCCATTTCGCACACGTGCATGGCATCACCGATGTCTATGCGGCGTCGAAGGAGCATGTCGTGACCGCGTGGTTGGAGGACTCGGGCCATGATCCCCGGCGCGTGTTGATGGTCGGCGACACCAATCACGACGAGGAGATCGCCGAAGCACTCGACGTGCGGTTCCTGCGATTCGACGGTGGTCACCAGGACGCGCCCTCGCATCGACGTCACCCGGTCATCAGCAGCCTCGGCGAGATCGTCGGCAGTTTCACCCCCTCGCCGGAGACACCGCGCGACCCCCGCCGACGATGATGCAGGCGGGCCGCCGCTGCGGACAGCGTTGCTGACGATCACCTGCTGATCGGGCACGCGCTCACTCGTTCTCGACGGAGGCGGTGTGATGCGGTGTCCCGACGGGTTTCGACTCGGACGATCCTCGCTGACGCAGGTAGACCGAGAAGGCGACCATGCAGCCCACTGCGAGGAACTCCGACTGCCAGTTCTGCAGCGTCCGGTTCCAGAAGTCGGCCGACGAGACGTATCCGATGACGGTCACCGACGGTTCACCGTGCTCCGCCTGTTCAGCGTTGTAGACGACCGTGCCGGCAACGGCCTGCGCTGACCAGGACAACACGAAGATGACACCCATCACGAGGAGGAGTGAGTTGGAGTACAGCCAGAGACGCCAGCCGTGCGCGCGCGCCCAACGGGGCGAGTCGGGGCGCGCGTGTCGTCCGACAAGCTGATCCTCGTCGCTCCCGAGGCCCTCGTCGCCGAGCTTCTTCGACTCCGGAGACCCCTGTTGCACGAACCAGACCGTCGCGAGGATGAAGAGGAAGAACTGGAGGAACTCCGACTGCCAGTTCTCGGCCACGTCGACGACGAACGCCGACGAGGTGATGAAGTGCAGATAGTCCACGGTCGCCTGACCGTGCGCGAGCTGGTCTTCGTTGTACGCGACGAGACCGGCGATCGACTGCCCGAACAGGGCGAGGATGAAGATCAGCCCGAAGAACAGGCTCAGACTGTGACGGCGGACGGCTGACATCACGTCACCTCCCCATGAGCGGGATCAGGAACATGTACAGCAGGCCTGCCACGATCACGACCAGCCACGAGATGAAGACGACTCGCATGGCAACGATCGTACTGCGCCCTCCGATCACGACGACTCGGCCCGGCTGTCCGGCTTCCCGGACTGGTTCAGCGGTGGAGTTCGTGGACGACGGCGTGCCCCTTGCCGCGGCTGATCAACCAACGGTTGACCGGTGTGGTGACGACGAAGGCCAGGGCGAGAGCGGCGACCAAGGAGGTCCAGAAGAGGCCGCTGGTGAGGCCGGCGTCCATCGCTCCGGGGATGGCGAGCATCGCGGTGTTGTCGATGATCTCCATGACCGCGATCGACACGGTGTCCGCCGCCAGGGCGACACCGATGGCGGCGCGCCAGGACAGTCCGGCGCGGAGCACGCCGCGCATCGTGAGCGCGTAACCGAAGACGAACGCCAGTGCGATCGAGAGCACCACGGTCCCGAGATTGTGCAGTCCGAGGCCGGTGCCGATCACCATGCCCAGCACCTCGCCGATGGCACAACCGGTGAGGCAGTGGAGGGTGGCGGTGGCCGCCATCCGCCAGGAGGTCGCATTGTCGGATGCGTGGCCGTGGCCGTGGTGGGTGTGGTCGCTCATGAGCACTCCTCGGGTTCGTCCTTCAGCCCGAACAGTACCCCTCCGGGGTATATTCCCGATGGGTGGTCCGCTCGCATGGACGTCGATGCCGGCTCAGGACGCGAGGGCGGTGTCGACCACGGAGAAGACCTCGGGATCCCAGGTGAGCGCGCGCTCCCATGGGAGGTCGAAGGCGTCGGCGAAGAAGATGCTGTGGACGTCGTCCTCGAAGGAATGGCGGACCACGCGGGGGAGGACGTCGACCGGGACGTCGTCGGCTCGAGCGCTTCGCAGGGCCACCAGACCGTCGTGTGGCCACAGCTGTCGCGGTTCGGCTGCCGTGTGGAAGTGACCCGCACCGACTGCGGTGACGGCGACGTCGTCGAGGAACCCGAGCTGCGTCGTGTTCCACTCGCGCAGGAACCGGCGTGAGGCCTCGTCGGCAGCGCCCTGTGAATTCTCGGCGGCATAGTCCCTCGACCGCTCGAGGATCGTCGTGGTCCCCGCATCGCCGTGGGCGTCGTGGACCGAGACCTCGCCGGTGAGCACGTCGCCGAGGAGCGACCCCTCCCAGGGGGTGCCGAGGGTGACGAGCCGGCCGATCGACGGGCCGGAGTCGCGCATCTCGCGGATCGCGGCACGAGAGAAGAGACCGCCCATGGAGTGGGCGACGAGGTCGACGCTCGCGAAGCCGTGTTCCTCGGACAGCCACCGCAGGAACGCGCCCAGGCTCGTCCCGCCGGCGTCGATCCCACCGACGGCGTTGACGGTCACCGCGGCGGGAAGCACGATCGGGACGTCGGCGAACCCCTGCCAACCCGTGTCCTCGTGCACCTCCCCGGCACCGATGCGTGCCGGTGCGGTGAAGACCGGAACCTCCCGCCCGAGCAGGTGGGCACGCAGCGCGGTGAGGGTGTTCCCGGCGGCGAGGCCGGAGCCGGCGGCATGGTCCGGACTCGTGAACGGGGTCACGGCCGCACCCCCTGACACGAGGACGATCGCATCGGCCATGGTGCTCCTTCCGGCTGGCTACGACGTCAGCGTACTGGTCGGGCGAGGTCGATCCGCAGTGCGTTGCGACGCACGTCGTCGATCGCGGTCGCGACCGCGCCCTGCGCCACCATGTCGGCGCCGAGTTCCGACGCGACGAGCTGGGGTGGTTCAGCGCTCATGTAGCCGGGGATACGCTCCGACGCGACCGCGAGCAGCTGCGACATCGACGGGGAGATCCCACCGGCGAACACGATGCGCTCCACGTCGAGCAATCCGCCCAGGATGGCGCTCATCCGCGCGATGCGATCACCCATCCGGCGCACCAGCTCGAGCGCGACCGTGTCGCCCTGGTCCGCCGCAGCGAGGACCGACTGCGCATCCACCTGCGCGACCGGTATGCGGCTGAGTGGGCTGCTCTCCGGAAGCCCGCCGCTCTCGCGGTACTCGCGACCCCAATCGCGCAGGAGCGCGGCGATGCCTCGCGATGAGCCGACGCCGTCGACGAGATCGAGGAGGTGCAGCTCGCCCGCCCGGCCGCGACCGCGGACGAGGCGACCGTCGACGACGTATCCGGCGCCGAGCCGCTCGCCCGTGACCACCGTGATGTAGGAGTCGACGTCGACGCCGGCACCGATCGCGCCCTCGGCGACGGCGGCGAGGTTCGCGTCGTTGTCGGTGACGACCGCGCAGCCACGGTCGCGGATGCGCTCACCGAGCCGAGGGTTCATCCGATCCCAGAAGACGTTGCCCTCGGGGGACCGCCCGAGCGCGTCGATGGGGGCCGGGACGCCGAGCACGATGCAGAGCGGCGGCTTCGTGCCGCACTGCCGCACGGCCTCATCGATCGCCGCGTCGACGGCGTCGACCCGGGCCTCAGCGGTGGCCGCCGGATCGACGGTGTGGTGCGACCTCGCGAGTTCCCGACCGCGCAGGTCTGCGGCGATGGCGGTGATGGAATGGGCTCCGGCGTCGACACCGACGACGATCCCGGCATCGATGCGCAGCTCGTAGCGACGGGCGGGTCGACCTTTCCGATAGGCGGCACCGGCCTGACGCGCGTCATCGAGCTCCGTCAGCCAACCCAGTCCGATGAGTTCGTCGGAGAGCGTGATCGCCGTCGATCGTGACAAGCCGGTGGCGGAGATGACGTCGGCTGCGGTGAACGCGGACGACGCCCAGGCGTGATCGAGGACGGCGGTGATGCTGGAGGAGCGCGGCTCCACTGCCCGCTCCGTCGTCGTCGCTTCCATGACCGACAACGATATCCACGATCCGCCGGTCGCGCGCGGATGCCGAGGCGGGGGAGAGCGGCACGGCGCGCAGAACCGTGAACGATCACGGTGTCCGACCCGTGGCTGTCGTGACGGAACCGGTGCTTGACCAGACGTCGAACGGATGGCAGAGTTTCCGTCATCAGTTGATTTACTCTCTGTATTTAGTCAGCGGATCCATCGAGGGCTCCGCGGAAGGACAATGATGTCGAACCCACTGAAACGCGCGATACGCGCCACGGCCGGAGTGGCGGGTGTGGCGCTCCTGGCCAGCGTCCTCGTCGGTTGCTCGAGTGATGGCCGGGAGACCATCCATTTCACGTTCAGCAAGCGTGAGGCGTTCACCTTCATGAACCAGGCCGTCGCGGACTACAACGCCTCGCAGCAGCAGTACGAGGTCGTCATGGACACCTCGGGGCCCGATCCGCTCGCGGCGAGCTTCGTCCGTGGCAACCCGCCGGACCTCATGCTCTCGAACTACAACCACGAGGTGTCGCGTTTCGTCGAACGGTGCGCGCTCTCCGACCTGTCCGACACCACGGCGGCAGCGTCCATCCGCGACGACCTCCAGCCGTTGCTCGACCAGTACGGCGTCTGCGAGGGACGCACGAGCGCGTTGCCCTACTCGGTGATGGCCGCCTCCGTCATCTACAACAAGACGATCTTCGCCGAGTACGGCCTCGAGGTGCCGACGACGTGGAGTGAACTGATCGCCGTCTCCGACACGCTGAAGGCGGCCGGCGTGGCGCCGTTCTACGCGACGTTCGCCGATGCCTGGACCGCCAACCAGGGCTGGTTCGACTACTCGGTCGGCGGCGCCGTCGACATCCCGGACTTCTACGACCGGCTCGCGGAGGAAGGCACCGAGGTCGGACCGGATGCTCCGGTCTCCTTCGAGAAGGACTTCCTGGAGCCCGTCGAGAAGATGCAGTTGCTGGCCAAGGAGTACACGCAGGCCGATGCGCCGAGTCGCACCTACGACGCCGGTAACGTCGCCTTCGCCGAGGGCAAGGGCGCCATGTACCTGCAGGGCCCGTGGGCGTTCAGCCAGATCGCACTCACCGCACCGGACCTCGACCTCGGGACCTTCCCGCTGCCGATGACCGAAGACCCGAAGGACCTCAAGGTCCGGGTGAACCTCGACCTCGTCACCATCATCCCCGAGGAGGCGAAGAACCCCGAGGGTGCCCGCGACTTCCTCGAGTACCTGTTCCAGCCGGAGGTCATCCAGGCCTACAACGAATCGCAGCTCGGGTTCGTCCCGACGGACGACGGCAAGGCTCCCGACGACCCGCGAGTCGCAGGCATGATCCCGTACTACGACGCCGGCGCGTTCTACCAGGGCCCGGGCGTGCTCAACCCCCGCGCCATCCCGACCGAGAACTACGCGCAGTCGCTGGTCCTCGGCACCAACGCGGCTTCGATGCTCCGCACCATGGACGCGGACTGGGCACGACTCGCGTTCCGACAGCCGCCCGTCGCGAGCAAGGAGGGTTCCGAATGAGCGCCACCACATCGATCGTGACCGGGGGCAACCCGAAGGTCCGACGCAGCACCAAACGGGTCGAACCGATCTACTACTTCTTCCTGTTCCCAGCCGTCATCCTGTTCACGCTCGCGATCACGCTCCCCGGCGTCGTCGGCATCTTCTTCAGCTTCACCGACTCCATCGGGATCGGCGACTGGGAGTTCATCGGCTTCACGAACTACATCGCCGCGTTCAGCGATCCGGCCATCCTCACGAGCTTCCTCTTCACCTTCGGGTTCTCGCTCGTGACGGTCATCGCGGTGAACGTCATCGCGTTCCTGCTCGCGGTCGGCCTGACCGCGAAGATCCGCTTCAAGATGGGACTTCGCGGGATCTTCGTCATCCCGATGGTCATCTCGGGCATCATCATCGCCTACGTGTTCCAGTTCCTCTTCATGAACTCGGTGCCGGCCGCCGGCTCGGCGCTCGGGATCCCGTTCCTCGAGACGAGCATCCTCTCGAACCCGGACCTCGCCTGGCTCGGCATCGTGATCGTGACCGCCTGGCAGTCGATCCCCGGCACGCTGCTCATCTACATCGCAGGTCTGCTCGCGGTCCCCGGTGACGTCTACGAGGCGGCGTCGCTCGACGGCGCGAACAAGCGCCAGCAGCTGCTGCGGATCACCCTGCCGCTGGTGATGGGATACGTCGTGATCAACGTGATCCTCGGCTTCAAGAACTACCTGAACGCCTACGACATCATCGTCGGCCTGACCAACGGTGGCCCGGGCACCTCCACACGGAGCATCTCGATGACGATCATCCGCGGGTTCCAAACCGGTGATTACGCCTACCAGATGGCCACGGCCACCCTGTTCTTCATCATCACGATCATCATCGCCCTCGTGCAACTCTTGGCGACGCGCGGAAGGAACGCACTCTGATGGCCACGCCAACCGTGCTCAGCACCCAGTCCATCACCACGGCGAACGCCACCCCGAAGCAGCGGACCAGGGGAGAGCGAGTGAGCTGGTCGACGACGATCATCCTGCTGCTCTGCGCTGTGACCGTCCTGCTGCCGCTCTACGTGACGATCTCGATGGCGTTCAAGACCGACACCCAGTCGGTCGACGGCAACGCCTTCTCGCTCCCGGCACCGTTCAGCATCGACGGCTTCGTCCAGGCGTGGACGCTCACGAAGTTCCCGGTCGGCTTCGCGATGTCGCTCCTCGTCACCGCAGGGACCGTGGTCGCGACGATCATCCTGGCCTCCTTCGCCGCGTACGCGATCGTGCGCAACTGGGATCGCCGACTGTTCCGCTTCTCGTTCTTCTACCTGCTCGCCGCGATGTTCATCCCGTTCCCGGTCGTCGCCCTACCGCAGATCCAGCTGACCGGTCGTGTCGGACTCGACAACCCGTTCGGGGTGATCATCCTCGCCACGATGTTCCAGCTGAGTTTCAGCGTGCTGCTCTTCACGGCGTTCCTGCGGTCGATCCCGATCGAACTCGAGGAGAGTGCGCGCATCGACGGTGCGAGCACCTGGCAGACGTTCTGGAAGCTGATCTTCCCGCTCCTGGCTCCCATGAGTGCCACGGTCGGCATCTTCGCGTTCCTCTACGCCTGGAACGATTTCATGATGCCGTCGCTCATCATCTCGGACGCGGGACTCCAGACCCTCCCGGTGCGACAGAACCTCTTCCAGACCCAGTTCAGCAGCAACTACAACGTCGCCTTCGCCTCGTACCTGATGGCGATGGCCCCCGCGATCATCGCCTACCTGTTCGCGCAGCGTTGGGTGATGTCGGGCGTCACCCAGGGTGCCGTCAAGGGGTGACCCGTCCGACCGACCGACAGACACCGGACCCATCCACCACGAGAAAGCCCGAGGACCACGCCGTCATGACCAACGCACTACTCGTCGACACCGACACCGACACCGAGTCCGCCGACGCCCGGCGGACGGCCGACGCCACTTGGTGGCGTCAGGCCGCCGTGTACCAGATCTACCCGCGGAGCTTCGCCGACGCGGACGGGGACGGTCTCGGCGACCTGCCGGGCATCCGCTCCCGGGTCGACTACCTCGCCGAGCTCGGGATCGACGCGATCTGGCTCAGTCCGTTCTATCCCTCGGCGCTGTCCGACGGCGGGTACGACGTCGCGGACTACCGCGACGTCGACCCGCGGCTCGGCACACTGGAGGACTTCGACGAACTCATCGCCGCACTGCACGAGCGCGGTATCCGGGTCATCGTCGACATCGTGCCGAACCACACCTCGGATCTGCACGCGTGGTTCCAGGAGGCGCTCACCGCCGGTCGCGGGTCGGTGGCTCGCGACCGGTACGTCTTCCGCGAGGGGAAGGGCGCATCAGGCGAGGAACCGCCCACCGACTGGGAGTCGGTCTTCGGCGGCCCCGCCTGGGAGCGGGTCGAGGACGGCCAGTGGTATTTCCACAACTTCGCCACCGAGCAGCCGGACCTCAACTGGGACCACCCCGAAGTCCGCGCCGACTTCCTGAAGACCCTGCGGTTCTGGTCGGATCGCGGCGTGGACGGTTTCCGGATCGACGTCGCACACATGCTCACGAAGGATCTCTCCGAGCCGCTGCCGAGTCGCGCTGAACTGGATCTCATGCCACAGGACGGCAATCATCCGCTGCTCGACCGCGACGACGTGCACGAGGTGTACGCCGAGTGGCGGCGGGTGTTCGAGGAGTACGACCCGCCGCGCACCGCCGTCGCCGAAGCGTGGGTGGGTTCGCCCGAGCGTCGGGCGAAGTACGCATCGGCGGACGGGCTCGGCCAGGCCTTCAACTTCGACCTGCTCGAGGCGGACTTCGAAGCCGCCGAGTTCCGCACGGTCATCACCGACAACCTGGCGCAGGCGGCGGAGACGGGGTCGTCGACGACGTGGGTGCTGTCCAACCACGATGTGACCCGTCACGCCACGCGGTACGGACTCCCACCCCTGGCCGGGCGGCCGGTGAAGCAGGGCACCGAGTGGGTCGCGGCGGGTGGTCCCGAGTCCGACGTCGATCGCGACCAGGGCCTCAGACGCGCCAGAGCGGCGACGCTCCTGCTCCTCGGGCTTCCTGGGAGCACCTACCTCTACCAGGGCGAGGAACTCGGTCTGCAGGAGGTCGCCGCGATCACCGCGGAGCAGCGCCAGGACCCCGCGTTCTTCCGCGGCGGCGAGTACGACGGGCTGGGTCGCGACGGCTGCCGCGTACCGCTGCCCTGGTCGGCGCAGGGTCCGTCGTTCGGATTCGGAGGTGCGGTCGCGCACCTGCCGCAACCGACCTGGTTCGCCGAGTACGCGGTCGATGTCGAGGCTGCGGATCCGAACTCGACGCTCTCGCTCTACCGTGAGGCACTCCGGCTGCGACGACTGCTGCAGACCGAGGAGCGCCTCGAGTGGATCGAGACGGGGCGGCCGGACGTCGTCCGATTCGTGCGGCCGAACGGTTGGCAGGTCCTGACGAACTTCGGGACCGAGCCGTTCCCGCTCGAGGCGGAGCACGACGCCGTCGTGCTGGGCTCCCTCCAAGCCGGTGCGGTCCCGGGGGAGTCCACCGTGTGGACCATGCCCGGCGTCCTGTCGAAGTGACGTGGTCAGTCGACGCGTCGGACCGTCACCCCGAGCGATTGGATGCCCGATGCGACGTTCGGGCTGAGACCCGAGTCGGTGACGATGAGGTCGAACCGGGAGAGGTCGACGACCTTGTACTTGGCGAAGGAACCGTACTTGGAACTCCCGGCGACGAGGACGTTCTCGGACGAGACCGACATGGCCGCGTGCTTCACCTCGACCTTGGACTCCGCGGGAGTGGTCAGCCCGCGCTTCAGGTCCCACGAGCTCGTGGAGACGAAGGCCACGTCCACGGCGAGCTGACGGATCATCTCCGCGGCGAGCCGCCCGACGGTGGACTGGTTCGCGAGATCGACGCGACCCCCGACGCTGATGAGTTCGATGGACGGGTGGTCGATGAGCTCGCGCACGATCGCGAAGTCGTTGGTCACGACGGTCAGATCCCGGCGTACGGCGAGATGCGGCACCATCGCGAGCATCGTCGTGCCGGCGTCGAGGTAGATCGTCGACCCGTCGGTCACGAGTTCCGCGGCCGCCGCGGCCATCGCGCTCTTCTCGCCGGCGTCGACCAGCGCCTTCTCCGCGTGGCTCGGCTCGGCGAGGAGACGACTGGCGATCTTCGCACCACCCGGGACGGAGAGCGCGCGGCCCTCCTCCTCGAGCGCCGCGACGTCGCGCCGGATCGTCATGTGGCTGACCTCCAGCAGGCTCGCCAGCTGGGGGAAGCTCAGGACCTGCTCGCGTCGCAGGTGTTTGACGATGAGCTCGCGTCGCTGCTCGGGGATGAGATGGGCGAGATCTCCGGTGTCGGTGGTCATCGTCTCCTCGTCATCCGTCGGCGTGCGGTCCACGTTATCGGCTGTCGGGCGTCCACGACGATCCGAAGCGTGCGGTGAGGTCCGCGATCTCCGCCTCGTCGAGCAGGCGACGTCGCTGACCGGCGGTCATGAGGGTGATACGTGACGCCTCCTCGACCTCGATCGCCGCGTCGATGGCGGTGGCGAGGTCGCGTCCGCTCGTGAGCTGCCCGTGGTTCTGCAGCAGCGCAGCGTGGAACGGGAACGTGAGGGCGGTCAGGAGATCGGCGAGTTCCGGCGAACCCGGCGCGCGGTAGGGGACGAGCGGGGTCTGGCCGGCGCGCATGACGAAATAGGGAGTGAGCGGCGGGAGCGCGCTGTGCGGAGCCCACGGCTCGAGGCAGGAGGCGGCGACGGCCTGCGGCGAGTGGACGTGCACGATGGCGCGATGCTCCGGGTTCTTGCGATAGAGCGCGAGGTGCAGCGACGCCTCCTTGGAGGGCTTGTCGCCGCCGACCCATTCGCCGTCGGCGTCGAGCACCGCGAGCCGGTCCGGGTCCAGTGCGCCGAGAACGGCACCACCGGGCGTGATGAGTATGGTGCCGTCGGTCGCGCGAGCGCTGAGGTTGCCGCTGCTGCCCGGGCTGAGCCCGGCGGCGACGACGGCGGCGCCCGCGGCGACGAGGTCGGACGCGAGCTGGGTCCTGGTGGTGGACACGGGATCGTGGAGGCCGAGGCTCATGCGTGCAGTTCCTTCCAGGCGGCGGAGAAGAGGTCCTCGTCACCGAAGTTCCCCGATTTCAAGGCGACGTTGACGGCGATGCCGGTACCGGCCCGATCGGTGACGCCCGACGCCCAACAGACCCCGGCAGCGATGCGCGGTCCGATGACGAGTTCGTCGAGGCCGAGTGCCGACACCACGGCGCCGGAGGTCTCGCCACCGGCGACGACGAGCCGGGTGAAGCCCGCCTCCGCGCCCACGAGACGCACGGCGAGCGCGGACAGCAGCCGTTCGACCGCCGCGGCGGCCTCGGGGGAGGAGACCACGTCCGCGGGATCGGCCACCGCGTGGACGAGCACCGGGCCGTCCTCGGGCTGTTGCACCGCCCAGGCGGCGATCGCGTCGAGCTCGCCGTCGGGGTCGGTGGCGAGCGCTCCGACATCGACCTTCCGGTGCGGCATGCGCTCTGCGGCGTGCCTGACCTGGCCCTGGGTCGCGCTCGAGGCGCTCCCGGCGAGGATGAGCCGGCGGCCGGCGGTCACCGCCATCGGCGCGGCGGACCGCGGCGCCTGCGGTTCGAGCCCGAGAGCGAGACCGGACCCGCCGGAGATGAGTCGTGCGTCGGCGGTCGCTGCCGCGATGGTCGAGAGGTGGTGGTCGGACGTCGCGTCGACGACGAGGTAGTCGGCGTCGCTGGCCGCGATGGCCTCGAGCAGCGCTCCTGCGCCGGCGTCGACGGTCGCGGTGTGGATCTCGGCGATCGTCCGGGTGGTCTGCGGGCGCAGCAGCTCGGAGACCCGTGACCGTGTCATCGGGGTGAGAGGATGCGTGCGCATGGACGAGTCCTCGAGCCGGACGCCGTGCACCTCCAGGATGCCGTCGCGGACGGTGCGCCCGTTGTCGGGGAAGGACGGGACGACGACGGTCCGGTCCATCTCCAGGGCTTCGGCGAGTGCATCCAGGATCGGTCCGATGTTGCCGGCGTCGGTGGAGTCGAACGTCGAGCAGTACTTGTCGTAGATGCGTTCCGCGCCGAGCGTGCGCAGCGCTCCGAGAGCCCGCAGTGAGGCGTCGACGGCCGCCGACACGGGGGCGGTCCGCGTCTTCAACGCCACGACGACCGCCTCGTACTCGCTCAGGCGTGCGCGCACGCTCGGATCCTGTTCGATGGCGTCGAGTCCGCGCTCGGTCACGACGACCACGTCGAAGCCGTGTCCGGCGAGGTTGGTCGCGAGGTCGGTCGCTCCCGTGAAATCGTCGGCTATACCGCCCAGGTGGGTCATCCGGTGCCTCTCGTCCTCCGCGCGGTGGTGGGTTGGTCACGGCCCGCGTCGGTGTGAATATCTGTGTCGATAATTGACAATAGTATAAATCAGTCATAGTTTGTGTGAATCGATGTGAAGCGTGATGTTCGCGCGACGTCGTTCAGAGAGGAACCCGACACACGATGTCTCACCCAGCAGCTTCCACCATCACGAAGACCGACGGCGGACCCATCGCGGTCGCCATCACGGGCGCGAGCGGTGGGTTCGGTCGGACCTTCCTCGCGCAGCTCAAGCGACTCGAGACCATGCGCGCCTCCGTTCTCGTGGACCTCGACCTCGAAGCGGCGTCATCGCTGCTGAACGAGCTCGGGTACCCGGACACCTCCTGGTCGATCTGTCGCGATGCGGTCGAGGTGTCCAACGCCGTCGCGGGCGGCCGGCTCGCGCTCGTCGACGACATCGAGCTCCTCACCGCGGAGGCGTATGACGTCCTCGTCGAGGCCACCGGCAGCACCCGGGCCGGGTTCACGTTCGCCGAGCGTGCCATCGATCAGGGCCGGCACGTCATCATGGTGAGCAAGGAGGTCGAGAGCCTGTCCGGGGTGTACCTCGCCGACCGGGCGAAGCAAGCCGGAGTCGCCTACCTCCCTGGAATGGGCGACCAGCCTGCGAACCTGCTCGCGCTGCTCGGATGGGTGAAGGCCGTCGGCCTGCCGGTCGTCGCGGTCGGCAAGTCCAGCGAGTACGACCTCGTCTTCGATACATCGACCGGTGTCGTCCGTCAGCTCGACGCCGAGCTGCACGCGCCGGAACTCGCCGAGCTGCTCACCCTCGGTGACGACCGCACCGCGACCCTCGACGCCCGCGCGAAGGCGGTCGCCGGGTTCAAGCGGGCGGCCGCGGCCGACTCCTGCGAGATGGCCGTCGTCTCCCAGTACTCGGGACACGTGCCCGACGTCGAGACCATGCACTACCCCGTCGCCCGGCCCGACGAACTGGCCGACGTCTACGCCCTCCGCGAGCACGGGGGACTCCTCAGCCGGACCGGGGCCGCGGACGTCTTCAGCATGCTCCGGCTCCCGGGCGAGGCCAGTTTCGCCGGGGGTGAGTTCGTCATCGTCGAGACGGGCGACGCCGTCACCTGGGAGACGCTGCGGCAGAAGGGGCACGTCGTGAGCCGCGACGGACGATACGCCTGCATCTTCTCGCCATACCACCTGATGGGCGTCGAGACCCCGCTGTCCGTCCTCGAAGCGGTGTCCGGACACCGCGTGCCCGCCGAGCCTCGGCAGTACTCGACCCTCACCGGCCGTGCCGAGCGCGACCTCCCCGCGGGCGCGGCGCTCCAGGTCGCCGGGCACCACCACGAGATCGACGGCGTCGCACCCGTGCTGCGGGCGACCGCCGACACCGCTCCCGACGTCGCGCCGTTCTACCTCCTCGACCGCACCAGGCTCGTCCGCCCCGTGGCGGCCGGCGAACTCATCACCCTGCAGGACATCGACGGGTTCGACCAGCGCCTCTGGGACGCCTTCGCCGTCGGCCGGGAGCTCGGCGCATGACGCATGTCGACCCGCGCGGAATCCGCATCCTCGACGCGCACCACCACTTCTGGGACTTCGAGGGCCCCGGCTACTACCCCTGGCTCCAGGGTGAGTACAACGACCGGTTCTTCCTCGGCGACTACACGGGGATGCTCCACACCTTCCTGCCCGCCCAGTACCGGGAGGCGACAGCGGGGTATCGCGTCGTCGGCACGGTGCACGTCGAAGCCGAACGCTCCCGCGAGCAGGAGGTCGACGAGAGCCGGTTCCTCGACCGCCTGCACCGCGAGGACCCGAGGTTCCCGGCCGCCGCCGTGGCCCACGCGTCGCTCGCACGCCCGGACCTCGGCGACGTGCTCGCCGAGCACGCCGAGATCGGGCTCATCCGAGGCATCCGCTCGAAGCCCGTGACCTCGGCCACCGCGGCGGAAGCCGAGACGATCGCCGGAACTCCGGGGACGATGCAGGACCCCGTGTGGCTCGCCGGTCTCGCCGAACTCGAGCGGTACGGCTTCTCCTGGGACCTCCGGGTGCCCTACTGGCACCTCGCAGAGGCCGCGGACATCGTCCGCGAGCTGCCCGGGATCCCCGTGATCGTCAACCACTGCGGGCTGCCGCTCGACCGGTCCGAGGCCGGACTCGACGTCTGGCGCCGGGGCATGCGTGCGCTCGCAGCCCTGCCCAACACCACGGTCAAGGTGTCCGAGCTCGGCTTGCCGCGCAACCGTTGGGAGCGCGAGTCGAACGAACGCGTCGTCGCGGAGACCGTCGAGGTCTTCGGAGTCGACCGGTCGATGTTCGCTTCGAACCTCCCGGTCGCCACGCTGACCGCTCCGAGCTTCGGCGAGGTCGTCGACACCGTCCTCAGTGGTCTGTCGGGCGCCTCTGACGACGATCTCGACCAGCTCTTCGCCCGGACGGCAGCGCGGGTGTACCGCGTCCCGCTCGACGACTGACCCGCACCACCACCCCCGATCCGCAGCAACCCGAAGGACCACCCCATGGGCGTCAACGACGACAAACTGTTCCGCAAGATCGCATTCAGAATCCTCCCACTCGTGATGATGGGGTTCTTCCTCTCCTATCTCGACCGCGTCAACGTCGGCTTCGCGAAACTCGAGATGTCCTCGGACCTCGGTTTCTCCGACGCCGTGTACGGCCTCGGAGCCGGCGTGTTCTTCATCGGCTACTTCATCTTCGAGATCCCTTCGAACCTCATCCTCGCGAGAGTCGGAGCGCGCGTGTGGATCGCGCGCATCATGATCACGTGGGGGATCATCTCCGGTCTGATGTTCCTCGTGGACTCCGAGTGGATGTTCTACCTCATGCGCTTCCTCCTGGGTGTCGCCGAGGCCGGCTTCATCCCCGGGGTGCTCTTCTACATGGCGCAGTGGTTCCCGGCGAGCCGCCGGGGCCGCGCCTGGGGCGTGTTCTACCTCGCCCTCGCGTTCTCCGGGGTGGTCGGCGGACCGCTCTCCGGGATCATCCTGAACAGCACACATCTGGCGCTCGACCTGCAGGGCTGGCAGTGGCTCTTCATCATCGAGGCGGTCCCCACGGTCATCCTGGGCTTCGTCATCCTGAAGTTCCTCCGGGAGGACCACCGGACCGCGCCGTGGCTCGACGACGCCGAGAAGGCCCGCCTGAGCGAGATGCTCGAAGCGGAGCGTCCACCCGCAGGGCACACCCCCCTGCGCGACGTGTTCCGCAGCCCGATCATCTGGCTCCTCGCGCTCATCTACTTCTCCTACAACTTCGCGCTGTACGGCATCAGCTTCTGGCTCCCCAGTCTCATCCAGGGCCTCGGCGTCGAGGGCACGCTCCAGATCGGCTTCATCTCGGCCATCCCGAGCATCGCCGCGATGGTGGCGATGGTCGTCTTCGGCTTCAGCTCAGACCGTCACCAGGAGCGCAAGAAGCACATCGCCGCGGCCTTCGGGTTGAGCTTCATCGGCTTCGCGATCTGCGTGATCGCCGGTCCGAACCCCGTGCTCGGCATCATCGGCCTCAGCCTCGCCAACGCCGGCGCCCTCGCGATCCCGGCGATCTTCTGGAGCTTCCAGACCGCCATGCTCACCGGCACCGCTCTCGCGGGCGGCATCGCGCTCATCAACTCGACCGGGAACCTGGCCGGCTTCGCCGCGCCGTACCTCATCGGCTTCGTCCGAGACGCCACCGGGAGCCCGAACATCGCCCTGGTCGTCTCGGCCGGCTTCATGGTCCTCGGCGCGGTCCTCGTCCTCACCGTCCGCTCGGCCCGCCGCGGCGACGCCCAGATCCCCAAGCTCGTCACCGTCGAAGGAGACCGTCCATGACCGCCGACAGCCGCCGAACCGCGAACGCACCCGATCAGCAGCGTGGTGGCGGTCGAGCGACCAACATCCGCTGGAGCGTCGTCGTCGTCCTCTTCCTCTTTTACACGATCAACTCGATCGACCGGAGTTCGCTCGGGGTTGCGATGCCGAGCATCGTCGGGGAGTTCGAGCTCACCCCGACGATGCAGGGCGTCATCCTCAGCGCATTCTTCTGGACGTACTGCCTCATGCAGATCCCAGGCGGTCTCGCCGCGGACCGCTTCGGTCCACGGCGGATCATCGGCATCGCCTCGGCCGTCTGGGGCACCTTCACCGCGTTCGCCGGGCTCGCTGTGAACGGGGTGATGCTCATCCTCGCGCGCCTCGGACTCGGTGCCTTCGAGGCGCCGTACATGCCAGCGGCATCCAAGCTCGTCTCGAACTGGATGCCGCCCAAGCGTCGCGCGTCCGGCGTCACGCTCATCGACTCCGGCGCACCACTCGGTGCGGCCTTCGGCGGTCTGCTGGTCGCCTGGCTCATCACCGCGACCGGCTCGTGGCGGTGGTCGTTCATCATCATCGGCGTCTCCACGGTCGTCATCGGGTTCTGCGTGTACCTGTACATCCGCAACCTGCCGAGCGAGCACCGTCTCGTGAACCGCGCTGAAGTGGACCTCATCACGGTCGCCGGTGGTCCAGAGGACGAGAAGCCCGGCGTGACCCGGGGTAACGCGACGGCGATGGTCATCGGCCGTTTCGGTTGGGCGATGGTGTTCTGGGGCCTCGTGACCTGGGGACCCAGCTACCTGAGCAACGCCCGTGGGCTCGACCTCCAGGCGATGGGCTTCGCGACCTTCCTGATCTTCCTCTGCGGCGCCCTCGGGGAGATCCTCAGCGGGTTCCTCGCGGACCGGCTGCAGCGGGTCTTCAGCCGGAACCGCTCGTTCAAACTGCTCTTCGGTGGCTCCGGCGCGCTCAGCCTCATCGCGTTGATCTCGCTCCCGTTCGTGACCGACGCAGCACTCGCGGTCACCCTGCTCTGCATCGGGGTCTTCTTCAACCTCTTCGGCGGTCTCTACTGGACCATCCCGGCGATGCTCGCGAAGAAGGAGAAGGTCGGACTCGTCGGCGGGGTCATGAACTTCGCCGGCACGTCTGCCGGCATCGTCGTGCCGATCGTCGCCGGAGTCCTGCTCGACGTCACCGGTGGCTACACCGCGGTGCTCGTCTTCCTCGCCATCGCAGCCGCGGTCTACCTCGCGGCATCGCTCATGATCAACTTCTCCGGGGTCGCGAAGCCGACGCCGGCGGAGCCGGCTCGTGCCTGAGTCGTCGGGTCTGGCGGCCGCCCGGTACGCAGGCCCCGTGATCGACGCGCACCACCACGTGTGGGACCTCGAGCGGAACCGGTACCCGTGGCTGCTGCCCGACGTCCTCGTCCCGCATCGCTACGGCGACTACAGCGCCGTCAAGCGGAGCTACCTGCCCGCCGACTACCGGCAGGACACGGCCGGTCTCGGCGTCGTCGCGAGCGTCTACATGGAGGCCGAATGGAACCCGGCGGATCCGCTGGGCGAGACGCGCTACGTCGAGGAGCTGTCCGCCGAGGGCGGCGTACCGGGCGCGATGGCCGCGCAGGCGTGGCTCGACGCTCCGACGGCCGCCGAGGTCGTCGCCGCCCAGGCGGCCTCGCCGATCGTCCGCAGTGTGCGTCACAAGCCCGGGGGACCGGCCACCGCCGACGAGGCGCGGCTCGGTGGTCGGACGCTCCTGAGCGACCCGCTGTGGCGGCGCGGGTACGCGGCTCTCGCGACGCACGGTCTCCACTTCGAACTCCAGACGCCCTGGTGGAACCTCCACGAGGCGGCGGACCTCGCCGCCGAAGTGCCCGAGACACTGATCGTCGTCAATCACGCGGGCGTCCTCCTCGACCGCGAACCGGCCACGGTGGCCGGCTGGCGTGAGGCGATGGCCGGACTCGCGGCGCACGCGAACGTCGTCGTGAAGGCGTCCGGGCTCTGCGTCGCCGGGGTCCCGTGGTCGAGCGAGCTCGTGCGTGAGCCCCTGCTCACGCTGGTGAAGCTCTTCGGCGCCGATCGGGTGATGTTCGGCAGCAACTTCCCGGTCGACGGGATGTTCACCGACTACGCGGGGCTCCTGGACGCGTACCTCGACAGCGCCGCGTCACTGTCGGCGGCGCAGCAGCGGGCGATCTTCCACGACACCGCGGACCGCGTCTACGCCCCGGATCGCATCGCCGGGGCCTGAGCCTCGCGCAGCTCGGTGAGCCAGGCCAGGCTCTCGCTTGTCGTGGTCGTCGGTCGGTACTCGCACCCGACGAACCCGTCGTACCCGCTGGCCTCCAGCGCGGTGAAGAACGCGTCGAAGTCGATCGTCCCGGAACCGGGCTCGCCGCGTCCCGGGCTGTCCGCGATCTGGACATGGCCGATGCGATCGGCCCACGCCACGACGTCTTGCACCACGTCGGCGCCGTTGTTGTGCAGGTGGTAGGCGTCGAAGAGCAGACGCACCGCGGGGTGGTCGACTCGATCGATCACCTCCAGGGCCTCGTCGATCGTCGTCACCGGGTAGTCGCCGTTCTCGCCCCTCGTGAGCGGCTCGACGAGGATCCGGACGCCGAGCGGATCGAGGCGCTCGGCGACACGACCCAGGTTCGCGACGGCGGTGGCGAGTTGGATCTCGTGCGAGACGCCTGCCGGCCGGACGCCGTAGAGCGCGTTGACCGCACGACACCCGGTCGCCTCGATGATCGTCGCCACCACGTCGACGGTGTCTGCGACGAGCTGCTCGGTCCCGGGGTGCGACACCACGCCGCGGTCTCCGGCGGGCATGTCGCCGGCGTACAGGTTGATCGCCCGCAGCGAGACCTCCGCCCGCTCGATCGCAGCGAGGAAGGCCTGGAGCTCCGCCTCCTCGGGGACGGGTGTTGCGAACGGCCACCAGCACTCGACGTCGACGAACCCGACGGCCTTCGCAGCGGCGAACCGCTCGAGGAACGGCACCTCGGTGAACAGGATGGACAGGTTTGCGGAGAACTGCATTGTTCGTTCCTTTTCGATCGGGGTGCTTGACACCAGTTTGGTATATCGAAATACTCGAACGCAACGCCGGGGCGATGGAGCTCACTTCTTGTCTTGGTATATCGATAGCTCGATCGACCGGGCGACAACGACAGGAAGAGAGACGATGACGACCATCGGATTCGTGGGACTCGGCGTGATGGGGCGCCCGATGGCGGAGCACCTCGCCGCAGCCGGACACGACGTGACGGGGTTCAGCCGGGGCGATGCGAGCCGATCGGCCGCCCGGGACGCCGGCCTCCGCGTGGCCGACTCCGTCGCCGAGGCCGTCACCGGTGCCGAACTCGTCATCACGGTGCTGCCGGACTCGCCGGACGTCGAATCGGTCGCGCTCGGCACGGACGGGATCCTCGCGCACCTCGCCGACGGGGCCGACTACATCGACCTCTCGACGATCCGACCCGAGACGGCTCGTGATGTGGCCACCGCCTTCATCGAGGCGGGCCACGGCGCGCTCGACGCCCCGGTGTCCGGTGGTGAGGCAGGCGCGCGCGAGGGCACCCTCTCCGTGATGGTCGGTGGTGAGTCGTCCACCCTGGAGCGTTGGCGGTCCGTCCTGGAGACGTTCGGCGCCTCGGTGGTGCACGTCGGCCCGAGCGGTAGCGGCCAGGTCGTGAAGGCCGCCAACCAGTTGGTCGTCGCACTCCATCTGCAGGCCCTCGCCGAGGCTGTCGTCTTCCTCGAGGCCCAGGGCGTCGACGTGGAGACGGCGCTCTCGGTGATCCGCAAGGGTCTCGGAGGCAGCACCGTCCTCGAACGCAAGACCGATTCGGTCCTGGCGGACGACTTCCGCGCCGGCTTCCGGTCCGAGCTCCACGCGAAGGACCTCGCGATCGTCGAAGTGGCTTCGCGAACCGCCGGCGTCGGTCTTCCCGCGACCGGACTCGTCGCACAGCTGCTCCGCTCGTTGGTCGCCCGCGGCCAGGGCGGTTCCGACCATTCCGCGCTCGTCGAGCTCGCCCGCTCGATGAACGGCGGGGCCGGCGCATGACCGTCACGGAACCACGCGCGGCCGTCGAGACCGCCGACGTCCGCCCGGGCTGGTGGCACGAGCCGTTCGACATGTTCCAGACGAACCTGCGCGAGATCGACGCGCTGCTCGACGTCGAGACGGTCCTGGACGCCATCCAGGAGCACGGTGCCGGCGTCTGGCTGCTCAACGTCGGAGGCATCCTCTCGCACTTCCCGTCGGGGCTGCCGTTCCAGTCGAGGAACCCACTGCTCGAGGAGCGCCCCGGGGGCGACCTCGTCGGTGACGCGATCGAAGCCGCGCATCGTCGTGGCGTCCGACTCCTCGCCCGCATGGACTTCTCGAAGGTCGCCGCGCGCGTCGCCGACGAGCACCCCGAGTGGTGCTTCCGGTCACCGAGTGGGGAACGACAGGTCTACGAGGGGCTGGTGAGCGTCTGCCCCAGCGCGGGGTACTACCAGGACCGGTCGCTCGACATCATCGACGAGATCCTCGACGCGTATCCCGTCGACGGATTCTTCTTCAACTGGTTCGGGTTCAACGAGGTCGACTACGGAGGACGGGTCCACGGCGTCTGTCACTGCGACGCCTGCGCCGAGGCCTTCGTCCGGGAGACCGGGATCGAGCAGCTGCCGTCGTTCGCGGGTGATCCCGGCTACCTCGAGTGGAAACGGTTCGCCGCGGCGACCATTGACCGCTTGACGGCACGCATCCGTGCGCACATCGCCGAACGAGCACCCCACGCTGGGCTCATCCTGGGCCGCTCGGCGGACATCCTGTTCCATGAGGCGAACAACGCCCTCGGCCGCCCGCTCTGGCCACACGCGACGAGTGAGTCGGTGAGCGCGTTCCGGGTCGCGCAGCCAGGCAAACCGGTCCTGGTGAACGCCGTGGCTTTCATCGACATGCCGTACCGGCTGGCGAGTGAACAGCCGGAGATGTTCGGGCAGTACCTCCTCCAGGCGGTGTCGCGCGGGGCGAACCCGTCGACGTACATCATGGGGCCGGCCGGGCTCATCGACTACGCCTGTCTCGCTCCGGCCGGGGTCGTGACGCGCTTCCACCGGGATCACGCCGACATGTACGCCGGACTGGCGCCCGCGGCCGACGTGGGTATCGTCCGACCGAACCCGCTCGCGGCGCCCGCAGAGGTGCATCACTCGTCGGTCGACGAGTTCCGTGGCCTGTTCTCCGCCCTGCTGGAACGGCACGTCGCCGTCGACGTCGTGCCGGCTGAGTCGCTGCCCGTCGTGGACCTCGGACGCTTCCGCGTGCTGGTCCTCCCGGATCTCATCGCCCCGACCGAGGAGGAGGACGCCGCCCTCGAGGCGTTCGTGCGCGCCGGCGGGCGGGTCGTCGCGACGGGGCGGTCGGGCATCCACGCGGACGGCTCCGTGGTCGCCTGGCTCCCCGGAGCGCGGCAACGGTCGCTGGAAGACGACGCGGAGGCGCTCAAGTCGAGCTACGTCCAACGGGGCGGTGGGCCGTCGGTCGAAGGCTCGGACCTCGTGCCCGTGCGTGGGCGGCTGCACACCCTGGCGTGGCGTTCCGACGCCCGCCTGCGCCACGGGTTCGTCCCGCGAGCACCGTACGGACCGCCCGAGAAGGCCCACGGTCACGTGGCGGGACCGGTATCGGCCTGCGGGGTGTTCACGCTCGGTCGTGGACGGGCCACGCAGGTCCCGTGGACCGTCGGCGCGGCGTATCGCGAACTCGGGCTCACGGCCATCCGCGACCTGATCGCCGATCTCGTGATTGACGCTGTCGGGGAGGATGGAACGGTGGGGGTGGAGGCGAGCGAACACGTGGAGGTGTCCGTCGGTCGTTCCCGAGCGGGTCTCGTCGTACACGTGCTCAACCACTCCGGTCAACGTCGGAACTCCTTCGGTCCCACCGTCCCGGTCCGTGGAACCCGCTTGCGGCTCCCCGGGAGGGCGGCCGACGCCGTCGGCACCCGCGTCCACCATGTGACCGCCGGCGACGTCGACGCCACGGTGTCGACGGTCGGAGACGATCTCCTCGTCGAGATCGTCGAGGTCGTGGACGGAGCGGTCGTCGTGGTCCCGGACGGAGGTGAGCGGGATGACGCCTGAGGTGGTCCTCATCCGCGGCGGCCAGGCGGACGCTGTGCGCTCGCGCATCCGCAGCGACTTCCCCGAGGTCCGCGTCCTCGACGACGAGACCGCCCACCCCGCGACCACGATCATCGCAGGCCGGGTGCGCGACGAGGAGCTGCCCGGGCTGCCAGCGCTCGCCTGGGTGCACTCCTGGGCCGCCGGCGTCGAGTCCGAGGTGGGACCGGTGCTCCGCGGGAGCGGCGTCACGGTGACGTCCTCGGCGGGCAACGGGGCGGTTCCGCTCGCGGAGCACGCGATGTTGCTGGCCCTCCAGCTCGACCGAGGCGGACATCGCTGGTCGGATGCCGCCCGCGGGGCCAGATGGGACCGGTTCGTCCACGGCGAGCTCGCCGGCAAGACGCTGGGCATCTACGGCTTCGGCAACATCGGCGCCGCCCTCGCGCCGCGCGCGAGCGCCTTCGACATGACCGTCATCGGCCTCCGTCGTGACGTCGGTCGCACCCCGGCCGCCGTCGATCGCCTGTACCGACCGGAGGAGGTCCTCGACTTCGCCGGGCGGTGCGACGTGCTGGTCGTGACGGCCCCGCTCACCTTGGAGACGCGCGGAGCGATCGACCTCCGCGTCCTGTCTGCGCTCCGCCCGGGAGCCACCGTCGTCGTCGTCTCCCGAGGGGGCATCGTCGTCGACGCGGACCTCCTGACGGCCCTCGACTCCGGTGCCGTCGCGGGAGCCGGTCTCGACGCGCACACGGTCGAGCCGCTGCCGGCGGACTCCCCGTTCTGGTCGCGCGACGACGTGGTGGTGACGCCGCACAACGGAGCCACAACGACCGCCACCGCCGATCGCGGAACCGCGATCTTCCTCGACAACCTCCGACGTCGGGTCACCGAGGAGCCGCTCGTCAACCGCGTCGACCCGAACTCCCTCGCCTGAACACCGGCGTCCTGGGGACGCCGTCATCGCACCACCGTCATCACTCATACAACGCCGTATCGAAAGAAGGACACCATGTCGAACATGCCGCAGGACGTCAGCCGGCGCCGATTCCTCACCTACGCCGGGGTCGGCGCCCTCTCGCTCGGAGCGTTCGCCCTCGCCGGCTGCTCCATCGGAGGCGGTTCCGGAGCCGGCGGTGCCACCACCATCCGGTTCGCCTGGTGGGGAGGCGCTGAACGCCAGAAGGCCTATCTGGCCGGGATGGACCTGTTCAGCAAGCGGAACAGCGACGTCACGATCGAGCCCGAGTTCGGTGACTACACCGCCTACCAGGAGCGCATGACCACGCAGATGGCGGCGCGCGACGTTCCTGACGTCTTCTGGATCCCCTCGCCCGCGGTGTTGACCTACCGGGACGCGAAGATCTACCGGCCACTCGACGATGTCGGCACCCTCGACCTTTCGGCGTTCAGCGAGGCGGAACTCGACCTCTTCCGGATCGACGGCGAGCTCAACACCCTGCCGAAGTCGATGTTCTCCCCGGTCCTGCGGTACAACCAGACCTTCATGGACGAGGACGGCATCGCGCTCCCCGAGACGCTCACCTGGGACAGCCTGGCCGAGTTCCTCACGGACTACTCGAAGAACAACGCCGCCGGTCGGAAGGGCACCACCTACGGCGCCTACCACGACATGCCCTTCGAGTCGTTCCTGCGTCAGCGTGGCGAGGACCTGTGGTCGAAGGACGGCAGGCTGGCCGCGAGCGAGGACGGCGTCGCCGCGTGGATCGACTGGTGGGAGCAGCTCCGCAAAGCGGGCGCGACCACCAGCATCAGCGAGCAGGACGGCATCGAGCCCGGCTGGTCCGACACCGGCGCCAAGGTCCTCGCCACCTTCGCCAACTCGAACCACATCGTCGACGAGGCCGCAGCGTTCCCCGACTACGAGTTCCGGCAGCGGGACGTCCCGGCACTCGCCGATGCGACGCCCGGGTACCACTTCACCTACTTCAGCCGGTTCGCGATGTACGCCGGGATCGAGGACGACCGCGTCGACGCGGCCGGAGCACTGATGAGCTACAACCTCAACTCGATCGACCTGCTGAAGCTGGTGGGGCTGTCGGCCGGGGCGCCACCGAGCCTGGCGCTCCTCGACGAGTACGAGCCGTCGGCCACCCCGGACGAGCAGAAGGTGATCGCGACCACCCGCGACATCGCGGCGAAGGAGCAGCGGCCCCGATACGAGGCTCCCGCGGGCTCCGGTTCATGGCGCACCGTGATGATCCGCGAACTCGAGGGCGTGACCCTCGGGAACACCTCGGTCTCACAGGCCGCGTCGAACTTCGTCTCGGCCGTCTCCTCCTCGGTGGGCGACTGATGACCCTCACCATGAAACGCGAGCCCGAGGCGCGGACCGGGACGGCCGAATCCGCGACGACGACCGGACGGAAACGGCGTCGGGCCTCCCACCAGCGGCAGGGCTGGGTGGCACACGTCTTCCTCCTCCCATGGATGCTCGGGATGATCGCCGTCACGGCAGGACCGCTGATCGCGTCCGCCGTCCTCGCCTTCACCGACTACGACCTCCTGACCGCACCGTCGTTCATCGGGTTCGACAACTTCACCCGCATGATGGGCGACGAGCGGTTCTGGGCGTCAGCACGGGTGACGGGCCTGTACGTGCTCGTCTCCGTGCCCTTGCAACTCGCCTTCGCGCTCTTCCTGGCGGTCATCCTCGACAAGGGGATCCGCGGGCTCTCCCTGTACCGGAGCGCCTTCTATCTGCCTTCGCTCCTCGGTGGCAGCGTCGCGATCGCGATCCTGTGGCGCCAGCTGTTCGGCGACGCAGGGCTCATCAACACGGTGCTCGGGTTCTTCGGCATCGAGGCGGACAGCTGGTTGCAGAACCCCGCGACCGCTCCGTGGACGCTGATCATCCTCAACGTGTGGACCTTCGGCTCGCCGATGGTGATCTTCCTGGCCGGGCTGCGTCAGGTCCCGGACGAACTCCTCGAGGCCGCCGAGGTCGACGGTGCCGGCCGGGTGCGACGCTTCTGGTCGATCACCATCCCGCTGCTCACGCCGATCATCTTCCTGAACCTGATCCTGCAGATGATCAGCGCGTTCCAGGCGTTCACCCAAGCACACGTGGTCAGTGGCGGCACGGGTGGACCCCTCGACTCGACGCTGTTCTACACCCTCTACATCTATCAGGAGGGATTCGTGAACTTCGACATGGGCTACGCCGCTGCCATGGCGTGGGTCCTCCTGATCGTCATTGCGATCGCCACGGCGGGCAACTTCATCCTTTCGCGCCGCTGGGTGCACTACGGAGACGAATGATGGCCATCACCAGTACCACCCTCGACGCCCTTCCAGCCGACCCCGATCCCACGCCGACCCGGCGCAAGCGGGACGCCGGCCGACCGCGACGGATCGTCCGCCACATCCTCCTCGTGGTGTTCGCGCTCCTCATGCTCTACCCGTTGCTGTGGATGGTGGTGAGTTCCTTCAAGCCGAGCAACCTGATCCTGTCGCAGACGGGGCTCATCCCGAGCGAGGTGACGTTGTCGAACTACCGGGACGGATGGGACTCCCTGGGGACGCCCTTCACGGCGTTCCTCCTCAATTCCGGCCTCATCGCCGTCGGGGCCATCGTCGGGAACCTCTTCTCCTGCTCCGTGACGGCGTACGCGCTCGCCCGGCTGAACTTCCGAGCGAACAAGCTGTACTTCGGCCTCACCCTCATGACGATGATGCTGCCGTTCCATGTGCTGATCATCCCGCAGTACATCCTGTTCGCGGAGCTCGGGTGGATCAACACCTACGCCCCGCTGCTCATCCCGAAGTTCCTCGCGACCGACGCGGTGTTCATCTTCCTCATGGTGCAGTTCATCCGCACCATCCCGCGGGAACTCGACCACGCGGCGATGCTCGACGGTGCCGGCCCGTTCCGCATCTTCTGGTCGGTGATCCTGCCCCTCATGCAGCCGGCACTCATCACGACGACGATCTTCACCTTCATCTGGACGTGGAACGACTACTTCGGACCGCTCCTCTACCTGACGAAGACGAAGTTGTACACCGTGCCGGTGGCGCTCAAGTCGCTCGTCGACACGGAGACGCAGAGCGGGATCGGCATCATGTTCGCGATGTCGCTCATCTCGCTCGTCCCGATCCTCCTCTTCTTCCTCTTCGCGCAGAAGTACATCATCAAGGGCATCGCCACGACGGGAATCAAATGACGACGACACAGCCGCTCACGACCGGAACCGACACGATCGCCTGGTTCTCCGGCGACCAGCGCTGGACACAACTGACGTTCGTCGAGGACGACCCGCTCCACTTCGACCTCGACGCGTGGGCCGACGTCCTGGACCGCACCGCGTCGACCGCGATCTGCATCAGCGCCGGGGGGTACATCGCGTTCTATCCGACCTCGATCCCGTTGCACTACCGCAGCCGGCACCTCGGTGACCGCGATCTCCTCGGCGAGATCGTCGATCTCGCACGGAGTCGTGGCATGGTCGTCATGGCTCGGATCGACCCGCACGCCGTCCATCGGGACGTCCGTGACGCCCATCCGGAGTGGATCGCCCGGACCGAGGACGGGGAGCTCCAGGAGCACTGGGCACACCCGGGCACCTTCGTGACGGACTCGTTCGGCGACTACAACTGGGAGTTCACGACCGAGGTCGCACGCGAGGTCACCGCGGACTACGACATCGACGCGGTGTTCGCGAACCGGTGGCAGGGCCACGGACCCGGGTACACCGAGACCGCGCAGCGACTCTTCCGCGCGGCGTCCGGGCTCGCCCTGCCGACCTCACGCGACGCCGTCGACGGAGAGTCCTGGCGGGCTTACCGGGGCTGGCGCCGGGAGCGGCTGAGCGACCTGGTCGCCCACTGGGACGCGGCGGTCCAGGACGTGAAGCCGGAGGTGCGCTTCATCCCCAACCTCGGCTCGTTCGCGGCGGGCGAGCTTCGCGACGACGTCGCCCGCCTGCATGTCCCGTTCTTCCTCGTGGACCACCAGGCGCGCAACGAGGGGGAGACCCAGTGGGCGGCCGGCCGCGACGCGAAGCGGACCCGGTCCATCCACCCCGACAAGCCGGTGGGGCTCATCACCTCCGTCGGGCCCGAGTCGCACGGCTACCGCTGGAAGGACTCCGTCAACGCGGGTCAGGAGACCGTGGGCTGGATCGTCGACGGCTTCGTGCACGGAGCGTTCCCGTGGTTCACGAAGTTCGCCGCGCGGATCCACGACACGCGCTGGATTCCAGCGGTCGAGCGGGCGTTCACGCTGCATCGCGAGATCGGTGCGATCTGGCAGCAGTCGCGCCCGGTCGCCGAAGTGTGCGTCTGGGACGTGGACAACGCCTTCGCCGACGCACGGACGCGACGGGCCGCCTCCGGCATGTACCAAGCACTCGTCGAGCTGCGGACGCCGTTCGAGTTCGTCGGCCCCCGTGGCCTGCATCGGCTCGGACTGCCTGAGACCAGGGTGGTCGTCCTCCCGGAGATCGACGAGATCGACGAACGGTCCGCCGCCGCCTTGCGTGCCTTCGTCGAGGGCGGCGGTGAGCTCGTGGTGACCGGAGCCGGGCCCCTGATCGACGGGGGTACACCGCTCGTGACCGAGCTCACGGGCGCACCGCTGACCGCCCGTTCGGCCGGGGTCGTCCGGAACAACTACGTGCAACGCGCGTCCGACGGTGCACTCGCCGCCGGATTGGAAGGCGCGGACCGCATCATCGGTGGAACCCGTCTGGCCCGCTTCGCGCCGACCGCCGAGGCCGTCGTGCACTGGCGGTTCGTGCCGGATCACCCCGACCTCCCCATGGAGGAGGTCTACCCGCGGGGTGAAGCCGTGGACCCCGCGGTGTTCCGTGCGTCGTTGGCGACGTCGGACGACGGCGGGACGGTGCAGGCGGGCGCCGGGACGGTCCAGGTCATCGCCTTCAACCTCGCCGAGCTGTACCACGAGACGCTCCTCGGTGATCACCTCACCCTGCTCGGCAACACGATCGAGGCCGCACTCGGGGGATCGAGTCTGGTCAGCATCGACGGCCCGGGGCTCCTGGATGCGGCGGCGTGGACGGACGGAGCGGCGTTCATGCTGGCGTTCGCCAATCTCACCGACCCGTTGGCGATGCGGGGCCAGCAACGTGCGGTGACCGAGCTCACCGGCATCCGGGTGCAGATCGACGCCGCGCGACTGGCGGAGGCCACGGGGCGTCCCGTCGTCCCGGCCGAGCTCATGGCGGAGGTGGTCCTCGACGATCGGCGGACGCCGGCTCCGGTGGCCGTGGCCGACGGCACGATCATCGTGGAGCTCCCGACCGTCCGCGAGCTCGGGATGGTCAGACTGAGCTTCTGAGGGAGGGTGGGCCCACGCCCGCTGATCGGGGTCGGCACTGCAGATGTCGGCCCCGACGCGTCCCGGTCTCGTCAGCGGCCGCGCGGCGGGGCGGTGGACTGACGGACGATGAGCACCGGCTTCTCGAGCGGTACGTCCTCCTCGATGGTCTCACCGAGGAGGCCGAGGAGCTTCGCCGCCGCCGCCCGCCCACGCTGGAACGCGAACCGCTGGACGGTGGTGAGCTGGGGGTCGACCCATTCGCCGACCTCGAGCCCCTCGAACCCGACGACCGAGACGTCCTCGGGGACCCGCAGGCCTCGGCTCTGGATCGTCCGCATCCCGGCGATCGCCATGGTGTCGGTGCCGTAGAGGATCGCCGTCGGCGGTGCCGCCCCGTCGAGGAGCCGACTCGTCTCCTCGGCGGCGGCCGCCGGCGAATAGCCGACGCTCGAGATGGAGTGCGGGGTGAGCCCGTGATGGGCGAGCCGGGCGGTGAACGCCTCGCGTCGGATGTTCGGGAGCACGAACCCGGCGGGGCCGCTGACGAACGCGACGTCGCGGTGGCCCAGACCGACGAGGTGGTCGACCGTCTCGGGGATGCCGGCGCTCGGCGGGTCCGCGTCGATGTAGTCGACCACGCCCGGCTTCCACGGGGTGCCGACGAGCACCGCGGGCACACCGAGGTCGCGCATGAGGTCGAAGCGGGTGTCGCCGACCACCGAGTTGGTGAGGATGACGCCGTCCATCCGCTGGCGCTCAGCGAGGGACCGGTAGAACGCCGACTCGTCGTGCTGTCCCGTGAGGAAGACGTTCAGGAGGAGCCCGTACTCGCGGGGACTGAGGAGGGACTCGATCCCGGAGATGAGTCCGACATTGGCCGCACCGACCTCGGGAACCGGGGAGGAACTGGTGAGGACGAGCCCGATCGCCTGGGCGCGCGAGGTCCGGAGAGCGATCGCAGCCGGGTTCGGCGTCCAATTGAGTTTGCGCGCGGCCTCCCGGACACGCTCGGCGGTCGGCGGCGAGATGCGACCCGTGCCGTTGAAGACCTTCGAGACCGCTCCCGCCGACACGCCCGCGAGCGCGGCGACATCGGAGATGGTGGGGCGGCCGTGTCTCCGGCGCCCGGCAGGTGAGGTCATGGCCGTGTCGTCCTTTCGCCCTCAGCCTATTGGGCCGGACACCCGAACCCGTGGACCGGCGAGAGGTCAGAGCCCGTGCCGTTCGAGCTGCTCCTCGTACCGGATCTGTACGTCCTCCGGCTCGACGCCGTCGATCGGCGCCCAGATCGCCTCGAGTTCCCGCTGGACCGAGGCCGGGAGGGCGGCGAACTTCTCGTCCCATGCTGCGATCGGCGTCCAGTAGCCGACCACCTTGAACCGGGTGGCGGGTAGCCCGAGCTCCTTGCGCAGATACTTGCGCACGTCGCGGAGCGCCACCGTCTCGCCGGCCACCCAGATGTAGCCGTGATCGAGCGGGAGGCGCTCGTCCACGACACTCCGGACGAGTCGGCCCAGCGCGCTCGGGCCGTGTCCGTTGCCGCCCACCACCCAGGTGACCGTCACGTCGTCGTTCGTCTCGACCGCGACCCGATCCCGCTCGCTCGGCACCTCGAGCACCACGCGGGTCCGCAGTCCGCGCGGAGTCTGTGCGACGATGCGCCTGACTGCGGGAAGGCCGGTGAGGTCCGCGACGAGCACCTGCCAACCGATGTCGGCGGGCGGCGCGTACAGACCGGTGGGCGAGTTCAGGCCGAGCACGTGCCCGGGCTGGGCGCGAGCCGCCCACGGCCCCGCGACCCCGGCCTCGTGCACGACGAAGTCGATGTCGATCTCGACGGGGTCCTGCCGCACGGCGCTGATCGTGTACGTCCGCATCGGTGCCTGTGGGGAGCCCTCCGGCGTCTCCCACCAGTCGCCTGCCGGTACCGGGAGCGAGACCTCCGTCGGGTCGGCGCCGTGGGGGAAGAAGACACGGACGTACTCATCACCCGTGCCGGTGCTCGCGAAGTCCTCGACGCCCGGACCGCCGAGGGTGATGCGGATCAGGTTCGGGCTCAGGGGTGTCGCTGCGGTCACGATGCCGCGATGGATCTTCATGGCGTCTCGGCCTCTCGGGTCGGTTCGGTGTGCTGGGTCGGGTGCGGGCTGTGCGCGAGCCAGGACTCGCGGTAGGGGCCGGGCGAGGCGAGGAGCTCGGCGTGCGTGCCGTGTTGGACGATCCGACCGTCCGCGAAGACCGCGATCCGGTCGGCGGTGGCGGCCTGTTCCAACCGGTGCGCGATGAGCAGCGCGGTCCGGTCCGTCCGAAGGGCGGCGATCGCCGCTTCGACGGCGTCGCGATGGTGCAAGCCGACGTCGGCCGTCGCCTCATCGAGGATCACGATCGCCGGGTCCGTCAGGAACGCCCGAGCGACCGCGAGTTGCTGGATGCGTCCCTCGTCCAGCGGCACGGGCGACGGCCGCGAGTCGGTCGGGTCCGCCGCCGGGTCGTCCTGCAACGCGGTGACCGCCCATTCGGCTCCGACGGCACGGAGCGCCGAGACCATCTCGTCCCGGCTGGCGTCCGGCGCGCCGAGCCTCAGGTTGTCGGCGATCGAGCCACGGAAGTGGTGGAGCTCCTGCGACAGGTAGTACGGGGCGTGGCCGACGAGCACCCGCCCCGACGTCGGGGGATGGTGTCCGGCGACGACCCGCGCCAGGGTGCTCTTGCCCGAGCCGGACGTGCCGACGAGCGCCGTGGTCGTCCCGGGCGGCACGTCCAGGGTGACCTGCGTGACCCCACGGTCCGTGGTCGGATACCGGAACGTCAGGTCGTGCACTCGGATCGCCGGCGGTGCGGCGACATCGTCCGCGGTACCGCCGACGGGCGAGGGCGACTCCGGCATCGCGGACGACGTTGCTGCGAGGTCGATGACCCCGATGAGCCGAGCCAGCCCGACCGTGGCCCGCTGGATGTCGTCGAGCCCGAAGATGAGCCGGCCCACCGGATCGAACAGCCGGTGGAACAGGAGTGCGGCGGTGGTCACGAGTCCGACGGTGATCGTGCCCTGCAGGTTGAGGAGGAAGCCGGTCGCCAGGATCGCCGAGAGTCCGACGAGCTCACCCGAGTTGATCCATCGGAACAAACGGTTCGCGACGCGCACGCCCTCGATCTGCGCGTCGATGGAGGCGGCCGCGCGTTCCCGGACGCGTTCGAGCGCGTGGTCCGTGCCCGCGAACGCGGCGAGGGTCTCCGCGCCGTCGACCGCGTCCAGCACGGCCTGACTGCGCGACGCTTCGCGGATCCGGACCGTGCGGAACACCACTCGGGATCGCCGGAGGAACGCACGGGTCCCGAGGACGTAGCACGGCGCCGAAGCGAGACCGGCGAGCGCGAGCCACGGGTCGACGGCTGCCAGGGCGACGGCCGACACCCCGATCGCGAACCCGGCGGAGAGCAGGGTCGGGGCGACGTTCCCGCCGGCCTCCGCGACCGCGTCGACGTCGCCGGTGACCCGGGACAGGAGATCGGCACGCTCGCCGTCGTCGACGGTGCTCACCGGGAGCCGCATGGCCGAGGCGAACACGTCCTCGCGCAGTTCGGCGAGCAGGTCCTGCACCAGCCCCGTGAGCACCCGAGTCGCCCACAGCGTCACCGCGACCGCCCCGACAGCGCCGACCGCGGCTGCGGCCACCCAGCCTGAGACGACGCTCAGTCCGGCATCGGAAGCGACGGCGTCCACGATCCGCCCGAGACAGGCGGGCATCACGACGCCCAGTGCGGCGGCTGCGAGGAAGAGGACCACCACGGCGGCGGTCCGTCCGCGGTGGCGTCTGAGGAGGGCACCGACGACGGTTCGGACGCGGGAGCCGTCGGCGACGGGGAGCATCTCGGCGGTGCTGGGCTCCATGGCGGGATCAGTCATGGCGGGTCTCCGAACCGGGAGTGAGCTCGACGACCCGGTCGCAGGCGTTCAACAGGACCGGCGAGGTGGTGATGACGACGACGGTGCCCTCGTGCGCCGCGAGTGCTCGGGCGATGCGGGTCTCCGTGAGGACGTCGACGGCCGACGTCGGTTCGTCGAGGACGAGCACGTCCGCACCGGCATGGAGCGCCCGGGCGATGCCGACGCGCTGGCGTTGCCCGCCGGAGAGCCGTCTGCCCGCCTCACCGACCGGAGACGACCAACCGCCGAGCTGCACGACCGCGTCGTCGAGCGCCGCCATGCCGACGAACACCGCATCCGGGTCGCCGGTCGCGTCATGACCGCGGACCGCTTCCGCCAGGGTGCCGCTCATGATGCGCTGGCCGTGCGGTGGCGCGACCACACGACGGCGGTACGCCACCGGGTCGAGGTCCAGCTGGTCGACGAGTGTACCGTCGACGGCGAGCGAGACGCTGCCGCGCTCCGCGGGGGTCCGCATGCCGAGCAGGCGGGAGAGGGCGCGCGCGGTGTCGCTGTCGGGCGGCCGGACGCCGAGCAGTTCACCAGCATGGACGTCCACCGGTCGGTCCTGGTGTTCCGGGCGGAAGGACAGCACGACGTCGGACGCAGGGCCGGAGTCGGACATCTCGTCCAGCCGACCGCCCGTTTCGAGTAGGTCGTCGGCGTCGACGACCGCGGCCAGGCGTTTGGCGGACGCGAGCTTGTGGATCCAGTTCGATGGGAAGGAACCCGCCTGTGCGAGGTACCCGCTGATGAACTGCGCGAGACCGAGCACCGTCACGAGCTCACCGATGCTGATCCGCCCATCCGCAGCGAACCAGGCGGACAAGCCGACGAGTGCGGCCATGACGAACGCCGCCAGCGTGCCGCTCACGGCGTCGAAGAGGGCGAGGGACCGCCCGGCGGCCGTCGCTGCGCGTCGTGAGACATCACTGGCGGCGTCATATCGCCGGACGGCTTCAGCCCGCCCGCCGATGCCGACGAGCACTCGGAACCCGCTCATGAAGTCGGCGGCCACCGCTCCGGCCTCGGTCGCCGCCCGTTGCTCGGCGAACCCTCGGCGCTCCAGCGGGCGGGACACGACGCGCATGACGAGCATCATCCCGATGGTCGACACGAACACCACGATCGTCGCCACGGGCGAGATCACCGACATCGCCAGGGCGGCTCCGATGATCGCGGCGATGGTCGCCGACTGCTGCGCGACCGACCAGGCGACGCCGGCCACCCGGTAGGTGTCGGACGTGACGACCGTCAGGGCCTCACCGGCCGACAGGTTCTGTCGTGAGAGCTGCGGCCGAAGCACCCGGGAGAGCGTGAGGTGCCGGAGCGCCTGTTCGCCGTGCCCGTAGATCGACACCATGAGGCGCGACGCCGACTGGTAGCTCATCGTCAGGACGAGGAAGGTTCCGACCAGGACCCCGATCCAGACCCCGAGGGTGACCGGATCGGACGGCACCACCGCGCGGTCGATGGTCGCCCCGATGATCACGGGGATCGCCGCCTCCGACAGGGCGTGCACGATGAGGAGGCCGGTCGCGGCGACGAGCATGGCGCCGCGACCGTCCGCTCCCAGCGCGATGCCGAAGAGGCGCCGCGGCGTATTCGTCGTCGTCCCGCTCACCGGCTCCGCCGTCCGAGCGGGAGCACCAGCGGGGTACCGGAGACGGGGTCGGTGATGACCCGGCACGGCAGGTCGTACACGGCCTCCACGAGGTCGGCGGTGATGATCTCCTGCGGATCGCCCTGGGCGACGATCGCGCCGTCGCGCATCGCGACGAGATGCGTCGCATAGCGGGCGGCGTGGTTGAGGTCGTGGAGGACCGCGACGAGGGTGGTGCCGCTGCGGTGCAGATCCGTGAACAGCTCCATCAGCTCGATCTGGTGCGCGATGTCGAGGAACGTCGTCGGCTCGTCGAGCAGCAGGTGCTTCGTCTGCTGGGCGAGTGCCATCGCGACCCAGACGCGTTGCCGCTGTCCGCCCGAGAGCTCGTCGACCAGCCGGCGGGACAGCTCCGTGACCCCCGTCGCGGCCATCGCTTCCGAGACCGCCGCTTCGTCGGCCCGGCTCCACGTCCGCATCGCGCTCTGGTGCGGGAACCGGCCGCGCCCGACGAGGTCGGCGACGGTGATCCCGTCGGGGGCGATGGCGGATTGGGGGAGGAGCCCGAGTCGGCGAGCGGTGTCCTTCGGTTTCGACGCACGGATGTCAGCACCATCGAGGAGGACGGCGCCGGCGGTCGGGCGCAGGAGCCGTGCGAGTCCGCGGAGCAGGGTCGACTTGCCGCAGGCGTTCGGTCCGATGATGATCGTGAACGAGTCGTCCGGCACCTCGAGCGACAGCTCGGAGACGATCGGAGCATCGCCGTAGCCCAGGGTGAGGTCGCGGGCGAGGAGCGACGTGGTCATGGGAGTTCCTTTCACGTGCGGCGCACGAACTGGGCGGCCAGCAGGCAGGTCAGATAGATGCCACCGACCGAGAGCGTCACCACGCCGACCGGGACCGCGAGCAGCTGGGCGACGGCGTCGGAGACGACGACCAGGGCGGCTCCGGTGAGCATCACCGGCGCGAGGCCCATCGGGGTGTTCGAGCGGGTGAGCCGTTGAGCGATCTGCGGGGCGGCCAAGGCGATGAACGAGATCGGGCCGGCGGCGGCGGTGACGAGCGCCACAAGGGCCACACCGACGACCATGGCGATCAGCCGGGTGCGTCCGGGACGCACGCCGAGGGCCATGGCGGCGTCGTCGCCCATCTCGAGCACGGGGAGGGAACGTCGGAGTGGCCGAGCCAGCAGGGCGAACACGACGAACGCCGTGGCGGCGGGGAGCAGTTGGTCGAAGCCGAGCGAGGCGAGAGAGCCTGCGCCCCAGGTGGCCGCCATCATCGCCTGCTCGACGCTGACCGAGATGAGGATCCAGGAGGTGAGGGAACCGAGCCCGGCTGAGACACCGATGCCGACGATGATCAGCCGGAAGGACGACATGGTGTGGCGGTTCGCGAGGACGGCGACGAGCAGGGCGGTCAGCAGACCGCCGACGAGTGCCCCGGCGGCTTTGAACAGGTAGGTGTTGAGCCCGAGGACGAGCATCGTCAGCGTGACGCCGAACTGCGCGCCGACACCGAAGCCGATGATGTCCGGTGAGCCGAGCGGGTTGCGGGTGAGCGACTGGAAGATGCCCCCGGCGAGCGCGAGTGCCGCTCCGCAGAGCACCGCGAACAGCACCCGTGGGAGTCGCCACTCGGTCACGACCTGGCGGACGTCGGGGTCGGACGCGGGGTCGACGATCGCCCGGATCACCGCGTCGAAGCCGATCTCGTACGCGCCGATCGTCGTCGCGAACAGCCCTGCTCCGATGATCACCACGACGAGTCCGAGGCACACGAGGACGGACCGCACCGGTACGAGCGTCGCGATGTGCACGGTCTCCACGCGGATCTGGCGTCGGCCGTGGTCGACGACGCTCACAGTCCGCTCACCCGCTTCCGACGGACGAGCATGATCAGGATGGGGGCGCCGAGGAGTGCCGTGACGATCCCCACCCGGAGCTCTCCGGAGGGCAGCACGATCCGGCCGAGGACGTCTGCGAGCAGCAGGAACGCGGGGCCGATCACCATCGAGTACGTCAGCACCCAGCGCTGGTCGGGGCCTGTGGACCACCGGACGACATGGGGGATCATGAGTCCGACGAAGGCGATGGGACCGGCGGCTGCGACGCCCGTACCGGCCAGGAGGGTCACGGCCACGACGACCCACACCCGGGTGCTGCGCACTCGCGCCCCGAGCGCCTGGGCGAGTTCGTCTCCCAGGGTCAGCGCGTTCAGCGACCGGGCGCAGAGCAGGCCGATCACGAGGCCCGCGACGATCAACGGAGCAGCCCAGGTGAGCTGGTCGAGGGTGCGGCCTCCGATGGATCCCACGCTCCAGAAGCGCATGACCTGCAGGGTGCCTTCGTCCCGCAGCACGATCGCGGTGGTGAAACCGGTGCAGGCGGCACCGAGGGCGACCCCCGCGAGGGTCAGTTTCATCGGGGTCACGCCCGAGGCCCCGACGGATCCGAGCGTGTAGACGATCACCGTGAGGATGAACGCACCCGCCAGGGCGAACGGGACGTAGGTGCCGGGAGTCGTCAGTCCCAGGACACCGACCGCGAAGGTCACGGCGAACGACGCACCGGCGTTCACCCCGAGGATGCCCGGGTCGGCGAGCGGGTTGCGGGTGAAGGCCTGGATGAGCCCGCCGCAGACGGCGAGCGCCGCACCGACCAGGATGCCGAGCAGCGTCCGTGGGACGCGCAGCTCCATGACCATGAGGTGCAGGGGGTTCGCGTCGTCGTAGGCGACGAGCGCGCGGACGACGGTCAGGGGGTCGATGGCCCGATTGCCGATGGCGAGTGAGGCGACGGCTGCGGCGATCAGCACCACGGTGGCGACGAGGAGCCCGACGGCGAGGGTCCCGGTGCGGTGGGGCGAGACGTCCGCGCGTCCGGCCCCACCGGGCGTCGGGACGTCCGCCGCCCCGCCCGCAGCCAGCGCTGCTGACGGGGCGGCGGACCGGGACATCTCCGACGTCACTTGCCGTCGATGGTCGGCTCGCCCTGCAGGGCCGCTGCGAGGTCGTCGACGTAGCCGGGCAGGACGTACTGCAGGGACAGGACGGTCGGCGCGCTGATCGCAGAGGCCTTGGCGGCGTCGGCGTAGATCACGTAGGACCCGGCGGCGATCGGCGCCCAGCGCGACACCACGGCGTTCTCGACCGTGTACGTCCCTTCCTCGGCGCTTCCGCCCCATGCGGCGAACAGGTCGGCGTCCACGTCGTAGAGCTGCTCGAGGCTGACGCCGGTGTACCAGTTGTCGCCCTCGGCGCTCGCGAGGAAGCCGTCCATCGCCGAGGTCGAAGTGAAGCCGAGTGCTTCGGTGATGCGGACCCGCGGGTCGTACTCGAGGTAGACGCCGAGGTCCGTCCCGCCCTCGTTCAGGGTGAGGCCCCAGACGAAGCTCTTGTCGTCGAACTCGGGGTGTGCGTCGGCGAGGGAGGTGATGAGATCCTCGGTCTCGCCGATGAGCTCCTCGGCCTTGGCCTCCTCCGACATCGCCTTCCCGACGGTGCGGGTCATGCCCTCCCAGGTGCCCGGGTTCCAGGGTCCCTCGATGTAGGGGACGGTCGGGGCGATCTCGGTGAGCCGCTCGTATTCGATGTCGGTGACACCGGAGTAGAGGCTGAGGATCAGGTCGGGCTTCAGGGATTTGATCGCCTCGTAGTTCGGGCCGTCGTCCGTGAAGGGGATGATCTCGGGCATCTCGCCGTACGCCTCGGAGACGTAGTCTTCGAACCAGGGCTGGTAGCCGCTCTCACCGGCTCCCCAGACCTCTTCGATGCCGACGGGGTTGGTGCCGAGGGCGGCGACGATGTCGGGCGTCATCCACCCGAGGGCCACGATCCGTTCCGGCTTCTGCGGGATGACGGTCTCACCGTGGGCGTGTTCGATGACGACGCCGTCGGTCGATGCCGTCGTCGATCCGGTGTCGCCGGTGGCGGCCGAACATCCGGCGAGAGCGAGAGCGGTGGCGATGACGGCGGCGAGGAGGGTGGATCCTCGGCGGACGTTCGGGCGCGCGAAAGCGTGCGGCATGGGGCTCCTTTGAAGAGGGGGGAGTGGGATCACCGCTGGCGATCCGGAAGTTAGGTAAGCATGTCCTAACAGAACGATCGTAGGGTGCTTGACGGCGTGACAGTGTCGAGGAACCGACGAGTTCTGTCGCCGATCCGACAGGACGATGCGTGCCCGGGTGGATCAGCGCCAGTAGAGCTGGTGGGCGGGGTCCGCCTGCACCCGTTCCACGTACTCCCGCGGGGTCATACCGAACCGGGCCCGGAAGCTCGCGGAGAAGGCGCTCGAGGACGCGTACCCGCACCGGTGCGCTGCAGCGCCGATCGGCATGCCGTCGATGATCAGCCGCCCCGCGAGCGTCATCCGGACGCCCGTTCGCCACCGGGCGAAGCTCATCCCGGTGTCATGCTGGAAGATCCGCAGCACGGTGCGCTCGTGGAGGCCGTGCACGTCGAACAGCTCGCGCGCGCCCCGGAGGTCACCCGGGTCGGCGAGGATCGCACGGACGAGCGGACGGACACGATCGTCGGACGGCATCGGGATCTCGCCCCAGCCGTCCGCCGTCTCCGGCGCGGGCTGCTGCAGCATCTCGATGAGGACCGCCTGCGCACGGACCCGGAGGTCGGTCGGCATGTCGTTGATCCCGAGGTGGAGCAACATCTCCTGCACCGCACGCGGGACCAGGACCTGGGTGACGGTCTCGACGGGCGCGATCAGCGAGGTGGCGGGGAGGTAGGTGTAGCACCCGGTGGAGTCGCGCTCGTGGTGCGCGGTGTGCGGCGTGTGTGCTGGGATCCAGACGCCTTGACCCGGTGCGAGGCGCCACATCGCGTTCGGGAGGTGCACCCACACGGTGCCGCGGTAGCACCAGGCGAGCATGGCGTCCGGGTGACGGTGCGGTGGCGAGAGCGGGCGACTCCCGGTGTCCTCGTCGGTGACGACGCCGGTGCCCATCAGATACGGTTCGGCGACGGACGACGGATGCTCGGGGCTCGCGTCCCAGTCGACCTGGCTGTACGGGCTCAACGAGCGCTCGTGCCCGCGTCGTCGATCAGCGGGAGGCCGTCGTCGTCGAAGCGGAAGCCCTTCGCTGCCAGCCGGCGTTCCGCCTCGTGGTGGACGACGCCACGCTTGCGCGGATCGGCTTCGAGGAGGCGGATCAGAAGCTCGTCCGTGGCGTTCGGGTGCAGCGCGATCTCGATGCGCGCACCCCAGAAGCGGTCCTCGAGGAAGAGCTCCAACGCCGCTGGGTCGGCTGCCGGGTTGTGGGCCGCAGCGGCGCGGATCGCCTGATTGGGGTCGTTCGCGAGGACGGAGAACTCCTCGAACGTGCTCGCCGATCGCGCGAGCTCGTAGCGACGTCCCTCGTCGGCGATCTGCTCCGGCGTCTTGCGTTTGGCCACGGTGGTCCCTTCATCACGTCGCCGTCAACCTACCTGGCTCGCACGATGTTCGACAACGGTGGCTTGCCGCGATGACTCGCAGACGGGACACTGGGGTCGCTGCATGGACGTCATGAGCGTGATCTTCGGGGGAAGGAGCAGCGATGACCGCTGCACCGGGATGGTACGAGGCGGGGACGCCGGGCAAGTTGCGCTGGTGGGATGGAACGCAGTGGACTGCTCAGGAGGCCGACGCCGCGCCACCGGTGAAGCAGGAGGTGCCGGTCACACTGCTGGCACCGACTCCCGTGGCGTCGCCGTCGCAGCTGCCGTCCGGACCGCAGCCGGGCTGGTATCCGACGGGGCCGGATCAGCTCCGATGGTGGGACGGCTCGCACTGGACGGGGCTCAGGGTCAAGAACGGGAAGCCCGGGACCGACTGGGCGACCACCGAGCAACCGAGCTTGGCCTGGGTGTTCGGCTCGGTCTTCCTCGTGCTCGCGTTCGTGCAGTTCAGCCTCGGCGCGCTGTCCAGCCACCTGTCGGTCAACGGATTCCCGATGCTCCTCCTGACGCTGCTCTGGTTCGGTATCGCCGCCCAGACGACGGCGGTGCGGCGGATCCCGCAGCCGGTCGCCGCCCCGGTGGTCATCGACGTGGTCCGTCCATTGCCGGGTGAGCAGGACGGTCCCGGTGCCGGTTGGCACTCCGTGTCGCCGCGGGCGACGAGGTGGTGGACCGGCTCACGCTGGGCCCAGTACGTCGGAACCCAGTACGGTGTCCGGCCGACGTTCCATGGAGCGCGCGCGTTCCGCATCTATCTCGTCATGTCCTGGGCCGTCCTCGGGATCGGTGCGCTCGCCTTGGCCGTCGGCGTGGTCATCCTCGTCAACAGCAGCGGCGACGGCTACGGCTTCCTCGGAGGGATCATCGGCGGCATCGTCGTCGGTGGCGGCGTCCTGTTCGCGGTCCTCGGCGGGGTGCTCCTGATCATGTCGCGGATGCAGCGCCGGCTCCTCCTTCTCCCGGATCTGCCGCCCGGGCGCTGACCGCGGCACGGCACAAGGGGAGGACGACCGGTCGTCCGCCGGTAGGCTCGTCAGTCGGATGCAACGCGTCCGACCACCGATCCGAAGGGCACACGATGACCACGCAGGAACTGACCATCTCGAACTTCGAGGACACCGTGTCGGCCGAAGGCATCGTCCTGGTCGACTTCTGGGCCGAGTGGTGCGGCCCGTGCAAGGCTTTCGGCCCCGTCTTCGAGCAGTCGAGCGAGCAGCACCAGGACGTCGTGTTCACCAAGGTCGACACCGAGGCGAACCAGGAGCTCGCGAGCGGGATGCAGATCACGTCGATCCCCACGCTCATGGCGTTCCGCGACGGCGTGCTCGTCTTCTCGCAGGCCGGTGCCCTCCCGGCGCCGGCACTCGAGAACCTCATCTCCCAGGTGCGCGGTCTCGACATGTCCGAACTGCACGCCGCCATCGCAGCGGCGAAGGCGGAGGCACGGGCCGAGTAGCCGAGGTCCGGAGGAGGCGGTCAGTCTTCCGGATCGCCGGGTGGACGCGCGAACTCAAGCCGGTGGACACCGGGCTCGTCGAGCCTGATCCGCCGCCGCCCGGCCGGCGCGCCGTCCTCCAGCCGGGTCGGCAGTACGCCGCCAGGGCCCGTGATGGTGATCATCGAGCCGTCGTCCGGCAGCTCGACCAGCACACCGCCGGCCGCGAGAAGCAGCGTCGCCGCGACGGGGCGATGACGGCTCCACTCGACATCCGCGACGTGTCCACCACGGACCCGGAACCCTCGGAACCGTCCCGCCGACCACTCGGTCGGGAGGGTCGGCAGCAGCGACAGGACACCGCCGTGCCCCTGGACGAGCAGCTCGACGACACCGGCCGTCCCACCCAGGTTGCCGTCGATCTGGAACACGTCGTCGAGGTCGCCCATCGGGTGCAGGTCGAGCAGCGAGGCCGATGACAGCGGACCGAGCAGCGTGTCGAGCGCCTCGGACGCGAGCCCTGGATCACGGAGTCGTGCGGCCAGGCAGAGGACCCAGGCAATGTCGAGCGCCGCGCCCAACGTCCCGTTCCCGATGAGGAACCGATCGACGAACCGGGTGGCCGGTCCGTCGAGTTCGATTCGATGACGCTCGACGCGCTGCTGTCGGTGATCCATCAGTGGTCGAGTCGGAGCAGCACGGCACCGTGCGCGGGGAGGGACGTGTCGACGGCGCCGTCGACGACGGGCAAGGGCCGACCACTCCACAGCTCGGTGACGGACGATCGATCGGCGCAACCGAGATCGGCCAGGTGCACCCGCAGCCTGGTGTCCGCATCGCCGAGCCAGAACGCCGCGCGCCACCGGGTCTCGCCGAGCTCCGCCGCCCAGACGACGAGGTCGCCGTCGCGGATGATCTCCCGGCTCCCGTCGCTGCCGAGCAGGGCGAGCACGTCCGGGTTGGTGAGCAGCGCGAGCGTGTGCGCCGGGGTGTCCGGGAGGTGGCCGCCGAAGAAGAGCGGCGACCGGCCGATGCACCAGAGGGTCATGAGCGTCCGTTGTTCGTCCAGGGTGAGGCGACTCAGCCGGTCCGAACCGACGTGGGCCCGGATACCGATCCGCCCGAGCGGGAGCATGTCGGCATCGGCCCACGCCCCCGGACGCTGGAGGGGCGCCCAGCGGGCCAGGCGCTGGAACTGTTCGAGCACCGCCGACCAGTCGTCCCAGAGGTCGTCGGAGATCCGCCACAGCTGCGCCGTCGATCGAAGGGTGTCGAGGTGCTCGGTCGAGAGTCGCTTGCCCGGGGACAGGCTGAGCACCATCGGTCGACCGGTCGAGTCGATCGCCCGCGAGATGGCCTCGATCTCGGCGGTCTGGATCGGCGGGTAGAGCACGTCGTCGAGCTTGATGAGGTCGACACCCCAGTCCGCGAGCTGTGCCATGACCGAGTCGTAGTAGGCCTGGGCGCCCGGGGCGGTCATGTCGACGCCGACGTTGTCGGGGTTCCACGGGCAGACGTTGGACGGATCGGCGATGTCCCCGCAGCGGGCGGTCGAACCGAGGATCGGTAGGTCGAGGTCGACGGCCAGACGCGGCACGCCACGCATGAGGTGCACCCCGAAGCGGAGCCCGAGCGCGTGCACGCGGTCGGCGAGCGCGCGGAAGCCGCCCGACGCCGCAGACGGGAACCGGTTCGGCGCGGGTTGCGGTCGGCCCCAAGCGTCGAGCGTCGGCTGGGAGACGCGCTCGTAGTCGCCGACGCCGGGCGCCGGTTCGTACCACTGGATGTCGACGACCACCGTGTCCCAGCCGACGGGCAGCAGGTGCTCGGCAAGGAACGCGGCGTTGGCGAGTACCTCGGCCTCCGTGACGGACCCTCCGAAGCAGTCCCAGCTGTTCCAGCCCATCGGCGGGCGGTCCGCCCGCGCCCGACGTGCTGCACGCACCTCGGTGACCGCGATCTCCACCTCGCTCATGGCGCGACGACCTGAGCCGTGATGGTTGCGAACGAGTGCGGTGGGAGCGTGACGCGAAGACCCGTCGGTGTGACGTCGAGACCCGTGAGCGGTCGCGGTGACACGGCGTCGGTCTCACCGGGACGGTTGTGGGCGTCGGGCCGCGCAGCGGTGAGCAGCCGGCCGTGCGGCTCGACCACGGACCCGCCACGGACGTCGACCTCGATGACGAGTGGCGCGTCGAGGTCGACGTTCGTCAGCGAGCAATGGAGGACGCCGTCCTTGACGCTCGCCGAGGCGGAGACGGTCGGGATGCCACCCGCGTGTGCGGCGTCGGCGTCGCGGACCGGCCCGACCACGTGCGTCGGGAGGGACGTGGCGTCCTGGTGCGGGCTGTTCATCTCGAAGACGTGGAAGGTGGGCGTCCGGACCATCTCGCCGCCGTCGGGATCGGTCAGGAGCATCGCCTGCAGGACGTTGACCGTCTGCGCGATGTTGGCCATGCGCAGCCGGCCCGCGAATCGGTGGAACACGTCGAAGTGCCAGGCGGCGACCATGGCGTCGCGGATGGTGTTCTGCTGGAACAGATGCCCGGGGTGCGTGCCCGGCTCGACGTCCCACCAGGTGCCCCACTCGTCGAGCACCATGCCGAACCGTTCCTCCGGGTCGTACACGTCCATGACGGCGGCGTGCGACGACAGCAGCTGCTCGACGCCCTGTGCCGCGGTGATCGTGCTCCAGTACTCCGCGGCGTCGAACCCGGTCGCGCTGCCCTTCGCCTTCCAGCTGCCGCCGATCGTGTAGTAATGCACCGAGACGGCTTCCCAGGGGGTCGCCGAGAACGGGTGGGTGGCCACGTCGGCGACGACCTCCATCAGCGTCTTGGTCCAGGCCACGTCGAACCCGTCGGCGCCGGCGGCGACCCGGTAGAGCGGGACCTTCCCGCCGCTCTCGCAGAAGGTACCGAATCGGCGTGCCAGGTCCGCGTACGCGCCGGCCCGCAGGTTGCCACCGCACCCCCAGGGCTCGTTTCCCAGCCCCCAGAACGGGACGTCCCAGGGCTCCTCCCGGCCGTTCGCGCGACGCAACTCGGCCATCGGGGTCTCCCCGGCACCGGTCAGGTACTCGATCCAGTCGGCCATCTCCTGCACCGTGCCCGAGCCGAGGTTGCCCGAGACGTAGGCGTCGGCACCGAGGAGCTCGCACAGCTCCATGAACTCGTGGGTGCCGAACGCGTTGGTCTCGCTCGTCCCGCCCCATTGCGTGTTGACGAGCTTCGGGCGGTCCTCGCGAGGTCCGATGCCGCTCGTCCAGTGGTAGCGGTCCGCGAAGCAGCCGCCCGGCCATCGGAGGTTCGGGATGCGCAGTTCGCGGAGCGCCTCCACGACGTCGAGCCGGATGCCGCCGATGTTCGGCACGGGCGAGTCCTCGCCGACCCAGAAGCCGTCGTAGATCCCGCGTCCGAGGTGTTCCGCGAAGTGGCCGTAGACGTGTCGGCTGATCGTGGGTCCTGGCCGGTCGAGGTCGACGGTGACGGTCGCAGTGGAGTCCATGGGTGATGTGGTCCTGTTCTGTGCAGCGGGTCGTGGGTCAGTCGGCGGTCACGAGGATCGTGATCGCGCGGTCGGGCTGGAAGGTGGGGAGGTCGAGGCCGATCACGGCCAGCTGGCCACCGCTCAGCACGGGCGCCGCCGCGAGCGTGGCCGGGTCGGCGTCGAGTGGCGGCGCATCCCGGAGCCACTGGGGGATCACCCAGCGGGGGCCGAGGGAGTCGTCCTGCGCGACGGCGAGGCGGTAGTGACCGTCCGGGCGGAGTCCGGGAAGGCGGACCCGACGACGGGAGTCGGCCGACCGCGGGGGAGTCACGAGGGTGTACAGCGCGGTGGTGCCGTCCTCCGCGACGACCCCGCGCAGGGTCGGAGCGTCGTCGTCCCACTCACCGTCGCCGACGACGCGGCCGGTGGCGATGAGTCCGCGATGACGCGTGAACACGGTGATCCATCTGGCGAGGGTCGTCCGATCCGCATCGTCGAGCTCGCGCAGGTCCCACTCCACACCGAAGTGCCCGAGGAGGGCGACCGCGCACCGGGTGTGGAGCGTGTGCGTGTGTCCGGTCGTGGCCGATCTGGCCGAGGCCACGTGCGATCCCAGCATCTCGGGCGGGACGAGGAGCCCCGTCCACCGGAGCATCCGGGCCCGCTCGATCGGGTCGTGGTTGTCGGAGGTGTGGACGCGATCGGACCGCTCGAGGACACCGAGGTCGACGCGGCCTCCGCCCGACGCGCAGCTCTCGATCTCGAGGTGCGGGTGCCGCGATCGGAGCTCGTCGAGCAGCCGGTAGAGGGCTTCGGTCTGGTCGTGCACGGCTGGCCGCCCGGTCGACGGATGTCCGGCATCGACGAGGTCGCGGTTGTGGTCCCATTTCAGGTACGCGATCCCGAGCTCGCCGACCAATGTGTCGATGGCCTGCAGGATGTGGTCGAAGGCCGCCGGATTGCCGAGATCGAGCACCTGCTGGTGCCGGACGGGCGACGGGAGCTCGTCCCTCGCCCGCAGGATCCAGTCCGGGTGCTCGCGTGCGAGGTCGGAGTCCTCGTTGATCATCTCGGGTTCGAACCACAGCCCGAACTCCATGCCGAGCGATCGCACCCGGTCGGCGAGCGGCGCGAGACCGTCCGGCCAACGCTCGGGGTCCGGTGTCCAGTCACCGAGGCCGCGGGTGTCGTCGTGACGTCCGCGGAACCATCCGTCGTCGAGCACGTAGCGCTCGACGCCGATGGCCGCGGCCCGGGTCGCCAACTCGGTGAGGACCTCCAGGTCGTGATCGAACAGCACCGCCTCCCAGACGTTCAGGGTGACCGGGCGCGGACGCCGAGCCGCCCGCGAGGTCGAACGCAGCCAGCGGTGGTACCGCGACGAGGCGGCATCGAGGCCGACACCGTAGGCCCCGTACACCCATGGAGTCCGATGGTCCTCGCCCGGGCCGAGTCGGACCTCGCCCGGCAGGAGCAGCTCGCCGCCACGGAACGCGAGGTGTCCGTCGGTGCGTTCGACGCCGATCGTGTGGTTGCCGCTCCAACCGACGTGGCACAGCCAGACGTCACCGGTCCGGCTGTCGAACCCCGGTGTTCCGATCGCGGTGACCCCGGTGGCGTCGAGACCGGGGCGACCGTGCCGCGACTCGCGGAGGTGCGTCCCGGTCCCGACCGGACGCCGCTGCGGCAGCTTCTCGTTGCCCCACCGACCGGCGAAGTCGAGGATCTCCCGAGCCGACGTCGGGATCGGGAGGGCCGGCACGACACCCTCGATCTCCAGGAGGTCGTCGCCCCGGTTCGTGACCGTCACGCGCGTGCGCAGCAGGCCACTCGGTGTCAGTTCGATCGCCACGAGGAGAGCGATGCCCGTCTGGTCGTCGACCGCGGTCACCTCGACCAGCGCGGCGCCGCACTGCCGCACCTCGCCGTCCGGGAGGGCCGCTCTGTCGACCTCGACCGAGACCACGTCGAAGCGCGACGACCAGGCCGTCCCGGCGCGATGCGCCCGGAGGCCGGGGAGACCCGACCAGCCCGACGCGTGCTCGGGCAACAGGCTCGGCTCGTACGGCGCGTCCGATCCGTCGACGAGGTCGCCGCGCACGGTGGCTGCGGCCGCGGCAAGCCACTCGAGGTCGTCGGCATCGACGGCGGCACCCCAGTGCGCGATCGTCGGGAGGCGGGTCCCGTGCTGGACGAGGACGACGGAGACGCCGTCGCACTGCAGATGGACGACGCGGTGTTCGAGCGTCGCTGAGCGGTCGGACATGGTTCCTCCGAAGCGGTCGGTGAGGCGGGTGTGACGGCCGGTGGGCCGAAGGTCAGGCTGAGTCCCGGACGACGAGCGTGGTGTCGAGCCAGCGCGGAGCGGTCGTCCGGCCGGCGATGAGCTCCATGACGAGTTCCGCGGCGACCCTGCCCATCTGCTCCAACGGCTGACGGACCGAGGTCAGCGGTGGCTCTGCCGTGGCCGCGACGACCGTGTCGTCGAATCCGACGAGCGCGATGTCGTCCGGGACCGCGCGGCCACTGGCCTCGAGGACGCGCATCGCTCCGACCGCCATGAGGTCGGAGCCCGCGAAGACGGCGTCGAGGTCCGGGTACCGGGAGAGCAACCGTGCCATGGCCGACGACCCACTCGGCATGGTGAAGTCGCCTCGGGCGACCGCACGGATGTCGAGGCCGCGTTCGGTGAGGACGTCCCGCCAGCCTCGGACACGGTCGCTGGACGCGGCCATATCGGCGGGGCCCGAGATGACGCCGATCCGCGTGCGGCCGAGCGCGATCAGGTGTTCGGCCGCGAGCCGACCGCCGGCGTAGTTGTCGGAGTCGACGAAGGTGACGTCCTCCGTGTGCTCACCCATCGGGCGGCCGACGAAGACGATGGGGAGGTCCACCGAGGCGAGCGCCTGGGTGATGGTGCTGATCTCGTGCTGCAGGATCACCACCGCCCCGTCCACGTAGTGCGCCGCCAGGTAGGCGACGAGCGCGTCGAGTTGGCGCGGGTCGGCGAGGAAGAGCGCGGGCTGCTGGGCTGCAGACAGGAGTGCTGCGGTGGCGCCCTTGAGCGGTGCCGCGACGAACGATCCGGAGAAGGGTTCGAGCTCACCCGCCGCGAGGACGATCGCGACGGCGCCCGTCCTGCCCCCGGCGAGCGACCGGGCTGCGACATTCGTGCGGTAGGCCAGTTTCGCGGCCGCTTCGCGCACCGCGACGACCATCGAGGCGTCGACCGTCGAGGCACCGGCGAGGACCCGCGACGCGGTCGCTCGGGAGACGCCGGCCTCTCGGGCGACGTCGACCAGGGTCGGTTTGCGCATCCTCGCTCCTTTGCGATCGTCCACCTGCCGGTGGTCTGGCAACGAGCATCGCAGAATCCGAGAGAGCGGTCTCCGAGTTGCGCAATATTACCCTGGTGCCGCGGAACCCCGCTGCCTATGGTGATCACCACGCCCGAACGGTCCGGATGCTCCCCGATCCAGTCGACATCGGCGCGAGCCGGAGAGCGATCTCCGGCCGGTGACCGCAACGTAGCGCGACACCGCGGAACACGATCCCGCATAGGAGGGGGATTTCCAGTGAGATTCCGTCTTGCAGCAGCAGCAACCGTCACCGTCATGGTCGGCGCCCTGGTCACCGGTTGTTCCGGGTCCGGCGGCGGCGATGACAAGACCTTCCAGTTCTGGTCCTTCACGGGCATCAATCAGAAGGCCGATGTCGAGAAGTACAAGGAAGCGCACCCCGACATCACCGTCAAGCTCACCGAGGTCGGAAGCACGCAGGAGACCGCCCAGGCGCTCACCGCGGCGTTGGCCGGCGGTAAGGTCCCCGACCTGGTGCTCATCCAGGGGGACGACATGCCCAACTTCGTCGCGAACCCCGACAACTTCGTCGACCTGAGCACGATGGGCGCCGACGACATCTCCGGGGACTACCTGCCGTGGGTCTGGGACCAGGCCGTGGCTCAGAACGACGCCGTCATCGGGGTACCGACCGACGTGGGCGGGATGTCGATGGCGTACCGTGCCGACCTCTTCGAGGCCGCCGGCCTGCCATCGGAACCGGACGCGGTCGCTGCGCTCTGGCCCACCTGGGACGACTTCATCTCCGTCGGCCAGCAGTACGTCGCCGCCACCGGGAAGCCGTTCCTGGACAACGCCGGCACCTCGGTCTTCTTCCAGACCGTGAACCAGGTCGACGAGAAGTACTACACGCCGGAGGGTGAGCTCGTGTACGACACGAATCCGCAGGTGAAGGAGGCGTTCGACATCTCGATCAAGGCGATCGAGGCCGGCATCACTGCGAACGTCCCCGCCTTCTCCACCGGCTGGAGCACGGGCAAGACCAACGGCGCCTTCGCCGCGATGGCGGCTCCCTCCTGGATGCTGAAGAGCATCAAGACGGACGCGCCCGACACCTCGGGCCAGTGGCGCGTGACGACGGTGCCCAAGGTCGCCGGCAACTGGGGCGGCAGCTACCTCGCCATCCCGAAGCGCGCGGCGAACCCCGAGGCGGCGTGGGCCTACATCAAGGAGATGCAGTCACCCGAGTCGCAGCTGCAGAACTTCACCGACACCGGCGCCCTGCCCAGCACGGTCTCCGCGTACGAATCCACGGCGATCGCCGACTACACCGATCCGTTCTTCGGCGACTCGAAGATCGGTGCCGTGCTCGGCAAGTCCTTGCAGGAGTTCAAGCCGTTCTTCAACGGTCCGGAGACGGCGACGATCGGTTCGGCGATGATCAACACCGTGACGGACGTCGAAGCCGGCAACACCCCACCGGACAAGGCCTGGGACGTCGCGATGAAGGCCGTGAAGGACGCCCTCGGCGGCTGACCCGACGGCCCCGTCCACTCGTCCGCTCCGACCCGGGGCGTTCCGGCCGAGCAACACGCCGGAACGCCCCTGAAGGATCATCGTGACCACGCACATCACTCCACCTCGGCTGCTGCCCAAACAGTCGCCACCCGGTATCGGGACGCGCATCCGCAACACCCTGCCGGAACGCTTCGCCCCCTACGTCTACATCGCCCCGTTCTTCCTGATCTTCGCCGTCTTCGGGCTGATCCCGCTCCTGTTCACCTTCGTCGTGTCCCTCTTCGACTGGAACCCGATCGGTCAGCAGACCTTCATCGGCTTCGACAACTTCACCAGGCTCGCGGCCGACCCACGGTTCTGGAACGCGATGCTCAACACCTTCGCGATCTTCATCATCTCCACGGTGCCGCAGCTGGTCATCGCCCTGGGCCTCGCCCATCTGCTGAACCACGTCCGCCTGCGCTTCGCCACGGGGTTCCGGATGGCGATGCTCGTGCCGTACATCACCTCGGTCGCCGCGACCACGATCGTGTTCGCCCAGCTGTTCGACCGTGACTACGGGCTCTTCAACTACCTCATCAGCTTCTTCGGCGGTGACCACGTCGACTTCCTCAACGACAAGGTCGGCTCGTGGTTCCTCGTCGCGCTCATGGTCGTCTGGCGGTGGACGGGCTACACCACGCTGCTCTACCTGGCGGCACTGCAGGCGATCCCTCGCGACGTGTACGAGGCGGCCGCCGTCGACGGTGCCGGCGGTTGGAAGCAGTTCGTCTACATCACCATCCCGTCGTTGCGTCCCATCATCGTGTTCACGATCGTCACGTCGACGATCGGCGGGCTCCAGGTGTTCACCGAACCACTGCTGGTGAACCCGGCCACCGGCCTCACCTGCGGTGCGGCACGACAGTGCCAGACGCTCACGCTGTTCCTCTACGAGCAGGGCTTCGGCCAGTTCGAGTTCGGATACGGCTCGGCGATCGGCGTCGCGCTGTTCGTGATCGTCGTCCTCGTCGCCCTGCTGAACTTCTTCCTGTCCACCCGCACCCGAGGAGGACGCTGATGTCCGAGACGCTCAACTCCACCCAGCTGATGGCGAGCGCGACCTCCGCCGGCCGGAAACGGAACGGCGGCCGGATCGGCCGCATCCCCTGGTACACCTACGTCCTCCTCGTGTGCGCCGTCGTCGTGAGCATGTTCCCGCTGTACTTCATGTTCGTCGTCGCGACCACGGACTCGGCGACGGCGACCACCCTGCCACCGCGGCTGTACCCGGGCGACAACCTGTTCCACCTCGTGGGGCTCGTGCTCGAGACCGTGCCGTTCATCCAATCGATGATCAACAGTCTCATCGTCGCGCTGTCGATCGGCGTCGGATCGGCCCTGCTCTGCGCCCTGGCCGGGTTCGCCTTCGCGAAACTGGAGTTCCGCGGCCGCAACGCACTGTTCATCCTCGTGGTCCTCACCATGACCGTGCCGACGCAGCTGAGCGTGATCCCGCAGTACCTGATCATCTCCGCGCTCGACTGGGTGGACACGCTTCAGGCGCTCATCGTCCCCGGCCTCGCGAGCGCGTTCGGCATCTTCTGGATGCGTCAGCACATCTCGAGTTCCGTGAGCGACGAGCTGCTCCAGGCGGCGAGACTCGACGGTGCCAACACCTGGCAGATCTTCTGGCGGATCGTCTTCCCGGTCATCCGACCGGCGGCGTTCGTCCTGGGACTGCTCGGCTTCGTCGGATCCTGGAACGACTTCCTCTGGCCGTTCATCGTCCTGAAGTCGCCCGAGATGTACACGGTCCAGATCGCGATCAAGGCCTTGCAGTCGCAGCGGTCGATCGACCTCGGCCTGGCGATGGCCGGGTCGTTCCTGGCCACCATCCCGCTGCTCATCGCGTTCATCTTCGTCGGCAAGCGCATGGTGACCGGGATCATGGATGGAGCGTTCAAGGGATGACCCTGCAACACGACGGCGTCACGCCGACCACGTCGGGTATCGTCCGCGGCGTCTGGAACGACCGACGGGCGTCACCCGACGAGCGGGCGCGAGCACTCCTCGATGAGATGACCCTCGAAGAGAAGGTCGGTCAGCTCGGTTCGGTCTGGTTCACCGAGACGGCGGGCGGCTTCGCGCCGAGCGTGGACGGCTCCGACGACCCGGCTGCGCCGACGTCGGCGCCCACCGGCGACTTCACGGGTGGCCTCGGGCAGTTGACGCGCATCTTCGGGACCGAACCGGTGACGGTGGCCGAGGGCGTCGATCGCCTGCGGGAACGGCAACGGCAGGTCGTGGCCGGCAACCGGTTCGGCCTCCCCGCGATCGCGCACGAGGAGTGTCTGACGGGGTTCGCCGCGTTCGGTGCGACCGCCTTCCCGACGCCGCTCGCCTGGGCCGCCTCGTTCGACGAGGAGCTCGTGGAGCGGATGGCGGAGGCGATCGGAGACGACCTCCGCTCGGTCGGGGTCCATCAGGGGCTCGCGCCGGTCCTCGACGTCGTGCGCGACTACCGCTGGGGCCGCGTCGAGGAGACACTGGGGGAGGACCCCTACCTCGTCGGCCAACTCGGCGCCTCGTACGTGCGTGGTCTCGAGCGGTCCGGGGTCGTGGCGACGCTCAAGCACTTCGCCGGCTACGCCGCTTCCCGAGGCGCGAAGAACCATGCCCCGGTGAGCATGGGGCGCCGCGAGCTCGCCGATGTCGTGCTTCCGCCGTTCGAGACGGCGATCCGCCTCGGGGGAGCGCGAAGCGTGATGAACGCCTACACCGATCTCGACGGCGTCCCCGCCGGTGCCAGTGTCGAATTGCTCACCGACATCCTGCGCGACGACTGGGGTTTCGACGGCACCGTCGTCGCCGACTACTGGGCGATCCCGTTCCTCGCGACCATGCACCACGTCGCGAGCGGTGCGGCGGAGGCCGGCGCGCTCGCCCTCACCGCCGGGATCGACGTCGAACTCCCGGAGACCGCCGGCTACGGCGCCGGTCTCGTCGGGCTCGTCCAGGACGGGGCGCTCGACGAGCGGCTGGTCGACCGAGCCGTGCTCCGGCACCTGCGGCAGAAGATCGAGCTCGGCCTGCTCGACGGGGGCCCGCTCGTGCCGGAGCACGCCGCATCGACCGACCTCGACGGTCCCCGCAACCGCGCCATCGCGACGCGTCTGGCCGAGGAGTCGGTCGTCCTCCTCCGGAACCGCGCAGTCCTCCCGCTCCGGACCACCGCGCGCATCGCCGTGATCGGGCCGGCGGCCGACCAGTTCCGCAGTCTCGTGGGCTGTTACGCATTCCCCAACCACGTGTTGTCGAAACACCCCGGGCACGATCTCGGCATCACCATCCCGACGATCCTCGACGCGGTGCGTACCGAGTTCCCCGCGGCGGACATCGTCGTCGAACCGGGATGCAGCATCACCGAGACCGGTCAGGAGGGTGTGCCGGCCGCGGTCGAGGCCGCGCGTTCGGCCGACGTCGTCGTGCTGGCCGTGGGTGACATCGCGGGACTGTTCGGCGATGGCACCTCGGGAGAAGGCTGCGACGCCGAGGACCTGCGCCTCCCCGGGGGTCAGCACGATCTCGTGCTCGCCGTCCTCGAGACCGGGACGCCCGTCGTCCTGACCGTGCTGTCCGGGCGACCCTACGCGCTGGGGGACTACGACCGGGCCGATGCACTGGTCCAGGCCTTCTTCCCCGGTCAGGAGGGCGCGGCGGCCGTCGCGGGGCTGCTGTCCGGCCGCGTGAGGCCGAGCGGACGGCTCCCGGTGCAGATCCCTCGCTCACCGGCCATGCCGGGCACCTACCTGCAGCCGCCGCTCGGTCTGGCGTCCCGCGGGATCAGCGTGCTCGACCCCACGCCGCTCTTCCCGTTCGGTCACGGCCTCACCGCCGGGGACGTCCGCTACCGATCGCTCACGAGTGCAGCGGAGCTCGCCGTCGACGGCGAGGTCCTCGTCGACGTCACGGTCGAGAACATGGGTGTCGAGGACGCCGTCGAGGTGATCCAGCTCTACGGCACGGATCCGTTGGCCTCGGTCGTGCGCCCGTCGGTCGAGCTGCTCGCGTTCGCACGCCTCACGGTCGCTGCCGGGACGTCGACGACCGTGCGTTTCTCGGTGTCGGCCGACCGCTTGTCCTTCACCGGGGTCGACGGCCGCCGGGTGGTCGAACCGGGGACGTACGTGCTGTCCGCCGGGCCATCGGCGCTCGAGCGTCCGCTCACCCGCACGATCGAGGTGACCGGCGACCGGCGGGAGCTGGTCGGGCCGCGCGAGCTCCGCGTGGACTGGCGGCCCGTCGGTGCGGGCGCGAGGAAGGCCTGACCATGCCGTTCGTCCCGATCACCCAGGTCACCCTCACGGGTGGGCCCCTGTTCCGAGCGCAGGAGGCCGACCGCGCCTACCTGAGAGCCCTCGAGCCCGATCGTCTGCTCGCCCCGTTCCTCCGTGAGGCGGGCCTGGAGCCCCGGGCGGCGTCTTACGACGACTGGGAGGTGCGCGGACTCGACGGCCATACCGCCGGACACTACCTCTCGGCCTGCTCCCTGATGGTCGCCTCCACCGGGGACGACGTCCTGCGTTCCCGGCTCGAGTACACGGTCGCCGAACTGGCCCGCGCACAGGACCATCTGGGGACCGGATACGTCGGTGGTGTCCCTCGGAGTGCCGAGCTCTGGGCCGAGGTCGCAGCGGGGATCACCGAATCGACCTTCCGTGCCGGGCGCTGGGTGCCCTGGTACAACCTGCACAAGCTGTACGCCGGGCTCATCGACGCGGCCCGCTTGACGGGGGACCACGCGGCACGTGATGTGGTCCTGCGCCTCGCCACCTGGTGGGAGGAGCTTGCCGCGGGGATCGACGACGAGCACTTCCAGCTCATGCTCGAGACCGAGATCGGAGGGATGAACGAGGCGTACGTCGACCTCTTCGACCTCACGGGCGACGCCCGACATCTCGCGATGGCCGCCCGCTTCACATCCGTCGCCCTCAGCGAACCGCTGTCGCGCCGGTCCGACGAACTGACCGGCCTGCACGCCAACACCCGTATCCCGCAGTTCGTCGGCTTCGCCGCCCTCGCCACGCGGAGCGACGATCCGGCCCTCGCCCGCGCGGCCCGGTTCGCCTGGGAGACGATCCTGACGCGGCGCACGGTCGCGATCGGCGGCAACAGTGTCCGGGAGCACTTCCATGCCATCGACGACTTCACCCCGATGACCGAGGATCGGGAGGGGCCGGAGACCTGCAACAGCTACAACCTCATCAAGCTGGGCCGACGGCTCAGTGCCGACGAGTCCGACCCGGCGATCGCCGACGCGCTCGAACGGATCCTCTTCAACCACCTCCTGTCATCGCAGCACCCCGAGCACGGCGGCCTCGTCTACTTCACCTCCATGCGACCCGACCACTACCGCGTCTACTCCTCGCCGGAGCACAGCTTCTGGTGCTGCGTCGGGACCGGTCTGGAGAGTCACGCGAAACACGGCGAGTCGCTGTACCGGTTCGACGACGACACGGTGTCGGTCGAGCTCTTCGCGCCCTCCGTCGTGCGGATCCCGGAACTCGTTCTCGAGCTGCAGCAACGGACCGCCTTCCCGTCCGACGGCGTGGTCGGACTCACCCTCGGGCTCACCGGCTCGCGGCGGTTCCGTCTCCGCGTCCGGGTCCCCGGGTGGAGTGATCCGACACCCGAGATGTTCCTCAACGGCGCTCCGGTGACCGCCGAACGCGAACGCGGCCATCTCGTCGTGGAGCGTGAGTGGAGCGACGGCGACACCGTGTCGTTCGAGCTCACCATGGGCGGTCGTGCGGAACCGTACCCGGACGGCTCGGACTGGACCTCGTTCCTCTGGGGTCCGTCCGTCCTGGCGGCCCGTGGCGAGTCGCTCCCGACCGGCGTCGTGCTGGCCGATCGGCCGCACGCCCCGCACACGGCGGTCGGCCCGCTCACCCCGCTCGCCTCGGCACCGATCGTCACGCGGACGGCTGTGCCCTACCGGGACGCCGACGGGCGACTCCGGGTCGACTCGGACCGAGGACCGATCCCGTTGGAACCGTTCGCAGGCCTGCACGACGCGCGGTACACCGTCACGTTCCCCGTGGCGTCGTCGGCGGACGAGGACGCCGTCGACCGGCGCCGCACCGCCTTGGTCGAGCGGGACCGACGCGCCGCGAGCATCGACGGACGGACGGTCGACCGGGTCGCTCTGGGCGAGCAGCAGCCGGAGGCGGATCACGGGTTCGAGGGGCGCTCCAGCGTCAGTGGCGCGGTGGGTGGGATCCGCTGGCGGAGCACGGCCGAGCGTCTGTCCGTGAGGCTCGTCGATCCGCATCTCCTCGGCCGGGTCGTCAGAGTGACCTGGCTGCACGACCAGGCGGGCCACGGTCTCACCCTGGAGATCGACGGCACGCCGGTCGCTCCGCAGGAGGTCGGGCGAGACGACGACCTGGAGTGGGCGGAGTACCCGCTGACACCCACCAGCGCCGGGTGGGGTGTCCGGCGGTTCGCGCTCGTCGCGCAGCCGGATCGCGAGACCCCGCGGTGCACCGAGCTCCGAGTGCTGACCGCAGAGGGCGCCTGACCACCGGTACCGGCGCACACAGCACCCCGGGGTGCGGGAGCATGGAGCCATGACGACGACGCCGGAGCGGGACGATCCCAGCGTGACGCTCGCGGACGTCGCCGCGAGGTCGGGATGCTCGGTGTCGCTCGTCTCCCGGGTGCTCGCCGGGAAGCGCCATGCATCCCCGGACACCAGGGACCGCATCCTCGCTGCAGCGCACGACCTCGGCTACGACCGCGCAGCACAACGTCGCGGGCGACCTCGCTCGGTCCCGCGCCTGCTCGACCTGGCGATGAGTCAGTGGGACGACCCCTGGGCGAACACGGTCGTGACGAGTGTGCGGCGGGCGGCCGCTGCGGCGAACTACGATCTGGTGCTCACGCCGGAGAGCGAGTCGATGGTCGACGACTGGCCCAGTCGGGCACGTGCGCGGGGATCGGCCGGTGTCGTCGTGTGCCTCATCCGTCCCAACGTGTCCCAGCTCGACATCCTCGCCTCGGCCAACATCCCCGTCGCGCTCCTCGATCCGCGTGCGGAGCCGGCGCGGAGCCTGCCGAGCGTCGGGTCCACCGACTGGCAGGGCGGCTTCGACGCGGGTCGGCATCTCGCCCGGCGGGGGACACGTCGGTTCCTCATCATCACCGGCCGACCGAAGTACCGGTTCGGCCGTGCGCGGGAGGCCGGTTTCCGAGCGGCGGTCGAACGGCACGCCGACGGGGCGACGGTCGAGGAGATCTCGTCGCCCTGGTCCTCGGAGAGTGCGTTCGTCTCCGTGCGCAAGCTGCTCAGGCAGGGCGGGCTCCCGATCGGCGTCTTCAGCTGCAACGACGAGATGGCCTACGGCGTCTACCGCGCCGCTGAGGAGCTCCAGCTCCGCATCCCCGACGACATCAGGGTCGTCGGCTTCGACGACCTCCCGCAGTCCAGGTTGATGCCGCCGCCGATGACGACCGTGCGCCAGCCGATGCGCGCGATGGCCGCGCGTGCGGTCCAGCTCGTCCTCGAGGCGGAGCCCGGGACGGACCCCGGGGACCGCGCGGAGTTCCCGACCGAACTCATCGTCCGCGCCTCGAGCTGACGCGGACGCGGGAGAATGGTCCCCATGACGGGACCATCGGATACCGAAGACGTGTCGACCGAGCACTCGAGCGTGTCGGCGTGGATGCGGGCGCTCGGTACGGCGACCGGGAACCCCGGCGGCGGGGCCGCATCCGGACTCATGCTGGCGATCGCCGCCGGCCTCACCTCGATGGTCGCCGGCTATACCCGAACCACGCACGCCACCGAGGACGCGAGCGGGCGGGACTCGGCCGAGGCCGAGGCGACGATCGCCGCACTCCGCGCTCGCGCTGAGGCACGCTCCGAGCTGGCGCTGCGTCTGGCCGACGAGGACGCCCACGCCTCGCGAGCGTTCGGCAGCGCCTTCCGTCTGCCGGCCGGCGTCGGACGCGACGAGGCGATCCGTGCTGCGTCCATCGAGGCGGCCGCGGCCTCGGCGCGGCTGGGCGAGCATGCCGTCGACGCGATCGACGATCTCGCCTGGCTGACCGAGCACGGCAACCCGGCGTTGATCGCCGACGTGGCGGTGGCGATCGGTGCACTCCGCGCGGCGATCACGGGAGCGCGGACCAACGTCAGCTTCGATCTCGGTTCGGTCCGCAGCGCACACGGCTCCCTCGAGGAGATCCGCGCCGACGAGCCGCGCCTGTGGGAACTCGTCCCCGTGTTCGACCGCGCCCTCGAGCGGATCGACCGGCTCGCGGCGTCGATCGACCCCGAGGCCGCTCCCACCGACGCGGCGTCGTAGCCGGTGGTCAGCGCCCGCCGGGGCGCGCAGCCGGGCCGCTCGGAACCCGGACGATCAGGGCGTGGTGCAGGTTTCTCAGCGAGACCGAGATCACCGAACCGTGCGAGTCGCCGTCCAGTTGGATCTCCTGCGGCTCCGCGAGTCTGAGATGCATCGTCCGCGCCTGTGCGTAGCTGATCGCGCGTGCCTTCGGCGAGAATCGTCCGACCAGTCGGCCGAACCGCGTGCGGTGCAGCATCCGGTTGAACGTCAGACGGTAACCGATGTTCCCCCAACCCGGACCCTTGCCGGGGCGCAGCATGACGGCATCGAGGAGGCCGTCGTCCACGACGGCCTCCGGGAGCAGCAGGACCCCGCCGGTGAGCGTGCCGGAGTTCCCGACGATGATCGTATGCGCTCGGGCAGCCGCCTCCGGACGGTCGTCCAGTCGATAGTGCAGATCGAACTGCCGGTTGCCGATGATGCTCCGCGCGATCGGATCGGAGTAGGCGAGCCAGCCGATCCGTCGCTTCAGCCGCTCATTGGTGTGGCCCGCCATGTGCGCGTCGAGGCCGATACCGGCCATGACGAGGAAGACCTCGTCCCGGTTCGTGCCGTCGCTGCGCCCGAGACTGACCTGACCGACGTCGACCACCTGGTCTCGCCCTGAACAGGCGATGTCGACCGACCGCTTGAGGTCGCCCAACGGCAGGCCGAGCGCGCGGGCGAAGAGGTTCCCCGTTCCGGCCGGGACCAGCCCGAGGGGGATGCCGGTGGAGGCGATGGCCTCGGCGGCGACCCGCAGTGTCCCATCGCCTCCCGCGACCAGGATGAACGAGGGTGCCGAGGCGATCGCGGCCGCGGACGCACCCCGGCCGTCGTCGTCGGCGCTCGTCTCGTGCCAGGTGGAGGGTGCCAGTCCGTGCGTCGATTCAGCGGCTGCGACGGCCGAGCGGAGGACCTCGATGTCGACCTTGGAGGGATTGACGACGACGGCTGCGCGTCGACGTCCGCGTTCGGCTGGTGCATCGTTCACAGCGTCAAGGATAGGAGGCACCGGCTCGGAACCAGCGGTGGACGCGAGCCGTGCCGCGGGTTCGTGAGACGCTTGCCCCATGGACCTCGAGGTGTCGCCCGGACTGACGATCCCAGCAGCCGAGCTGCAGTGGCGTTTCTCCCGGTCGTCCGGCCCGGGCGGACAGCACGTGAACACCTCCGACAGCCGTGTCCAATTGACATGGAGTGTGGCCGAGTCGGCCGTCCTCACCGACGAGCAACGAGACCGACTGCTCGAGCGGCTCGACGCTCAGCTGGTCGGCGGAGCCATCACCGTGACCGTCTCCCGCGAGCGATCGCAGCTCCGGAACCGCGAACTCGCACTCGAAGCGCTCGCGACGCGCATCAGGTCGGCCCTCGCGCCGCCGGCGCCGACGCGCCGGCCCACGCGTCCGACCCGCGGATCGGCGCGACGCCACCTCGCCGCGAAACAGCAGCGGAGCGCCACCAAACAGCAACGACGACGTCCCTCCGACGACTAGCGGGTCACCACGTCGCCTCCCGCAAGGGCGTGCGTCGGACGGTCCGGTCCATTAGCGTTCCCGGAGAGCGCACCCGTCGACGCCGTCGTCGTGCGCGAACGGAGGAACACCATGCGCATCGTCGTCATCGGAGGGACCGGCCACATCGGCACCTTCCTCGTCCCGCGACTCGTCCGGGCCGGCCACGAGGTCGTGAGCGTGAGCCGCGGCGATCGTTCGCCGTACACGGAGGTTCCCGAGTGGGACCAGGTCGAGCGGGTCCGGGCCGATCGGGAGGCCGAGGACCGGGACGGTGTCTTCGCACGACGCATCGCGGATCTCGGTCCGGACGTCGTCATCGATCTGGTCTGCTTCACGGTCGCCTCGGCGACGGCACTCGTCGAGGGGCTGCGCGGCAACACGGGCCAGCTGCTCCACTGCGGATCGATCTGGCGCTACGGTCCCAGCGCGTCCGTCCCCATCGTCGAGGGCTCCGGGACGGCGCCGTTCGGCGACTACGGTGTCCAGAAGGATCAGATCGCCCGACTGCTCCAGCAGGAGAGCGCCGACGGAGGACTGGTGACGACCTCCCTGCATCCCGGGCACATCGTCGGACCGGGGTGGGCGCCCATCAACCCGCTCGGCAACCTCGACCTCGGGGTCTGGCGGACCCTCGCACTCGGTTCACCGCTGCGCATCCCCGGACTCGGTGCCGAGCTGCTGCACCACGTGCACGCCGACGACGTCGCGCAGGCCTTCGAGCTCGCCGTCGCGAACCGGGATCGTGTCGCCGGCGAGGATCTCAACGTGACCTCGGCCGCCGCGGTGACCGTCCGCGGCTACGCCGAGGTCGTCGCCGGCTGGTTCGGACGCTCGGCTGAGCTCGAGTCGGTGACCTGGGAGCATTTCCGAGCAGAGACACCGAAGGAGCACGCCGACACCACCTGGGAGCACCTGGTGCGGAGCCATTGCGCGTCGATCGACAAGGCACGGTCGCTGCTCGGATACGAGCCCGCCTACACCTCGACGGAGGCGGTCCTCGAGTCCGTCCGTTCGCTCGTCGCCCGCGGGGAGTTGGACGTGCCCGAACCACGAGCAGCCCTGAACACGAGCCGCTGACGACGCGATCCTTCAGGTGGCGTGCAACGAGCTCCGGAGTCCGTGCGGTGCGTCGACCTTCGGACGCTGCAGGATCCCGCGGCGTCGCAGGATCGGCACGAGTTCGTCGAGCATGCGGTGCACCGTCACCGGGTGGAGGTCGCCCGAGAAGATGAACCCGTCGTTGTCCGCCTCACTGCCGGCGCGTTCGATGTGATCGGCTACCTCAGCCGCCGTGCCGACGACTCCGCTGCCGTCGGTGATCCGCCCGAGTCGTGCCTTCGGCACGAGCAGCTCCCGGAGCGTCGCCGCTGCGAAGGACTCGTGCTGGCCGCGCAACGCGTCGAGGCTGCCGCGCGACACGTGGTCGCCGAAGACGGCCGGGTCCACCGGTCGGTCGAGGTCGAGCGCGGTGAGGTCCGTCTCCAGGTCGCTCGACCACGCGAGTGCGACGGAGCGCAGCGTCTCATCGTCCGGCTGTTCCGAGGCGGCGACGAGACGGTCGGCCTCGGCACGGCTCGACACGATGACGGGCTTGAACACGAACAGGATCGCGGGAGGGGTGTCCCGACCGACGGCAGCCGACGCGTCGAGGACCCGCCTCCGGTACGCACGGAGGCTCGCGATGTCGAGCGGTGCGAGGGCGAGCTGGACGTCCGACTGTCGTCCGGTGAAGGCGAGCCCTCGCGGCGAGGAGCCCGGCGACACGATGACGGGCTCCCCACCGGAGTCCTCCTCGAAGGGCAGGGCGTTGAGCGGCCCGTCGAAGTCGTAGTGTGCGCCGCGATGCTCGATGCGGTCGAGGTGGCGGCCGTCGGCGAAGCGTCCGGAGGCGGTGTCGCCCACGTACGCGCCAGGTCGCCAGCTCCGCCAGAGCGCGCGCACGCCGTCCAGCCACTCCTCCGCCCGCTCATAGGCGATGTCGTGCGGCACGACCGGCTCGCCGAAGTGACGGCTGCTGCCGACGTCGGTCACCACGTTCACCCCGAACCTCCCGCGACTGAGGTGCTGCAGGGTCGCGAACTGCCGCGCCGCCTGGTACGGCGGCAGTTGCAACGGGTTCACGGTCGGGATGATGCCGATGCGCTCCGTCACTGCGAAGAGGAACGGGGCGAGGCTCAGCGGGTCGTGCTTCGGCCCGCCGTAGGCGCCGCGGATGCGGAGGTCGAGCGTCTCGGGGTTCCCCAGCGAGAGGGCGTCCTCGATGATCAGGAGGTCCAGGCCCGCCTGCTCGAGCTCGCGCACGGCCTGCTGGTAGAGCGCGGGCTCCTGCCAGCGGTAGTCCCAGTCGAGGTACGGATGTCCCCAACCGTGCGGACCGAACCCACGTGACAGGAACCAGCCGAAGCGTTGCCGGGCGCTCACGCGGCGACCGCCTCGTCCGCCGTGACGCTCGCGCCGGTGCTCGTCGACGGCTCCCGGATCGGGAGCGCGTCGAACGCCGAGGCGAGGTCCGCGATGAGGTCGGCGACGTCTTCGATGCCGACGGAGATCCGCACGAGTCCTTGGCCGATGCCGCTCGCCGCGAGCTGCTCGACCGAACGCTGGGCGTGCGTGGTCGAGGCCGGGTGGAGGATCAGCGACCGGACGTCGCCGAGGTTCGTCATCCGCGTGAACAGGCCGACGTGGTCGATGACCGTCCGCGCTGCGTCCCGTCCGCCGTGCAGGGTGAACGAGAACACCGATCCCTGTCCATCCGGCAGATACCGGTCCGCCAGGCCGCGGAACGGACTGTCGCTGAGCCCCGAGTAGTCGACCGAGGCCACTTCCGTCCGTCCCGCCAGCCACGTCGCGAGGGCGAGGGCGTTCTCGCTCTGCCGCTGGACGCGGAGTGACAGCGTCTCGATGCCCTGTGCGATGAGGAACGCGTTGAACGGCGACGGCGTCGGGCCGAGACGCAGCGCGACCGATGCCCGTGCGTAGGCGGCCAGCGCTGCACGCCCGCCCGCCTCGACGTGGCTGAGCCCGCCGAGCGCGGCGAGCGGCGAGGTGAGGTGTCGGTAGCGGTCTGCGCGAGCGGCCCAGTCGAACGTGCCACCGTCGACGACGACCCCTCCCAGCACGGTGCCATGGCCCGCCAGGAACTTGCTGGCCGAGTGGACGACGATGTCGGCGCCGTGCTCGATGGGACGCAGGAGGTAGGGCGTGGCGAAGGTGTTGTCGACGACGAGCGGGACCCCGTGCGCATGGGCCACGTCGGCGACGAGACGGAGATCCGTGAGGTCGTTGCGGGGGTTCGGAATGGACTCGACGAAGATCGCGCGCGTCTCGGGTCGGATGGCACGCTCCCAGGCGTCGGCGTCGAGCGGATCGGAGACCTCGCTCGTGGTGATCCCCAGCCGACCGAAGTTCTCCGTGAAGAGGCTGCGCGAGCCCTCGTACAGACTCGGCGCGGTGAGCAGGTGGTCGCCGGCCTCGAGCAGGGAGAGCAGGGCGACGCCGACGGCCGCCTGTCCGGAGCCGAGGAGCAGCGCGTCCACACCACCCTCCAGGGCGGCGAGACGGCGCTCGACGGCGTCGATCGTCGGATTGCCGACCCGGCTGTAGCTGTAGCCACCAGGGTCCGGGCCGAACCGCTGCTCCGCCTCGTCGAAGTCCGCGAACACGAACCCGGCACTCGCGTAGATCGGCAGAGCCCGCGGCTGGAGCGGCGCATCGGGTGCACCACCGGCGTGCAGCTGTCGGGTGCTGAAGCCCCCTCGATCCCGCTCGTGCATCGCCGCGTCCTCTCCGTCAGCTCGGCCGTCGTCGACGCCCCGGCGTCGGTGACAGGCACTCTACGGTCGGGATCGGGGCGGGCGCAGGTGACGACGACATGTGCGGACACAATCGGTCGGCGACGCAGCCGTCGGGAGAGGCCCCGTACCCTGGAGAGACGTCGGCCGCGGACACGGTGACCGGCGCCGACGGATCGGACGAGGGGGAACCGTGAAAGCACTCATCGCATCGGGGAGCGGTCGGTATGCGGATCCGTGGCACCCGTACGCGCGCACGAGCCCGCTCATCGCGGAGGTCCTGGAGACGGTCGGCTTCGCGGTCGAGATCGACGAGGACGTCGATCGTGCGATGACGCGACTCGAGGGCGTCGAGCTCCTGGTGGTCAACGCAGGCGACCCGTGGCGGTCCGAGGACCAGGGTCGAGCGCCCGCTGCCGCCATCGACGGCTTCGCGGAGGCACTCGGTCGGGGGATCGGTGTCCTCGCGATGCATGCGGCGCTCGCCTCACTCCGCGACTACCCGGACTGGGCGCCGACGATCGGGGCGCTCTGGCTGCCCGGCGTGTCCTGGCATCCGCCGATGGGCCCGACCGTCGTCCGCGGCCTGGCATCGCCCGACGGCGGAGCGCTCGGCGACATCCCCGTGGACGACGAACAGTACCTGCGGCTGCAACCCGTCGGTCGGAGCACCACCGTCGCCGAGCACGACGTCGACGGCGAGCGGTTCCCCGCAGTGTGGGTCCGCGAGGTGGGGCCCTCGCGCGTCGCCGTCGACGCACTCGGACACGACGAGCGGTCCTACGCCTCGGCTGAGCACCGTGCACTGCTCGCGACGCTGGCACGGTGGGTGGCCCGGGCGCCGTCTGCGTGATCCGTCACGGATCCTCGATCGGCTTCGTCTGTGTCGCGACCCTCGTCGGCGCAAGCCCCCGTCGAACGGGAGTCGCCTCCCGCGACCGGGTCTATGCTCCTGTTCGGGGCTGCGAGCGACCATGATGGCCGGATGCGGCCCTCGTCAGGAATCGGAACCTCGAGAAAGCCGCACCACGTGTCACAGGACCTCATGTCACCCGAGAACAACGTCCAGCGCATCATGCGCACCGGAACCGTCTGGTTCGGCGTCGCGGTCGGGAGCACCGCGATCGTCCTCGGGCTCCTCCTCAGCTCAGGCTGGAGGCCGGCCGTCCTCGCCGAGGGACTCCGCGTGGTGTGGTGGTGCTGCTCGGTCATCGTGGGCTTGAGCATCGGCCTACTCGGCTGGTCCGGGTGTCCGATCCTGGAGGTGGACGTCCCGACGGCGTCCCGCAACAAGTCGCTGACCATGCAGCTCGGAACGATGCTCTTCATCCTCGGGAGCATCGGCGCCATGTTCACCGTGTTGGCCGGATCGCCGAGCTGACACCCACTTCGCGGGCACGTCCAGCTCCTGCAGCGGCATCGCGTCGGAACGGCGTCGTAGAGTCGATGCATGGCCCGATCCTCAGCACCGCTCCGCAGACTCGGCTTCCTCACGATGGGCCTGTTCGACCCCGATGAGCCGGCGGCCGGGCACGAGGCGACCCTGCAGCTCATCGAACTCGGTGAACGCCTGGGATTCGACAGCGCCTGGTTGCGGCACCGGCACCTGCAGTTCGGCATCTCCTCACCGGTCGCCGTCCTCGCAGCGGCGACGCAGCGCACGAAGCGCATCGCACTCGGCACCGCGGTCACACCGCTCGGCGCGGAGAACCCCTTCCGGCTCGCGGAGGACCTGGGCACGGTCGACGTCCTCTCGGGAGGCAGGCTGCTTCCCGGCTTCAGCACCGGGGAGCCGATGCGGTTCGACGCGTTCAAGCACGCGATCTATCCGTCGACGCTCGACCAGGAGGACCTCGGCTACGACCGCGTCCTGCGCCTCCGCTCCTTCATCCGCGGTGACGTCGTCAGTGACAGCGCCGGTCGTGAGGGCCAGGAGGACTACTCCTCACGGGTCGAGCCGCATGCCGACGGTCTGGCGGAGCGGCTCTGGTACGGAGCCGGCAGCCTGCGGTCGGCGGGTTGGGCCGGCGAGCAGTCCTTCAACCTGCTCACGAGCAGCGTCATCGCCGCCGAGGACGGCACGACGGACTTCGCCGCGAACCAGGCCGCCCAGGTCCGTCGGTTCCGAGAACTCCACCCGGCGGGTGAGCGGGCCCGCGTGTCGCAGGGGCTCGTGGTCATCCCGACGGACTCCGCGACGGCGTCCCAGCGAGCCCGGTACCAGGAGTACGTCGACTCGAGACGGCACCGCGTCGGCGTCGCCCATGGGCCGCGGCGGATGCTCTTCGCGGAGGACCTCGTCGGCAGCAGTGCGGAGATCGCTGAGCGACTGCACGAGCACGCCGGCTTCCAGGAGGTCGACGAGGTCGCCTTCGCCCTCCCGTTCACACTCGAACCGGACGACTACACGCAACTACTCACCGACATCGCCGGCGCGCTCGGGCCCGCCCTCGGCTGGCGACCGGCCGCAGACGGAGAGTCCCGTCCCGCCTGAGCGGGCCAGTCGGAGACGCCTTCCGGTCGCGCGTACAGTGCAGGTATGACGCAGCACGGGTTCAGACGGTACGTGGCCATCGGCGACAGCTTCAGTGAGGGCTACGGGGATCTCCGGGAGGACGGCACCCTCCGCGGGTGGGCGGACTTCGTGGCCCTCGGCCTCGCCCGGGCGTCCACGGAGACCGTCAGCTACGCGAACCTCGCCATCCGCGGGAGGAAGCTCGTCCCGATCCTCGACGAACAACTGGACCGTGCGATCGAGATGGGTCCGGACCTCGTCAGCTTCAACGGCGGCGGCAACGACATCATGCGCCCGCGGGTGTCGATCGACGGCGTCGCCGACCGCCTGGACGGTGCGGTCGATCGTCTGCGCGCCGGGGGAGCCCACGTGCTGCTGTTGAGCGGCGCGAACCCTTCCGCCCACATCCCGATGGGTTCGCTCCTCGCCCGCCGCGGCGAGCAGCTGGCCCAGGCCGTGCGGGTGCGGTATCCGCGTGACGGGGTGACCTTCGTCGACAACTGGGCTGACCGGATGCTCGCCGACCTCAGGTACTGGTCGGTGGACCGCTTGCACCTCAACGCCCTCGGCCATGCACGGGTGGCGGGCAACGTGCTGACGGCGCTCGACGTGCCGGTCCCGGAGGAGTGGGGGATCGACGACGTCGCTGCTGCCCCGCCCGGTCCGCGTCAACGTCGCACCGCGGCCTACTACCGGGAACATGTGCTCCCGTGGATCGGGCGCCGTCTGACCGGTCGGTCCTCGGGCGACGGTCGCGAACCGAAGATCGCCCAGCTGCGACCGGTCGACACCCGCGGCTGACCGTCAGCCGACGCGGACGAGCGTCCGCTGCCAACCGGAGGATCCGTTCGGAGCGATCGGCGCCTGCTTCTCGATCTGGAGGTTCCCGGCCTTGTCGGTCGCGCGGACGGCGACGTAGTGCGTGCCGGCCGTCGCCTCCCAGTCCATCCACCACTGCACCCAGGTGTCGTCGTTGATGGCGGTCGTGAGATTGACGCTCTGCCAGTCGCCGTTGTCGATGCTGACCTCGACCTTGGCGATCCCGACGGTCTGCGCCCAGGCGACACCTGCGATCTTCGCCGGGCCCGCCGGAACCTGCTTGTCGATCCGGGGTGTGTCGATCCGCGAGGAGAGTTTGATGGGCGCCTTCGCGTCGTAGCCGCGCGGGGTCCAGTAGGCCTCGTCCTTGTCGAACGTCGTGACCGTCAGCTTCGTCAGCCACTTCGTCGCCGACACGTAGCCGTAGAGGCCCGGGACGACCATGCGCACGGGGAAACCGTGCTCGAGCGGCAGCGGCTCGCCGTTCATCGCCACGGCGAGGATCGCGTCCAGGTTCGGGTCGGTGAGTGACTCGAGCGGCGTGCTCGCCGTGAACCCGTCGACGCTCGTGGACAGGACCATGTCGGCCTTCGAGTCCGGCATCGCCCGCTTGAGGACGTCGCGCACAGGGATACCGAGCCACTTCGCGTTGCCCAGGAGGTTACCGCCCACCTCGTTCGAGACGCAGGTCATGGTGATGACGTATTCGTCGAGACCCATGGCGAGGAGTTCCTCGAACGTGATCTGCACCTGCTCACCGACCATGCCGTCGATCGTGAGCGTCCAGGTGGCCGGATCGACCGTCGGCACGGTCAGCGCAGTGTCGACGCGGTAGAACTTGTCGTTCGGCGTGAAGAGCGGGCTGAGGCCGTCGACGTCCGCCTCGGCTCCGTCGGGGATCGTGACGGTCGACTTCGGCGCCGGGAGCTTGAGGGCGTCGCGGACGGCCGTGATCGACGAGGTGGTGACGTTGACGAGGCGTGCGCCCACGCCGACGACGACAGCACCGGCCGCCGCGATGCCGGCCACGCGGAAGAAGCCTCGACGGTCGAACGCCGCGCGCTCGTCGTCCGAACCGTTCGCGGCGCGCTTCGGCAGGCGACGGCTCAGGAGGATGAGGATCACGACGCCCGCCGCGAGACCGAGGATCACCGGGACGACGGCGAGCGGGGTGGCACCGGCGCGGGTGACGGTCGTCGCTCCGGCGAAGACGCCGGCCGCGAACAGGACCACGACACCGAGCGGTGGACGGATCTGCTGCAGGACCCCGGCGATCGCCGCGGCGATCACGACGGCGACCCCGAGGCTCACGAGGAGGAAGATCTTGTCGTTGCTGCCGAACGTCTCGATCGCGAACTCCTTCGCCCACCGCGGGACGATGTCGATCACGAACGATCCGACGGTGAGGAGGGGGCTGCTGCCGCGGGCGAACAACAGCGCCGCCAGCTCGGCGATCGCTAGGAACACCGCTGCTGCGACGATCCCGGACAGTGCTGCCGCGAACCAGACGAGACGTCGTCCGCCCCGTGTGGTGCCGGTCTGGTGCTTCGATGGCATGTGCTACTCCCTGATCGTGGCTCGACAGGAGTTCGGAGCACTGCCCGGATCAGACGGGTCGGATCCGCCGTCCGCCCGTCGTGTCGGCTGTCAGGCCGTCGAGACGGCCAGCCGCAGTCCCGTCTCGGACGCCGACCGGAGGGCCTCTGCGAACTCCTGTTCGCTCCGTTCGCGCTGAGCTGCGAGCGCCGGGTCACGGTCGGCGAGGGTCAGACTCGTCGTGATGACGTGGACGTCCATGCCGAGGGCGCCGCCGAACAACGTCCGCAGCGCCGGCACCTCGTGATCCCAACCCTCGGTCGGGCTGCCCGTGTCGTAGGCGATCCCGCGGCTGGTGGCGATGACGACCGGCCGGCCGGTGAGCGCTCCCGTGTCCGCGGAGGTGACGCCCGGCACGTGGATGTGGTCGATCCACGCTTTGAGCGACGACGGGATCGAGAAGTTGTACAGCGGCGCACCGATCACGACGATGTCGGCGCCGAGCAGCTCGTCGAGCAGGACGCGCTGGAGCGTCTCGGCCTCGGCGGGCGGGTTCGCACCGGGGCGGCGGTCGGCCGGCGCCCAGTGGAGACTCGCGTCGGCGAGGTGGGGGACCGGATCGCGGTGCAGGTCGCGACGGACGACGACGCCGGTGGGGTCGGCGTTCGACCAGGCGTCCACGACGGCCTGCGAGAGCCGGCGGGACCGGGAGGTGTCGAGATCGGCGGAGGAGTCGAGGTGCAGGAGCGTGGGCATGCGGCAACGCTAGCAAGCCGGGTCCCGTCCGCTTCCTTGCGGCACGCACTGGTGGCGGTTACCGTCGCAGGATGGTCGACGCCCCAGCCCCAGCCACCTCCGCCCGCCCGGACGCACGCGTCCTCGACGAGACCGACCCGCTCGCGGAACACCGCGCGGCGTTCCTCCCGGCCGAGGGCGTCGTCGCCTACCTGGACGGGAACTCCCTGGGGCGGCCGTTGCGGGCCACGGCGGAGCGGCTGCAGTCGTTCATCGCGGAGGAGTGGGGGACGAGGCTCATCCGGTCGTGGGACGACCGCTGGTTCGAGCTGCCGCTGACGCTCGGCGACCGCCTGGGATCGGTCGTGCTCGGTGCCGCACCCGGCCAGACGGTCGTCGCCGACTCGACGACCGTGCTGCTGTACAAGCTGATCCGCGCGGCGGTCGACGTGACGTCGTCTGCCGGAGGAACCGCTCCGCGCGACGAGCTCGTGATCGATGCGGAGAACTTCCCGACGGACCGCTTCGTGATCGAGGGGGTCGCCGCTGAACGCGGTCTGCGTGTGCGATGGATCGACGCCGACCCGGTCCACGGTGTCGCCGCGCACCAGTTGCGCGAGGTGGTCCACGAGCGGACCGCTCTCGTCGTGCTCAGCCAGGTCGACTACCGGTCCGGAGCGCTGCTCGACGTCGAGGAGCTGACCGCGATCGCGCATCAGGCGGGAGCACTCGTGCTCTGGGACCTGTGCCACTCCGCCGGTGCGGTCCCGATCGAGCTCGACGGGTGGGGCGTGGACCTCGCGGTGGGCTGCTCCTACAAGTACCTCGGTGGCGGGCCCGGTGCTCCGGCGTTCGCCTACGTCGCGGCACGCCATCAGGACCGGCTCCTCCAGCCCATCCAGGGGTGGATGGGCGCCGCCGACGTCTTCGCCATGGCCGACACCTATCAGCCGGCCGTCGGGATGCGCCGGTTCCTCAGCGGGACGCCACCGATCGTGGGCATGCTGCCGCTCGAGGACTCGCTGACGCTCATCGAGTCCGCCGGGGTCGCCGCCATCCGGGAGAAGTCCGAGGCCCTCACCACGTTCGCCATCTCCTGGGCCGACGAGCACCTCGCAGGCTCCGGTGTCAAGGTGATGACCCCTCGTGACCCGGCGCGTCGCGGTGGTCATGTGACGCTCGGTCACCCGTCGTTCCGCGAGATCACCCCGCTGCTCTGGAATGCGGGTGTGATCCCCGACTTCCGGCACCCGGACGGTCTTCGCATCGGGGTCGCCCCCTTGAGCTCCGGCTTCGCCGAGCTCGAACTCGGGCTGATCCGGATCGCCGAGGCCGTCCACCGGTGGACGGCCTCACCCGGCTCCACCCCGCCCGGCTGACGTCCGTCGTAGGCTTGGCGGCATGCCCGCTGCCTCTGGAACCCAGTACCGTCTCCACCACGCCGGTCCGCAGGGCGAGGTCCGAGCGACGATCACCGAACTCGCCGCCGGACTCCGCGAGCTGACGGTCGGCGGACGCACCCTCGTGCAGTCCTTCGGTGAGGACGTCGTCGCCCCGATGGGGTGCGGGATGGTGCTCGTGCCGTGGCCCAACCGCGTCCGCGATGCCCGGTGGACGCTCGACGGTGAACCGCAGCAGCTCGACGTCACCGAGGCGGCGACCGGGAACGCCTCCCATGGTCTGCTGCGCAACACGGGGTACCGGGCGGGGGATCACGCCGATCACGCGGTGACCCTGCTCGCCTCGGTGTTCCCGCAGCACGGCTACCCGTTCCGCCTCGACACCTCGGTCGCCTACACGTTGGACGACGACGGCCTGCGGGTGACCCACACGATCGTGAACCGGTCGAGTCGCCCCGCGCCGGTCGCCGTCGGTGCTCACCCCTACCTGGCGCTCGGCGACGTACCGACCGCCGACCTCACCGTGACGGTGGCCGCCGACACCTGGTTCGAGACGGACGAGCAGCGCATCCCGGTCGCCTCCCGTCCCGTCGACGGGACCCCGTACGATCTGCGCTCGGGTGCTCGCGTGGGCGACCTCTCGATCGACGTCGGCCTGGGTTCGGTCCAGCAGGTCGACGGTGCCGTCCGACACCGTCTCACCGCACCCGACGGCGACACCGTCGAACTCTGGGCGGACGACGACTTCCGGTTCGTCCAGGTCTACACGCCGAAGAACTTCCCGGCGGCAGACGGACCGACGCAGGCCATCGCCATCGAGCCCATGACGGCCCCCGCCGATGCGCTGAACAGCGGGACCGGACTCCGATGGTTGGAGCCCGACGAGCGGTGGTCGCTGTCCTGGGGGATCCGACTCACGCAGGTGTGACCGGCACGCCGTTCGGCGGACGATCGACCGTCCCACGGGCGGAGGAGGATCAGCTCACAGGATGACGCCGCGGGGACGATGATCGCCCTGGCGTCCGATGTGCCGCCCCCGGGTGTCGACGGACACTTGTGGCATGACCACGCACCTGGACACCAGCCCGAACCTCTTCACCCTGTCCACGCCCCGGGTTGCACAGACCGAGCGGCTGCAGGTGGCGCGGCCGACGGCTCGACCGCGCGGACGGTTCGGGGCGTTCGTGGGCGTCCTCCTGGGGAACATCGTCCTCTGGAGCACGCTCTTCATCACGATCGGTGTCGTGCTCGCACTGCAGCTCGGCATCGTCGGCGTCATCGCCGCGTCGCTGTTGCGCTGAGCGCGACCCCGTCGTCAGGCACCTGAATCGGCGAGACCCGTTCCGGAATCGTCCGCGGCGTCCTCGGCGGGCGCGTCGTCATCCAGCGCCTCGTCCTCGACCACGGCGTCCGGGAGCCCCGGCAGCATGGCCGCCGCGCCCTCGTCACGAATGCCTTCGGCCGCCCCGAAATCAGACATGATGCTTCCTCTCGATCGTCGTGCCCGCCAGGGTAACCGGCGGACACGACGATCGACAGCCCTTGCGGGCGGGAGCTTCGTCAGTCGACGATCGACACCGTCACGTCGATGTTGCCGCGCGTGGCGTTCGAGTAGGGGCACACCTGGTGCGCCTGGTCGGCCAGCTGCTGGGCTTCATCGTGCGTCACGTTCGGCACGTAGACGTCGAGCTCGACGGCCAGGCCGAAGCCGCCCTCACCGTTCGATCCGATGCCGACGCTGGCCGACACCTCGGCGTCCTTCGTGTCGAGCTTCGCGGTACGCCCGACGGCGTGGAGGGCGCTGAGGAAGCACGCGGCGAAGCCGGCGGCGAACAACTGCTCGGGGTTGGTGCCCTCGCCGCTGCCGCCGAGTTCCTTCGGGGGACGGGTGTCGAAGTCGAGGAGGTCGTCCTCACTGCGGACGTGTCCGTCTCGTCCGCCTCCGGTGGCATGGGCAACTGCTGTGTACGCGATATCCATTGCTCCATCCTTGCACCGTCGTGCGTGCCCGGTGCACCTTCTCCGGGACCTCTCGGCAGGAGTTCAGTGCAGCGTGGATCGAGCCGCGTCGACCACCGCCGTCGTGACGAGCTCGAGCAGTCGGGAGTGGAGTCGCCACTGCTGCCAGAACAAGGGGACGTCGACGCCGCCCGTTTCGTCGAGCACGACGAGATCGCCCCTGCGCAGCGGCGCGTCGGACTGCGCGTCCGGGAGCATGCCCCAGCCGAGACCGAGGCCGACGGCGGTCGCGAAGTCCGCCGAGGCCGGAACATGGTGCCGCGGCGGGTCGGCGGGGTCGACGCCACGTCGTCGGAGGTAGGCGTCCTGGAGATCGTCCTTCCGGTCGAACACGACGACGGGCGCTGCGGTGAGCGCCTGAGCGGTCGCCCCGTCCTCGAACCAGCGCGCCGCGAACGAGGGTGAGGCCATCGGCCGGTATCGCATCCGGCCGAGAGGCCGCACCGTGCACCCCTGGACCGGTTCGGCGTTCGACGTGACCGCGGCCATGACGCTGCCCGCACGGAGGAGGTCCGTCGAATGGTCCTGGTCCTCGCGAGCGAGGTCGAAGACGACCGACTCCCGTGCGGCGACGTCCGCCAGCACGGGCAGCAGCCAGGTGGCGAGGGAGTCGGCGTTCACGACGATCGGGATCACCGCCGGGGTGGCCGGCGTGAGCGCGTCGTCGGCGTGCAACTCGAGCGCCGCGTCGTGACCGAGCAGGTGCACCGCGCGGCCGAGGCGGAGCACGATCTCACCTGACGCCGTGATGGTGATCGGTTTGGTCCGGAGCAGGAGGACCCGTCCGACGCTCTGCTCGAGGGCCTTGATGCGTTGGCTGATCGCCGACGGCGTGACCATCAGCTCCCGGGCGGCCGACTCGAAGGTGCCGTGGTCGACGGCGGCGACGAAGGCCCGCAGTTGCTCGAAATGGAAATCCATCATAAGAGGATCTTACGATTCATCAGAATATTGAACTGGCTTCATCATGCTGCGCCTCCTACGGTCGGAGGATGACCTCCGCACTGCAGGCCGCGATCGCGGGCCTCGGCCTCGGCCTCTCCCTCATCGTGGCCATCGGCGCACAGAACGCCTTCGTCCTCCGGCAGGGCATCCGGCGCGAGCATGTCCTTCCCGTGGTGCTGGTCTGCGCACTCTCCGACGCGGTGCTCATCATCGCCGGTGTCAGCGGCATCGGCTTCGTCGTGGAGCGGTTCCCCGTGGTCCTCGTCGTCCTCCGTTGGGCCGGGGCCGCCTTCCTGCTCGGCTACGGCCTGCTGGCCGCACGCCGTGCACTCGCCCCGTCCGGTCTCGCCGCCGACCGTGGTGGCAACAGCCTCTCGCTCAGGGCGGCGGTACTCACCGTCATCGGCCTCACCTGGCTGAACCCCCACGTGTACCTCGACACCGTGCTCCTCCTCGGCTCGATCGCGAACACCCACGGGGAGCTGGGGCGGTGGTGGTTCGCCGCCGGCGCGGTCCTCGGGAGCATCCTGTGGTTCACCGCGCTGGGGTACGGCGCGCGACTGCTCCGCGGGGTCTTCGCGAAGCCCGTGGCCTGGCGCATCCTCGACGTCGCGATCGCGGTCGTCATGATCGCCCTCGCGATCATGCTCGTCCTGCGCCCCTGAGCGTGCTCGAGGGTGCCTGGTTAGGATTGCCGGGTGATGAGAACCCTGCGTGAGGTCAACACGGTCGTCGAGCGCCTCTGGCCACTGTCCGGAGCCGAGGACTGGGATGCCCCGGGGCTCCTCGTCGGCGACCCGGACCAGCCGGTCGGGCATGTGCTCCTGGCCGTCGACGCGGTCGGCGTGACCGTCGACGAGGTGCTCGAGCGCCCCGACGGTCTGCTGCTGGTCCACCACCCGCTGCTGATGCGCGGTGTCACGACCGTGGCGGGTGACCGGTACAAGGGGTCGCTCATCACACGCCTGATCCGTGGCGGCGCCGCACTCATCGCCGCCCACACCAACGCCGACGTCGTCGTCGACGGGACCTCGGACGTCCTCGCCCGACGTCTCGGCCTCCACGACCCGGCTCCGATCGTCCCTGCCGCCGACGGCCTGACCGGGCTGGGTCGGGTCGGCGACCTCCCGGAGGAGACGACGCTCGGCGCGATCGCGCGTGCCCTCGCCGAGATCCTGCCGGCGACCGCCACCGGGGTCCGTGCCTCCGGCGACTACGACCAGGCCGTCCGGAGGATCGCGCTCTGCGGGGGAGCGGGGGACTCGCTCCTGTCCCACCCCGCGGTCCGCGCGGCCGACGTGTACATCACGGCCGACCTCCGCCACCACCCGGCGTCCGAGGCCCGGGAACAGGCACTCCTCGGCGGCGGGCCGGCCCTCGTCGACGTCTCCCACTGGGCGAGCGAGTGGCTGTGGTTGGAGGGGGCCGCCGACGCGCTCCGACGAGAGCTCCCGGGACTCGACGTCCGGGTCAGCGAGCTGCGTACCGACCCGTGGGACTTCGTCGTCACCCAGTAGTCGGCGCGGCCGGTAGGGTGATGAGTCGAGAGTTTGGAACAGACGTGAAAGCCAGCCCAGCAGACCAGAAGACGTTGCTCACCCTGCAGAGCATCGACACCGGCGTGCAGCGCACCGCCCACCGCGCGGCGAACCTCCCCGAGGCCGCGCGCATCGCGCAGCTCCAGGCCGAGATCGAGACCGTCCGCCTCCGTCGCCTGGAGCGGGTCGGCGTCCGCGACGACGCACAGACCGAGCTCGGGCGCATCGAGTCCGACGTCGCCGTCGTCGCGGCCCGCATGAAGCGCGACGCCGACCGCCTCCAGTCGTCGACCTCCGTCAAGGACGTCGAAGCGCTGCAGAGCGAGATCGCCTCGTTGCAGAACCGGCAGAACAACCTCGAAGAGATCCAGCTGAACGTCATGGAGCGGGTCGAAGCCGCGGAGGACGCCGTCGCCCAGGTGGACGCCGAGCGCGCCGGACTCCAGGAGCTCCTCGACGAGGTCGTCGCGAAGCGCGACGCCGAACTCGTCGAACTCGAGGCCGAACGGGCACGACTCACCGCCGACCGCGAATCACTCGCACCCGGCATCCCCGCCGACCTCCTGGCACTCTACGACCAGCGTCGCGCCCGCGGCGGTATCGGTGCAGCACTGTTCCGCGCCGGCACCTGCGGAGCATGCAAGATGTCGCTCACCGGTAACGACCTCCAGGCCGTCCGCGCCGCGCCGTCCGAAGAGGTCGTGCAGTGCCCTGAGTGCGCCGCGATCGTCGTCCGGACGGACGAGTCAGGCCTCATCTGAGCCGGACGCGGGCTGCACGACACCAGCGGTCCGCGGCCGCTGTCACGGGCCGGTAGACTCGTCTCCGTGAACGGGCCGGCTAGACGGTCGCGTCACCGAGACCTCCGGGTGTCGGTGCCGAGGAACGTCCGGGCTCCACAGAGCAGGGCGGTGGGTAACACCCACCCGGGGTGACCCGCGAGACAGTGCCACAGAGAACAGACCGCCGTGGGCGACCACGGTCAGGGTGAAACGGTGGGGTAAGAGCCCACCAGCGACCGGGGTGACCCGGTCGGCTCGGTAAACCTCGTCCGGAGCAAGGTCAACAGGGAACGCTGAGGCTGCTCGCCAAGTTCCCGGGTAGACCGCTAGAGGGCGGCGGCAACGTCGTCCCGAGAGAGATGGCCGTCCAAACGCGAGAGCGTGGGACAGAACCCGGCGTACCGGTCGACCCGTTCACACCCCAGCACGGCCGCGACTGCGTCGAGCCGTACTGCGACACCCGCGCAAGCGTGGGACAGAACCCGGCGTACCGGTCGACCCGTTCACACTCAACGCCGGGCGCCGCGACGGAATCGCCAGAGCGCGCCCGCAGCGCTCAGGCGATGCGTTCGGCGGGGCCGGCGGCGAGAGCGGCTGCGCCGAGGATGCCCGCGTTGTTGCGGTGCACGGCAGGGATGATCGGGGTGTCGAGCTTCAGCAGCGGCAGGAAGTGGTCCGCGTGCTTGGACACGCCGCCGCCCACCACGAACTGATCGGGCGAGAAGAGGAACTCGAGGCGCTCGTAGTACTTCTGGAGGCGCTTGGCCCACTTCTCCCAGCTCAGGTCCTCGCGCTCCTTGACCGCGTAGGACGCCCGCGTCTCGGCGTCCTTGCCGTCGATCTCCAGGTGTCCGAGTTCCGCGTTCGGGATCAACGTGCGGTTGTAGATGAGCGCCGTGCCGATGCCGGTGCCGAGCGTCGTCAGGATCGTGAGGCCGCTGGCGCCCTTGGCCGCGCCGAACTCGGTCTCGGCGTACCCGGCCGCGTCGGCGTCGTTCACGAAGGTGATCTCACGCCCGAGGCCCTGCTCGAACAGCTGCTCGGCTTCGAGGCCGATCCAGGCGTCGGAGACGTTCGCCGCGGACATCGTCCGGCCGTTGCGGACGATCGCGGGGAAGCAGACGCCGAGTGGGAGTCCGTCCGAGGCCGGGGACAGCTGCTCGAGCACCTGGCGCACCGTCACGACGATGTCCTTCGGCTCGCCACCCTTCGGCGTGGGGATCTTCACCCGATCGGTGAGGAGGGCACCGGTCGTGAGGTCGACGACCGCACCTTTGATGCCGGTCCCTCCGATATCGATGCCGACGGCGGACCGGGGAGTTGCGTTCGTCATGCGTCCAGCCTAGAGCGCCGCGGGCGCTGCGTCGGTGTCGATCGGGCTCGGAAGCGTGAGGATCTCTGCGCCGCGTTCGGTGACGACGAGCGTGTGCTCGACCTGTGCGGTGAGTGACCGGTCGCGCGTCGTGACCGTCCAGTCGTCGTCCCACTGCTCCCAGTCCTGGGAGCCGATCGTGAGCATCGGCTCGATCGTGAACACCATGCCCGGCTCCATCACCGTGTCGTAGAGCGGCGCGGCGTCGTAGTGGGGGACGATCAACCCGGAGTGGAAGGACCGGCCGACGCCGTGGCCCGTGAAGTCGCGGACGACGCCGTACCCGAACCGCTTCGCGTAGGACTCGATCGCACGACCGATGACGTTGATCTGTCGGCCTGGGGCGACGGCCTTGATGCCTCGGTTGAGGGCTTCCCGGGTGCGCTCGACGAGGAGCCGTGTGTCGTCGGCGACGTCGCCGACGAGGAAGGTCACGTTGCTGTCGCCGTGCACGCCGTCGAGGTAGGCGGTGATGTCGATGTTCACGAGGTCGCCCTCGCGCAAGGCGGTGTCGTCGGGGATCCCGTGGCAGACGACCTCGTTGACCGAGCTGCAGATCGACTTGGGGTAGCCGCGGTACCCGAGCGTCGACGGATAGGCGCCCGCACCGATGACGAACGCGTGTCCGATGGCGTCCAGTTCATCGGTGGTCACCCCGGGACGGACCGCCGCACCGACGGCCTGGATCGCATCGGCGGCGATGGTCCCGGCGACCCGGATGCGTTCGATCTCCTCAGCCGAATACAGGTCGCCCCGGGTGTCGGTGGCCGGTGCGGCGCGGCCGACGTACTCGGGGCGGACGATCGTCTCCGGCACCGATCGGGGGCGGCCGACGCGACCGGGGACCAGGTGACCTGCGGTGTCGAAAGGCATAGGATCAAGCCTAACCGAGCAGGGGAGACGCGCCGTGGCGAAGGAACCATCCGAGCAGTACTGGTACAACACGAAGACCGGCCAGGTCGAGTTCGGCTTCGAGTCGAGTGTCGTGGACCGCGTCGGTCCCTTCGAGACGGCTGCGGAGGCCTCGCACGCACTCGAGCGACTCCGCGCCAACAGCGCGAAGTGGGACGCCGACGAGGCTGCCGAGGACTGAGCCGCCCGGGTCGCGTCGCGAGCGGATTGCGGGTCTGCCCTCTTCCGCAGGCGTGGTGCGATCCGCCAGGATGGGCCGAGCGATGAAGCTCGAGCGGGGGGAACATGCACAGGATCGACCGTCCGCGGAGGCGACCGATCGCCGTCGGACGAGGTGCCGTCGCGGCCCTCACCCTCGGACTCCTCCTGATGCCGACGTCGCCGGCCGCTGCAGCGCCGATGGTCGCCTCCGAGGTCACCGCAGCCGAGTGCGTCACAACGGTCCCCGGTGGTTCCCGCTGCGGTGTGTTGACGGTGCCTCTGTCGCGCACAGTGCCGGACTCGGCGGAGGCGACCCTGCCGTACGTGCTCGTACCGGCCGCCCTCGAGACCGGACGACCGCCGCTCGTCTACCTCGCCGGTGGGTCGGCGCTCTCGTCGCTCGACATCCAGCGGCTCGCGGTCGAGGACGGGCTGGCCGCTGACCGCGACGTGGTGTTCGTCGAACGCCGGGGCGGTCTCGACGCCACTCCGTCGCTCGACTGCGGGCCGGCGAACGCAGCCATCCGTGCCTCGCTCGGGGCTGATGGGGACCGTGCAGCCCGCGTCACCGCGGTCGACGCGGCCTTCGCGTCCTGCGCCGCGTCCTGGCAGGAGGACGGCGTCGTGCCGAGCGACTTCGGCGTCGCCCCCGCGGCTGCGGACCTCCGCGACCTGCGGCAGCAGCTGGGCTACGCGCGTTGGACCATCCTGGCCGTGGGCACGTCGGCCGGCGTGGCCCTCGCGGCCCCCGACGTCGATCCGGGTGGTGTCGACGGCGTCGTCCTCGACGGCCCCGACCTGGGTGCACCCGGGATCGTCTCCGCTGGCGGTGTGGCGGCCGCCCTGGCCGTCGTCCGTGCGCGCGGCGTCGAGCCGCAGGGCCCCGTCCCGTCCCCGCCGGCGGCACCACAGGCCGCCGCCGCTGAGGAACCGGAGTCCGCGACCCCGGACACCGCGCCGAGCGAGCCGACACGTTCCGCAGGGATCCTCGCCACCGCCACCGATGCGCTCGTCGCCGCGCCGCACCGCACCTCCGGCGCGCACGCGATGACCCTCGGTGGCGACGCGCTCCTGGCGATCGCCTCACACGCGTTGTCCGAACCCACCGCACAGGCGGCACTCCCGGTGCTCCTGAGCTCGATCGCGGACGGCGACAGCACGGTGCTGGATCCCGTGGCGAACGATGCGATCGCCCGGCTGGCCGACCCCGGTGTCATCCTCGACCACGTGCTCGGGTGTTCGACGACCGGCTGGCCCGGGGCCGCCGAACGCTCGGACGCGGAGGTCACCACGAAGACGCTGCTGGAGGACGTCGCGGCCGCTGCCTGCTCCTCGTTCGCCGTGGCTGCGACGCCGCCACCGGGAGCGGTCGGGACGTCGGTCTTCGTGCTCGGCGCCCCGGAACAGGCAGCCGCTCTCGCCGGCCCCGTCGCCGGCGGCACGGCGGACGCGCTCGTGGCGGTCTTCCCCGGGTCGGGAGCCGTCCCATCGGTCAGCAGCGCGTGCGCACGGGTCGCGATGCGTGCGTGGCTCAGCGATCCGGCGAGCTATCGGGCGGCGCTCTGCGATGCCGACGACGCGGCCGTCGCCGTCGTCGATCGAGCCGATGTCGCGGCGAGCCCGCGATGGGCCCAGCAGACCTCGTCGGACGCCGGTGGCGGGTGGTCGCTGCTGGTGCTGCCCATCCTGTTCGGGCTCGTGGCCATCGGATGGTCCGTGGCGTGGGGCTACCGGTTGATCACCCAGGCGCTTCGGCGCCAGCCGGTGCAAGACGGTCTCCTGCTGGGGATCGCTCCGGTGTTCGGAGCGACGTGGGCGATCGGCGGAGCCGTCGTGCTCGTCCGTGCGGCCACCTCGAGTCCGGCGATCGCTCTCGTCGGGGTGCCCGCCGCCTTGCCGTGGCTCTCCATCGCCCTCCTCGTGAGTGGCCTCGGGCTGGTGCCCGTCTGGCAAGGGGCCCACCGTGGATCACGACTACGGATCGCCGCACTCTCGCTGCTGTGGGCGGCGACGGCCGGCTGGACCGCACTCTTCGTCCTCGCCTGGTGGTGAGCCGTGGATCGCCCACGCCCGGCGCGCGCTGATGAGCGGGAACGGGGACGGAGCCAGTAGCCTAGACACGGGCCGCCGGCCGAAGGAAGAGGGGCAGATGGATAAGCAGCGCGACTTCGTTCTCCGCACGATCGAGGAGCGGGGCGTCAAGTTCGTCCGGCTGTGGTTCACCGATGTCGTCGGGACCCTGAAGTCCGTCGCGATCGCCCCGGCCGAAGTGGAAGGCGCGTTCTCCGAGGGCCTCGGCTTCGACGGATCGGCGATCGAGGGGCTCAGCCGCTCCTACGAGTCGGACCTCCTGGCCCACCCCGATCCGACGACCTTCCAGATCCTGCCGTGGCGCGGCGAGATCGACCCGACGGCGCGCATGTTCTGCGACATCACGACGCCCGACGGCCAGCCCGCCGTCGCCGACCCGCGGAACGTCTTGAAGCGCACCCTGGCGAAGGCCGCAGACATGGGGTTCACGTTCTACACGCACCCCGAGATCGAGTTCTACCTGCTGAAGTCCTCGCAGTACGGCGTCGACGGACCGGAACCGGTCGACTCCGCGGGCTACTTCGACAACGTGCCCGGTGGCACCGCTCATGACTTCCGTCGACGTTCCGTCCGGATGCTCGAAGACCTCGGGATCTCCGTCGAGTTCAGCCACCACGAGGCGGGCCCCGGCCAGAACGAGATCGACCTGCGATACGCCGACGCCCTGACGACGGCCGACAACATCATGACCTTCCGCACCGTCGTGAAGGAGGTGGCGATCGAGCAGGGCGTCTACGCGACGTTCATGCCGAAGCCGCTCGTCCACCAGCCCGGCAGCGGCATGCACACGCACATGTCGTTGTTCGAGGGTGACTCGAACGCCTTCTACGAGGCGGGTGCGCAGTACCAGCTCTCGAAGACGGGCCGGCAGTTCATCGCCGGACTCCTGACGCACGCTCCGGAGATCACCGCGGTGACGAACCAGTTCGTGAACTCCTACAAGCGACTCTGGGGTGGCGTCGGGCCGAACAAGCTGTCCGAGGCTCCGAGCTTCGTCTGCTGGGGCCACAACAACCGCTCGGCACTCGTGCGCGTGCCGCTCTACAAGCCCAACAAGGGTCAGAGCGCTCGGGTCGAGTACCGCGCCATCGACTCCGCGGCCAACCCGTACCTCGCCTTCTCGCTCATGCTCGCCGCTGGGCTGAAGGGCATCGAGGAGGGCTACGAGCTCCCGCCGGAGGCCGAGGACAACGTCTGGACGCTCTCCGACACCGAGCGTCGGGCGCTGGGATACAACGCGCTGCCCGCCAGCCTGGATCGCGCCGTCAGCCTCATGGAGGGTTCCGAACTCGTGGCGGAGACGCTCGGGGAGCAGGTGTTCAACTACGTCCTGCTGAACAAGCGACAGGAATGGCACGAGTACCGGGCCCAGGTGACCCCCTTCGAGTTGTCCAGCAACCTGGAGATGCTCTAGACGAGGGGACCGGTCGGTCGTATGGTCCGCGAGAACATCTCCCTGAGCACGCTCGCCCGACTCGGGTTCACCGGTCTGGGTGAGGCCCGTGACCGACTGGACGAGCTCGCGGAGCTCGTCCGACTCGACCCGGCGTCGCTGTCTCCGTCCTTCGCCGTCGCGGCCGACCCCGACGCCGCGCTGGTCGGTGTGCTGATGGTCGGTCGGAAGTCACCCGACGAGCTCTCAGCTCTTCTGGCGGATCAGGCCTCGGCCGAGCGGCTGTTCCGGCTGTTCGGCGCCTCGCAGGGGTTCATCGACTTCTTCCTCCGCCACCCCGACCAGCTGTCGGTGTTCGAGTTGCCCGTCACCCGCGTCCCGACGCTGCAGGAGGCGCGCGACGAGCTGCTCGCGAGCGTCGGTGCCGAGGACGGCTTCGCCGCGATGGTCGAGGAGCCGGCCTGGGACGCGATCCGCGTGGTCTACCGACGACTGCTCGCCGAGGTCGCCCTCTTCGACCTCTGCGCCCCGGATCCGATCGTGGTGCTCGACCGGGTGGCCAGTGCCCTCTCCGACCTCGCTGCCGGTGCGTTGGAGGCCTCCATCGCCGTCGCACGCACGCAGACGAGCGGCCCGAGGGGTCCCGGCGTGTACCCGCGCGAGGAGGTCGCGGCCACCCGCTTCGCCATCATCGGCATGGGCAAGGCGGGCGCACGGGAGCTGAACTACGTCTCCGACGTCGACGTCATCTTCGTCGGTGAGGGTTCGGGCGACGGTGAGGACGGGCTCGACAACGGGCGTGCCGTCGAGATCGCCACCCGGCTCGCGGTCCTCACCATGCGCGGTCTCGGACAGGCGGGTCTCGAACCGAGCCTGTGGGAGGTCGATCCGAACCTCCGCCCGGAGGGGAAGGCCGGCGCCCTCGTCCGCACGCTCGAGTCGCATCTCGTGTACTACGACCGCTGGGCGAAGAGCTGGGAGTTCCAGGCGCTCCTCAAGGCTCGGGCCCTCGCCGGCGATCCCGAGCTCGGCGCCCGCTACATCGAGGCGGTGCAGCCGAAGGTGTGGGGGAGTGCGTCCCGCGAGGGGTTCGTCGAGTCGGTCCAGCGCATGCGCGAACGGGTCACCGAACACATCCCCGCGGAAGACGTCCACTACCAACTGAAGCTCGGCCCGGGCGGGCTCCGCGACATCGAGTTCACGGTGCAACTGCTCCAGCTCGTCCACGGACAGCTCGACGACTCCGTGCATCAACGCGGCACCCTCGCCGCTCTCGACGGCCTCGCGACCGCCGGGTACATCGGTCGCGCCGAGGCGCAGGAGTTCGCTCACGACTACCGCCTGCTGCGCGTGCTCGAACACCGCCTGCAGCTGACGCGACTGCAGCGCACGCACATGATGCCGCGCGACGAGCCGTCCCTCCGATCCCTGGCCCGGTCGAGCACGCTCGCGACGACCGCACAGGCCCTCGTCACGCGATGGGAGACCACGAAACACGGTGTCCGGCAGCTGCACGAGCGGTTGTTCTACCGGCCGCTGCTCTCGGCGGTCGCGGCCTTGCCCGAGAGCGGTCTGAGTCTGACGAGCGGTCAGGCGGAGGCGCGACTCGCGGCGATCGGCTTCGTCGACCCCCGCGGCGCGCTCGCCCACATCGGGGCGCTCACCGCCGGCGTGTCGCGGCGCGCCAACATCCAGCGGCATCTGCTCCCCGTCATGCTCGGCTGGTTCGCGGACGGCGCTGATCCCGACTACGGATTGCTCGCGTTCCGGCGGCTCAGCGAGTCCCTCGGCGAGTCGCACTGGTTCCTGCGGATGCTCCGCGACTCCTCAGGCGCGGCCGAGCGGCTCACACGGGTCCTCTCGGGGTCCCGGTTCATCGGAGAGCTCATGGACCGCATCCCCGAGTCGGCCGCTTGGCTCGCCGGAGACGAGGACCTCCTGCCGCGATCGTCGACCGCGCTCGGTGAGGAGATCGCCGCCATCCTCAGACGACACGACTCACCGGACACCGCAGCCGCCGCCATCCGAGCGGTACGGCGACGTGAAGTCCTCCGGCTGGCGATGTCGTCGACCGTCGGCATGCTGGACGTGCAGGGCCTCGCCGCCGGACTGACGGACGTGTCGTCGGCGACGCTCGCAGGGCTCCTCGGCGCCGTCAGACGCATCGGCGGCCTCGGCGCGGACATCGAGTTCGCCATCATCGCCATGGGCCGCTACGGCGGAGCAGAGCTCGGACTCGGTTCGGACCTCGACGTCCTCTACGTGTTCCGTCCGAAGGACGGGGTCGACACCCAGGATGCACAGCGCCAGGCCGGAGCGATCGCCGCAGAGCTCAAGCGTCTGAGCGAGGACGCCCGGCTCCCGCTCGACCTCGACCTCGACCTCCGTCCCGAGGGGAAGAACGGTCCACTCGTGCGCTCCCTCGACTCCTACCGGAACTACTACGCGCGCTGGTCCCTCACCTGGGAGGCGCAGGCGCTGCTCCGCGCCGCCGGGGTGGTGGGCGACACCGAGCTCGTCGAGGCGTTCACCGAGGTGGCGGACACGGTCCGTTACCCAGCCGCGATCAGCGAGCAGTCCGTCCGCGAGGTCAAGCGGATCAAGGCACGCGTCGAGAACGAGCGGCTGCCGCAGGGCGCCGACCCGACGAGACACCTGAAGCTCGGGCGCGGCTCGCTCAGCGACGTCGAGTGGTTCGTGCAGCTCCTCCAGCTCGAGCACGGTGCGGCGGTGCCACCGTTGCGCACCACCTCGACGCTCCGAGCGCTCGACGCGGCGGTGGAGGCGGATCTCGTCGATCGGGAGTCCGCCGAACGACTCCGCGAGGCCTGGATCCTCGCCTCGCGAATCCGCTCGGCCATGACGCTGTGGTTGAACAAGACGCAGGACGTGCTGCCGAGCGACCGCCAACAGCTCGAAGGTGTGGCACGACTCTTGGAGTATCCGACCGGATCGGCGAGCCTCCTGGAACAGGACTACCTCGCGGCCACCCGGCGAGCCCGGACGGTCTTCGAGCACGGCTTCTACGGCATCTGAGCCGATCGCCTCGACCACACGGAACCGCCCGCCATCCGAGAGGATGACGGGCGGTTCGCGATACAGCAGGTGTCGTCAGACGCCGTAGTACAGCTCGAACTCGAACGGGTGCGGGCGCTGGGCCAGCGGCTTGATCTCGTTCTCGCGCTTGTACTGGATCCAGGTCTCGATGAGTTCCGGCGTGAAGACGTTGCCGGCGAGGAGGAACTCGTGGTCCGCCTCGAGTGCCTCGAGCGCCGCGCCGAGCGATGCGGGCACCTGCGGGATGTTCTTGGCCTCCTCGGGGGGAAGCTCGTAGAGGTCCTTGTCGACGGGCTCGTGCGGCTCGATGCGGTTCTTGATGCCGTCGAGGCCCGCCATCAGCTGAGCGGCGAACGCGAGGTACGGGTTGCCGGACGCGTCGGGCGCGCGGAACTCGATGCGCTTGGCCTTCGGGTTCGTGCCCGTGATCGGGATACGGATCGACGCCGAGCGGTTACCGGCCGAGTAGACCAGGTTGACGGGAGCCTCGAAGCCGGGGACCAGGCGGTGGTAGGAGTTCACCGTCGGGTTCGTGAACGCCAGGACGGCCGGGGCGTGCTTCAGCAGGCCGCCGATGTACCAGCGGGCGAGGTCGGAGAGGCCGCCGTAGCCGTTCTCGTCGTAGAAGAGCGGCTTGCCGTCGCTCCACAGCGACTGGTGCGTGTGCATGCCCGAGCCGTTGTCGCCGAAGAGCGGCTTCGGCATGAAGGTCGCGGTCTTGCCCCACAGCTCGGCCGTGTTCTTCACGATGTACTTGAACTTGAGGATGTCGTCCGCCGCGGCGACCATGGTGTCGAAGCGGTAGTTGATCTCAGCCTGGCCGCCGGTGCCCACCTCGTGGTGCGCACGCTCGAGGATGAGGCCGGCGTCGATCAGCTTGAGGCTGATGTCGTCGCGGAGGTCGGCCTGCTTGTCGACGGGGCTGACGGGGAAGTAGCCACCCTTGTACGGGGTCTTGTTGCCGAGGTTGCCGCCCTCTTCGGCGCGGCCGGTGTTCCAGGCTCCCTCTTCGGAGTCCACCGAGTAGAAGCTCGAGTGCTGGTTCACCTCGTAGCGGACGTCGTCGAAGATGTAGAACTCGGCCTCGGGGGCGAAGAACGCGGTGTCGGCGATGCCGGTCGAGGCGAGGTACTTCTCAGCCTTCTTGGCGACCTGACGGGGGTCCTTGGAGTAGATCTCGCCGTTGCGGGGGTTGTAGATGTCGAACACCATGATGAGCGTGCGCTCGGCACGGAAGGCGTCGATGTAAGCGGTGGAGACATCCGGGATGAGCTGCATGTCCGACTCGTGGATGTTGGCGAAGCCACGGATGGACGAACCATCGAAGAGCTGGCCGACGGTGAAGAACTCCTCGTCGACGGTGCTGGCCGGGATGTTGAAGTGCTGCTGCACGCCGGGAAGGTCCGTGAAGCGGATGTCGAGGAACTTGACATCGGTGTCCTTGATGAACTTGAGCACTTCGGAAGAATCACTGAACATGTGAATGGCTCCAAATGGGGTTGGTACAGGGAGGCTGCACAGCGCAGCCATCTGTGAGACTACGGGGAGGGGGTTACCCCACCATGACACCCATGTTTCGTGGATGTTACGAGAATCCCCGCCCGAATAGAATGGCACAGTGCCCCACACCCCGCAGAATCCACGGACCTTCGGAGAGCTTCCTCCCAGCGCCTTCCCCGGTGAACGCCTGGGACTCCCGGAGAGCGGCGTCCGATCGGTCGCGCGGGTCGGTCGGCGGATCACCGCGCTCGTCATCGACTGGGCCGTGGCGGTCGTCCTCTCGGTCGCGTTCTTCGCCTACGACGCCACCGCGACACTCGTGATTTTCGCCATCATGCAGTTCGTGTTCATCCCGACCATCGGCGGCAGTCTCGGCCATCGCCTCTGCGGGATGCGTCTGATGCCGTTGACCGGCGGGTGGGTCGGGCTCTGGCGGCCGGCCGTGCGAACCGTGCTCCTCTGCGTGGTCGTTCCGGCGCTCGTCTGGGATTCGGACCAGCGTGGCTTCCACGACAAAGTGGCCGGCACGGTGCTCCTGCGGGTGCGCTGAACGCAGCCGGAACCGCGAACGGCCGCCCTCCGTCAGGAGGGCGGCCGTCGTTCCGACACCGCGAAGTGTTCCGAGCGGTGCCGGTGGGTCAGCGCGCGCGCTGCGGGCGGACCCGCATCGGGTCGACACCCTTCGGGATGGGGAGCTGCGTACCGAAGGAGGACAGACGGTTGCTGACCGCGAGCACCTCGGGGTTGGTCAAGGACTTCTTCACCTTCCGGAGGGCGCCGGAGAGCTGACGGAGCTGCACCGAGTCGGCGTCGGGCCCGACGTGGAACACCGTGATCGGCACGTTCGGGAGGATGCGGCTGACCTTGCGCTTCTCGTCCTCGAGCAGGCGTGAGGTCCGCGATCGAGGTCCTTCGGCGATCAGCGCGACGCCACCACGGCCCACGGCCCGGTAGATCGCGTCCTGGGTCTTCGGGTTCACGGCGACGGGCATCTCGCTGGTCTGCCACGAGCGCGGAGCAGCGCGGAGCACCTGGCCCACCGCGCCCGGCCGACCCTCGATCTGCGTGTAGACGACCTTGTCCGCGCGCCGGGTGAGGATGAACAGGGCCGCGAGGATACCGGCGAGCACACCCGCGATGATCCACATGACGAGCGCGAAGATGTTGCCCGCCGAGAACAGCAGTGCGACCGCGACACCGATGAGCACCGGCAGGATGAAGCCGCCGAGCATCAACCACTGCGCCGCCTTGTCGTGGCGACGGGTGAGCTGGAACACCTGCCAGAGCTGCTTGATCCGCCCTGGTTCCTTCTGCGCCGCCGGGGGCGCGTCCTTCTGAGCCATGCTCCCAGGATAGCCGGTGACGGAGGGTCCTGATGCTGCGTTCTGCTCCACAGGCCGGTGACGCGGGGACCTTGTCCACAGCCGCGTGCGCCGACGCCGTCGGACGGGACTCCGCGTCGGAGGATCGAGCTATGGAAACACTGCCAGACCCGTCCGCGACCACGACCCGAGTGGCCGGCCGCCGTCTCGTCCGGTGCCTGGGTGAGGGCCGGGAGTGGACGGCCTACTCGACGGTGCTCGCCCACCCCGGCTCCGCGCAGGGAGGGCGTACCGACCAGGCCTTCCCGGCGGGCGACGCCGTGCTGCTCCGAGCGAGGGCCGACGCCGCCGAACGCGACCTCTGGCGTCGCGCGGCCATCCTGTCCCGACTCGACCACCCGCACATCGTGAGACTCGTCGACGTCGCCGAGGATCCCACCGGCCTCCCGTGCCTGCTGGTCGAGCGGCTCGCTGGCGGCACGTTGGGAGAACTGCTGCGCCGCCGGGAGTCGATCGCTCCCGGTGAGGCCGTCACGATCCTGGCACCGCTGGTCGACGCCATCCGCGCGGCGCACCTCTCCGGGATCAGTCACGGGTCGATCAGCGCTTCGGCCGTGCGCTTCGCCGACGATGGCCGACCGGTCCTCTCCGGGTGGTCGAGCGCAGCTCCCGTGGACCAACAGAGCATCGATGGTGGGCTCGGACGCACCGCACCGGCGTTCGCCGCCGATTGGACGGCGTTCGCAGGGCTCATGGACGGTGTCCTGCAGGCGACCGACCCCGATGAAGCCCCCACGACCGTGGCCTGGGCCGACGTCGTGCCTGAACTCGCCGACCACGAGATCGCCAATCGACTGCAACAGCGGATCCACGCCCTGGCACGACCGCTCCCGGTCCTGCTCGACCGGGTCGATTCGTCGTCCGCATCGCCTGCCGATGTCATCCGTGCTTCCGCCGATCGCGCGCAGCGGACCGCTCCGCTCCCGCCGACCCGACGAGCCGCGGTCGAATCGAGGCGTCTGTCGCGGCATCCTGTGTCGCGGCTGCGCCGTCGTCTGGCTTGGCGACCCGGGCGAGGTACCCGGGCCGCGGCCACTGCCGGCTCGACGCCGTCCGTCGACACCGGCCCGAGACGTCGTCGACTCATAATCGGAGCGGCAGGCGCGGCAGCGGCACTGGTGTCGGCGGCGATGGTGTTCCTGCCGTCCGAAGACCCGAGCACCGCGATCGCACCGACGCCGGCCGGTCCGGGCGGCCCGGCGTCCGCGGCGGTCACGACGGTCGCGCCACCGGTGGAGACACCGACGTCAGCGGGGGACGAAGCCGGCGACGTCGACCTGGTCACCGGTGACGATCCGGCGGCCGCGGCCCGCGAGCTCGTCCGTCGACGTGATCAGTGCCGCACGACGGGGGAGGAGGGGTGCGTCTGGGACTCCGTCGAACGCGGGTCCCCGTTCGACGACGACGAGCACCTCGGTGTCGGGATCGGCTCGATCGATGCGGCAAGTCTGGACCTCGTCGACCGTCAGGGCGACGCGGCGGTCCTTCGCGGTACAGCCGAACCGTCCGAGACGGACGAGGCCAACGCAGGACGACGACAGCCCGTCACGCTCCTCGTGGTGAGGGGCGAGACGGGCTGGCGTCTGCGAGAGGTGTTCACCGCCGGGTGAGGCGGTGGACACGGTGCGGTCGGTTCGGGATCAGATCCCGAGCGAGCCGCGGAAGTCGCCTGCTTCGAGGCGGTTCTTCACCTGGACGAGGAAGCGTGCAGCGTCCGCGCCGTCGATGATGCGGTGGTCGTAGCTCAGCGCGAGGTAGACCGTCGAACGGATCGCGATCGCGTCTGCACCGTCGACCGTCACGACGACCGGCTTCTTCGTGACGATGCCCGTACCGAGGATCGCCGACTGCGGCAGGAACACGATCGGGGTGTCGAACAGTGCGCCGCGCGAACCGGTGTTGGTCAGCGTGAACGTGCCGCCCGACAGCTCATCGGGCTGCAGCTTGTTGTCGCGGGTGCGCTGCGCGAGATCGGCGATCTCGGCGCCGAGCTCGGCGATCGACTTGGAGCCCGAGTTGCGGATGACCGGCGTCAGCAGGCCACGCTCGGTGTCCACGGCGATCGCGAGGTTCTCCGTCTCGGGGTACACGATCTGGTCGCCGTCGACGGTGGCGTTGATGATCGGGTACGTCTGGAGCGCCTCGCTGGCAGCAAGGGCGAAGAACGGCAGGAACGACAGCTTGTTGCCGGTCTTGGCGAGGAACTCGTCCTTGACGGCCGTGCGGAGTGCCGCGACCTTCGTGACGTCGACCTCGACGACGCTCGTCAGCTGGGCGGTGCCCTGCATCGAAGCGACGGCGCGCTCGGCGACGACCTTGCGCAGACGCGACATGGCCTTGCTCGTGCCACGCAGCTCGGAGACCTGGACGGTCGGAGCAGCGGGCGACTCCGTGGCGCCACCGGCGCTCTGAGCCTGCAGGACGTCTTCCTTGCGGATACGTCCGCCGACACCGGTGCCGGTGACCGTGCTGAGGTCGACCCCGTGCTGGTTGGCGAGACGACGTACCAGCGGCGTGACGTAACCGGAGTTGACGACGCCGCCCGCGGCGGGCGTCGAAGCGGCGGCAGGTGCCGGAGCAGCGGGAGCAGCAGGTGCCGGAGCAGCAGCAGGCGCGGCGGCAGGAGCCGGTGCAGCAGCGGGAGCCGGAGCAGCAGCAGGAGCAGCGGCAGGAGCCGGTGCAGCAGCGGGAGCCGGAGCAGCAGCAGGAGCAGCGGCGGGAGCCGGAGCAGCAGCGGGAGCCGGCGCGGCAGCAGGTGCCGGCTCGGGCTCGGCCGCGGGGGCGGGCTCGGCCGGAGCGGGCTCGGCAGCAGCCGGTTCCGCGGCGGGCGCGGGCTCCTCGGCCGCAGCCGCACCCGAACCATCGCCGATGGTCACGAGAGCGGTGCCGACCTCGACGGTCTCGTCCTCCTGGACGAGGATCGCTTCGATGACACCCGCGACGGGCGAAGGGATCTCGGTGTCGACCTTGTCGGTCGACACTTCGAGCAGTGGCTCGTCGACCTCCACGGTGTCGCCGACATTCTTCAGCCAGCGGGTGACCGTACCCTCGGTGACACTCTCGCCGAGTGCCGGGAGGCTGACGGATTCGCTCATGACCTTGTCTCCTTTGAAACCTGTTGTGTGTTCACTAGCTTATTGGGGTGTTCGGAATGCGTCACAGCGCGTGCAGGGGCTTGCCTGCGAGCGCGAGGAATGCTTCGCCGAGCGCCTCGTTCTGCGTGGGGTGCGCGTGGATCAGCGGCGCGATGTCCTCGGGGTAGGCCTCCCAGTTGACGGCGAGCTGGCCTTCGGCGATGAGCTCACCGACGCGGGCGCCGATCATGTGCACACCGATGACGGGGCCGTCGTTGACCCGGATGACCTTGACATTGCCACTCGTGCCGATGATCTCGCTCTTGCCGTTGCCGGCGAGGTTGAAGTCGTAGCTCGTGATGTTGTCGGCGCCGTACTGCTCGGCCGCCTTGGCCTCGCTGAGACCGACGGACGCGATCTCGGGGTCGCTGTACGTGACCTTCGGGATGTTGACGTCCTCGATGATGACGGGCTTGAGACCGGCGATCTCCTCGGCCACGAAGATGCCCTGCTGGAAGCCGCGGTGCGCGAGCTGCAGGCCGGGGACGATGTCGCCGACGGCGTAGAGCCCGGGGATGTTCGTCTCGAGACGGTCGTTGGTGATGACGAAGCCGCGGTCGATGGTGACACCGACCTCCTCGAAGCCGAGTCCGGCGGTCGACGGGCCACGGCCGACGGCGACGAGCAGCAGCTCGGCGTCGATCGTCTTGCCGTCCTCGAGCGTGATGTGCACGCCAGAGTCGTCCTGGGTGACGCCCTGGAACCGCACGCCGAGCGAGTACTCGATGCCGCGCTTGCGGAACGCGCGCTCGAGCGCCTTGCTGATCGACTCGTCCTCGTTGGGGACGAGGTGGGGGAGCGCCTCGATGATCGTGACCTCGGTCCCGAACGACTTCCAGACGCTCGCGAACTCGACGCCGATCACGCCGCCGCCGAGGACGGCGACCTTCTTCGGCACGAAGTCGAGCTGCAGCGCCTGCTCGCTCGTGATGACGCGGCCACCGATCTCGAGACCGGGGAGCGAGCGGCTGTACGAGCCCGTCGCGAGGATCACGTTCTTGCCGGTGATGAGGTCGTCGCCGACCTGCACGCTCGTCGGGGAGACCAGACGGCCCTCACCCTCGATGGTGGTGATGCCGCGGGCCTTCACGAGGCCCTGGAGTCCCTTGTACTTCTTCGCGACGATGCCCTCGCGGTACTTCGTGACGCCCTCGATGTCGATGCCTTCGAAGGTGGACTTGACGCCGTACTTCTCCGACTCGCGCGATGCGTCCGCGACCTCGGCGGAGTGCAGCAGCGCCTTCGTCGGGATGCAACCGCGGTGGAGGCAGGTGCCGCCGACCTTGTCCTTCTCGATCATGCCGACGGTGAGGCCGAGCTGCGAAGCGCGCAACGCCGCAGCGTATCCGCCGCTTCCGCCTCCCAGGACTACCAGGTCAAAATTCTGCTCGGACACTCCGTTGCTCCTTGTGTGTGCTTCGTGGTCGATCGGAAACCGTCGTGGTGTGTTCGGCGGCGTCGAGGCGGGTCGAACCGCCCCCACCGACCTTACTACGGGTGGCTAATCTCCTCGGCCATTGCGAGGAGGGTGCGGACCGCGACGCCGGTCGGCCCCTTGGCGGTGAAGCCGTAGGGGGCGTCGCCGTTCATCGCGCTCCCGGCGATGTCCAGGTGGGCCCACGGGATTCGAGTGGTGCCGCCCTCCTCGTCGGTGCGGTCCGCGATGAACTCCTGGAGGAACGTGCCTGCGACGAGCATGCCGCCCGCGGTGGTGCCGGGCTTCGCGTTGGCGAGGTCGGCGACGTCGGAGTCGAGGACCTTGCGCAGCTCCGCGGGGAACGGCATCGGCCAGAACAGTTCGTCCGCACCGGAACCGGTCGCGATGAGGTCGGTGACGAAGGAAGCATCACCCATGACGCCCGTGTAGCGGTTGCCGAGCGCGACCACCGCCGCTCCCGTGAGGGTCGCCACGTCGATGATGGCGTCCGGGCCCTCCTCGCCTGCGGCGACGAGTCCGTCGGCGAGGACCAGCCGGCCCTCGGCGTCGGTGTTGGTGACCTCGACCGTGCGTCCACCCCGGATGGTGAGGACGTCGTTCGGCCGGATCGCCGTGCCCGACGGGAGGTTCTCGGCGAGACAGAGCCACGCGGTCAGCCGGGTGGGCACTCCGAGACGCGCGGCCGCGGCCAGGACGGCGAGCACGGTCGCCGCGCCGGTCATGTCGTACTTCATGCCGACCATCGAGACCGGCGGCTTCAGCGAGAGGCCGCCGCTGTCGAAGGTGATGCCCTTTCCGACGAGGGCCAGGTGGCTCCGGGCCGCCTCAGGGTGGTAGCTCAGCTTGACGAGTCGCGGAGGCCGGGAGGAACCCTGCCCGACACCGAGGATGCCGCCGAAGCCGTCCTCGGCCAAGCGGGTCTCGTCCCATTCCTCGACCTCGACGTCGAGGCCGTCGACCGCTGCGCGGGCCGCGTCGGCGAAGGTCACCGGGTAGAGCTCGTTCGGCGGCGTGTTGACCAGGTCCTTGACGAGCGCGATGGCCTCGGCGACCGCGGTGGCGTGCTCCGCGAGCCCGGCATCCGGTGCGTCCACGGTCGACGGGACGACGACGGTGACCCACCCGAGCGGTGTCGGTGCCGGCGCGGATCCGACACCGCGCGACGCGGTGTAGCGGTAGGCGCCGATGGCCGCCCCCTCGAGGACGGCTTCGGCGGCGGCGGCCGTCTCCTCCGTCAACGCGAACGCGATCGAGGCCTGGCCGTCGATCGTCCTGGTCACCGCACCTGCCGCTCGTCGGAAGGCCGCGTCGTCCGCATCCGGCCCGAGACCGACCAGCACGAGACCGGAGGCCGCACCGAACCGGTCCGGGAGGCGTCGCACCTGGTCTTCGGATCCCGTGACTCCGGAGGCGCGCAGCTCGTCTGCGAGCGGCGCGTAGACGTCGGGCGCCAGGAGCTCCGGTCCGTCGTCGCCCTTCCTCACCGCGAGGACGAGCAGCTCGGCCTCGATTCCCTCGACGGCAGCGGACAACACGGAGAGCACAGGGATCGTCATGCCTCCATCGTAGGCACGAGCGGTTCAGGACCGAGGCGGGGCCGCCGGTGTTCGCTCTCGGCGGTACGGCCGAGGCTCCGAGGGGAAGGGCGCTGCGACACCCCCGTTTAGAGTTGAACCATGCCTACGCCTGACGACCTCTACGAGGTGCACCCGGAGATCGACATCCCCGCCGGCCTCCACCTCGTCGCGGGGCTCACCGGGTTCTCCGACGCCGGCGGCGCGGTCGGGCAGTTGAACGCCTACCTCGACGACGTCCTCGACACGACGGTCATCGCCGAGTTCGACGCCGACGTCCTGCTCGACTACCGCGCCCGCCGGCCGATCATCTCGTTCGACCAGGACCACCTGACGGAGTACCGGCCGCCTCGGCTGACCCTGTCGCTGGCCCACGACGAGCTCGGGTCGCCGTTCCTGCTGCTCACCGGTTTCGAGCCCGACTTCCTCTGGGACCGCTTCGTCGCGGCCGTGCTCGAGCTCGTCGACCGCTTCCGGGTCAGCGACACGACGTGGGTGCACGCCATCCCGATGCCGGTCCCGCACACCAGGCCGATCGGCGTCACCGTCAGCGGCAACCGGTTCGACCTCATCGAGTCGCTCTCGGTCTGGCGCCCCCGCACCCAGGTGCCGTCCAACGTGCTCCACCTCCTCGAGTACCGCCTCTACGAGCGCGGCGACAGCATCGCGGCCTTCGTGCTCCTCATTCCGCATTACCTCGCCGACACGGAGTTCCCGGCCGCGGCGATCACGGCGATCGAGAGCCTCAGCGCGGCGACCGGGCTCATCTTCCCCACGGACCGCCTCCGCGAGGACAGCCGCGACTTCCTCGCCAAGATCGACGAGCAGGTCGGGACCAACCACGAGCTCGGCCAGCTGGTCACGACGCTGGAGGAGCGGTACGACGCCTACATGGCCGACAACTCGCCGAAATCGCCGCTCACCGACATCGACGGGGCGCTCCCGACGGCCGACGAGATCGCCGCGGAGCTCGAGAAGTTCCTCGCGAGCCGGCGCCACGGCGACGAGGACCGCTCGACCACCTAAACTGGATCGGTGGGATCTCGACGCGTCTGGTGGGTGTTCGGCGTCGGGGTGTTCGCCTACCTCATCACCGTCATGCAGCGGTCGACGCTCGGTGTGGCGGCGGTGGACGCCACCGAGCGGTTCCAGATCGACGCCGCCGCGCTCTCGACCCTCGCGGTCGCGCAGCTGATCGTGTACGCCGCCATGCAGGTCCCGGTCGGGGTGCTCATCGACCGCCTCGGGCCTCGCGTCCTGATCATCGCGGGGCTGACCGTCGTCATGGCGGGCCAGATCTGGCTGGGTCTCACGACCGAACTCGGCGGCGCGATCGTCGGCCGGATGCTGGTCGGCCTCGGCGACGCCGCGGTGTTCACCTCCGTGTTGCGGCTCGTGAACTCCTGGTTCCCCACCCGTCGGGTACCGATCGTCTCGCAATGGGTCGGCAACATCGGGCAGATCGGCCAGATCCTCTCGGCGGTGCCGTTCTCCTTCGTCCTGCACGCCTTCGGCTGGTCGCCGGCGTTCCTCAGTGCGGCCGGTCTCGTCCTCCTGGCACTCGTCGGGGTGTTGATCGTCGTCCGCGACCGGCCGTCCGGTTCCGACGAGGCACCGCGCCCGGAGACCTGGGGCCACGTCGTCCGCGAGGTCCTCATCAGTCTGCGTCGGCCAGGGACGCGTCTCGGGTTCTGGTCGCACTTCGTCACCCAGTCCTCCGGCACGGTCCTCACGCTGCTCTGGGGCTTCCCCTTCATGGTCTACGCCCTCGACTACCCGCAGCCCCTCGCCGCATCGTTGCTCATCGTGATCGTGGTCTCCGGCATGATCGCCGGACCCGTCCTCGGGGTGCTCACCGCCCGGTTCCCGTACCGGCGGAGCAACCTCGTGCTCGGGATCGTCACGGTCATGGGCGTCGCCTGGGCCGTACTCCTCCTCTGGCCGGGCATCCCGCCGATGTGGCTCGTGATCGTCCTGTTCGTCGTGGTCGGGGTCGGGGGCCCCGGTTCACTCATCGGGTTCGACTTCGCGCGCACCTTCAACCCCATCCGCGCGCTCGGCGGGGCGAACGGCATCGTGAACGTCGGTGGGTTCCTCGCCAGCTTCGTCATGATGTTCCTCATCGGACTCATCATCGACGCGGTCAGCGGGGGATCCCGTGCCGACTACTCCATGGACAGCTTCCGGATCGCCTTCTCCGTGCAGTACCTGGTGGTCGGGTTCGGGGTGGCGATGCTGCTCGTCGCCCGGTCCCGCACCCGGAGACGCTTCGCCGAGGACGAGGGCATCGCCGTCGGTCCACTGTGGATCGCGGTCCGAGCGAGGCTCGGGCGCCGTCGCTGAGCGTTCGCTTCGTCCCCTGATCCCACCCTTGACAAACGGCCTGTGGCTCTGTGGCCTTCCTGCGCGCGCTATAATGGAACACGGACCCGTTCACCTCTCGGAATGTCGGCGGCCCTTTTCGGGTTGCACTGCACCAAGACTTGACATGGGTCCTCGTAATGTCCGAAATCACGGACGATCCGGCGATGACTGTCCATGCCGGGTCCGAACAGGAAGGTGCAGCTATGGCCACCAAGACGGCTCGCGCAGACGAAGCAGCGCCAGCAGACGAGGCCACGGAGGCTCCCGCAGCGAAGGCTCGGACCACCAAGGCCACCACGACCCGAGCGAAGGCTGCTCCCAAGAAGGCCACCCGCGCCAAGGCGGGTACGACGTCGAGCACGGAGCCCGATGAGGGCTCGGACGACGAGGACGTCGTCGTCGAGGTCGTCGCCGACGACGCCGTGGTCGACGCGCCCGCGGGCGACGCCACCGAGGCGGTCGAGGAGGAGGACGACAAGTCCGTGCCGGAGATCACCCTCCCCACCGACGCACTCGTGCTCTCCAACAGCGACGACGACGAGATCCCGGTGTACTCGGCCGCGATCACCGGCGCCACCGCCGACCCGGTCAAGGACTACCTCAAGCAGATCGGTAAGGTCGCGCTCCTCAACGCGGCCGAAGAGGTCGAACTCGCGATGCGCATCGAGGCGGGCCTCTTCGCCGAGGACAAACTCGCCCAGCTCTCCGACCTCGAGAAGCGCTCGCGGGTCGGTCGTGAGCTCCAGTGGGTCGCGAAGGACGGCGCCCGTGCCAAGAGCCACCTCCTCGGGGCGAACCTCCGACTCGTCGTGAGCCTCGCCAAGCGGTACACGGGCCGCGGCATGCAGTTCCTCGACCTCATCCAAGAGGGAAACCTCGGCCTCATCCGCGCGGTCGAGAAGTTCGACTACACCAAGGGCTTCAAGTTCTCCACCTACGCGACCTGGTGGATCCGTCAGGCCATCACGCGTGCCATGGCCGACCAGGCGCGCACCATCCGCATCCCGGTGCACATGGTCGAGGTCATCAACAAGCTCGCCCGCGTCCAGCGGCAGATGCTGCAGGACCTGGGCCGCGAGCCCACGCCCGAGGAGCTCAGCCGCGAACTCGACATGACGCCCGAGAAGGTCATCGAGGTCCAGAAGTACGGCCGCGAGCCCATCTCGCTGCACACGCCCCTCGGCGAGGACGGCGACAGCGAGTTCGGCGACCTCATCGAGGACACCGAGGCGGTCGTGCCGGCCGACGCCGTCAGCTTCACGATGCTGCAGAAGCAGCTGGAGTCGCTCCTCGACTCGCTCTCCGAGCGGGAAGCGGGCGTCATCCGGATGCGCTTCGGCCTCGGCGACGGCATGCCGAAGACGCTCGACCAGATCGGCGACACCTTCGGGGTCACCCGTGAGCGCATCCGGCAGATCGAGTCGAAGACCATGGCGAAGCTGCGTCACCCGAGCCGATCCCAGTCGCTCCGCGACTACCTCGAGTAGGAGCATGCGCTACGCCCCGGCCATCCTCGCCGGTCGTGCCGTCCGATTCCTCGCCAGGCTGCGCAAGCCGGGCGGGGGATCGGCGGTTCCCGGCCTCGTGGTCAACCGCATCGCGCCCGGGTTCCTTCCCGACACGTTGAACGCCTTCCCGCGTGGTCTCGTGATCGTGAGCGGCTCGAGCGGGAAGTCCACGACCACCAAGATGCTCGTCGGCATCCTGCGTGCCCACGGCGTGTCGGTCTTCACGAACCCGTCCACGGCGAACATCTCCCAGGGCCTCACCTCGGCTCTCCTCGAACGAGCCGACCTCCGCGGCCGGATCGACGCCGAGCTCGGGGTGCTCGAGATGGACGAAGGACACGGCGCGCTCATCGCGCCGCGGCTCTCGCCCGCCCACGTCATCCTGACCAACGTGTCCGTCGACCAGATCGACCGCTTCCACGACGCTGCCATGGTGGCGCGCATGCTCGACGCGATCGCTGCCCGATCGAGCACGTCGCTCGTCCTGAACGGCGATGACGCGCTCGTCGACGCCGTCGCGCCGGGCAGCGACGCGACGCGATGGCGGTACGGCGTCTCGACGGCCGTGCTCGGTGCCGGCGCACGCGGCCTCGGGTACAGCACGACCTCGTCCGATCGGGTCGATCCCGGTTCCGGAACCGTCGTCGAAGCCCTCGACGGCGATCTGGTGTCCATCACCCACCGCGGCGAGCCCGTCCGATTCCGTCTGCCGGCCCGCGGCGTGCACTACGCCGTGGATGCGGCTGCCGCACTCTCCGGCGCCGCCGCGATCCTCGGCCCCGAGTTCCAGCTCGCCACCGCGGCTGAGTCGTTCCACGCGCTCACGCCGGTGTTCGGCCGCGGCGAGGTGACGACCGTCCGCGGTGTCGAGGTCGAATTCGTCCTCGTCCAGAACCCCGCGAGCTTCCAGCTCAACGTGGACAGCCTGGCGGCCGACACGGAGCAGATCCTGGTGGCCGTCGGGAGCGATGTCCGCGATCCCTCGTACCTCTGGCCGGTCGACACGTCGAGGCTCGGTCGTGTGGCGCTGGTGTCGGGGTCCAAGGCCTGGGAGGCCGCGCTGCAGCTGGGCTACGACGGCGTCGAGATCGACCGGATCGAACCGGACCTCGGCACGGCGTTGGACGCGTTCCTCGCCCTCCCGGCGCCCGCGCACGGTCGGAAGACCGTGATCTTCACCGCCGACTCGATGCGCCGCACCCGCGCGCACCTCGGCCTCGCCTCGAACGATCAGGACGACGCATGACGACCGAGCCGACGATCACCATCGCCGTCCTCCTGCCCTCGAGCTGCAATGTGAACGGCGACGCCGAGAACGGTGCGGTCCTCGCTCGCCGGGCGCGCGCGCGTGGCCTCGCCGTCGAGCTCGTCCCGGTCGAATCGGTCGCCGAGCTCCCGAGCACGGTCCACGCGGTCGTCCTCGGGTCGTGCGACGACCCGTCGGCGCCACAGGTGCTCGAGGCGCTCCGGCCGTTCCGCGACGCGTTCATCGCCTGGGTGGAGGCCGGCGTGCCCGTCCTCGCGGTCGCCAACGGGTGGAAGCTCCTCACTCGTCGGCTCGAGCTGGCGCCGGGGAGCTGGGTCGAGGGCCTCGCCATCATCGAGGGCGACGCCCCGTTGCGGCGCACGCGGGCGAGTGACGACCTCGTCGTCGTGCCGAGCGGCGGCCTCGAGCTCGACGCCCCGGTACTCGTCGGGTACGAGAACCACGGGCGGGACTTCCGAGCCGGGACGGGTGTCGAGTCGATCGGCGCCGTGCAGCACGGACGAGGCAACGGCGACGGCACGGAGGGTGCGCTGGTCGGCCCCTTCGTCGGAACCCACCTGCACGGTCCCGTCCTCGCCAAGAACCCGGAGCTGGCCGATCGGCTGCTCCGTCTGGCGATCACGGTCGCCGCGGGCACCTCGATGCTCGACGAATCACCGGAACTCCACGCCCTCGACGAGATCGCCGCCAACGCCAGAGCGCAGATCGTCTCCGCACTCGCTTGAGGCCGCGGGTGAACGAGCCCGCGCTGGTCTGAGACCGCGCCTCCTCGATGACATGATGAAGGGCCCCGGATCTCGGATCCGGGGCCCTTCATCGTGATGCCGGTGGACTAGGCGCGCTGCTCGGTGAAGAGTCGCGCGGACTCGTCGTGCCAATCGGTCGCGACCTGCGTCAGCTTCTCCTGGTACTTCTTGCCGTGGTGCGCGCAGAACAGCAGCTCACCGCTGTTCATCTGCACGCGGATGTAGGCCTGTGCTCCGCACAGATCGCAACGATCGGCGGCAGTCAGTTGCTGGGCGTCGAGGTCACTCGGCGTGCTCTCGGTAGCAGTCTGTGACATGTGCTCCTCCTGACTCGGGCGGCTACGAAACTCGTAGTACTCATGAAAGCACGCGATTGTCACAACGGGGTCCCATTCCGCGCTCTTTTCGCTGTGCGCGTAGATGATTCGGATCAACCGCGCAGCCGGATGGGTCGACGGCCCGCGACAACGCGTCGTCGAGCGGGTCCTGACGTCCACGCGCCGAGTGTCTCCCTCGGCGTGTCGGCGGCGACGACTACGCTGGGAACCGTGAGCAGCGACTACTCCGCCAGGCATCTCTCCGTCCTCGAAGGCCTCGAGGCGGTGCGCAAGCGACCGGGCATGTACATCGGTTCCACCGACTCGCGTGGCCTCATGCACTGCCTCTGGGAGATCATCGACAACTCCGTCGACGAGGCACTCGGCGGGTACGGCGATCAGATCGAGATCGTCCTCCACGCCGATCAGAGCGTCGAGGTGCGCGACCACGCGCGTGGCATCCCGGTGGACATCGAACCGAAGACCGGCCTCTCCGGTGTCGAGGTCGTCTTCACCAAGCTCCACGCCGGCGGGAAGTTCGGCGGCGGTTCCTACGCCGCGTCCGGCGGCCTGCACGGCGTCGGCGCATCAGTCGTCAACGCCCTGTCCGAGCGGCTCGACGTCGAGGTCGATCGCGGCGGCAAGACCTACGCCATGTCCTTCCACCGCGGTGAGCCGGGGATCTTCGCCGACACGGGGGAGCCGACCCCGGACGCACCGTTCACGCCGTTCGAGAAGCAGAGTGAACTCCGCGTCATCGGCAAGACCAAGCGCGGCGTGACCGGTACCCGGATCCGCTACTGGGCCGACCGCCAGATCTTCACGAAGGGCGCCCAGTTCCAGGCCGAGGAGCTCCTCGGCCGCGCGCGCCAGACCGCCTTCCTCATCAAGGGGCTCGGGATCCACATCCGCGACGAGACCGTCGAGGAGCCGACCGAGGCGGTGTTCCGCTACGAGGGCGGGATCTCCGAGTTCGTCGACCACCTCGCGGGAGACACCGCACTCACGGACACCTGGCGCCTCACCGGCAGCGGGACGTTCACCGAGACCGTCCCGGTGCTGTCTCCGTCGGGCACCATGGTCGCCACCGAGGTGGAGCGCGAGGCAGAGGTCGACATCGCGCTGAGGTGGGGGACCGGGTACGAGACGGTCATGCGTAGCTTCGTCAACATCATCGCGACGCCGAAGGGCGGCACGCACCAACTCGGATTCGATCAGGGCCTGCTGAAGTTCCTCCGCGCCCAGGTGGAGCAGAACGCCCGCCGACTCAAGGTCGGCTCGGACAAGCTCGAGAAGGACGACGTCCTCGCGGGCCTCACGGCGGTGCTGACGGTGCGTCTCGCCGAGCCGCAGTTCGAGGGCCAGACGAAGGAGATCCTCGGCACGCCGGCCGTCCGCGCCATCGTGGCCAACGTCGTCACGAAGGAGCTCAAGGAGCGGTTCGCCTCGACCAAGCGCGACGACAAGGCGCAGACCGCGCTCGTGCTCGAGAAGATCGTGTCGGAGATGAAGTCCCGGATCTCCGCGCGGACGCACAAGGAGACGCAACGCCGCAAGAACGCGCTCGAGAACTCGTCGCTCCCGGCCAAGCTGGTCGACTGCCGCTCGGGCAACCTCGAGTCCAGTGAACTCTTCATCGTCGAGGGCGACTCGGCGCTGGGCACGGCGAAGCTCGCCCGAGACAGCTCCTACCAGGCGCTGCTCCCGATCCGAGGCAAGATCCTCAACGTGCAGAAGGCCTCCGTCTCCGACATGCTGTCGAACGCGGAGTGCGCGTCCATCATCCAGGTCATCGGAGCGGGCTCCGGACGATCGTTCGATCTCGACGCCGCCCGCTACGGCAAGATCATCCTCATGAGCGACGCCGACGTCGACGGCGCCCACATCCGGACGCTCCTGCTCACGCTCTTCTTCCGGTACATGCGTCCGCTGATCGAAGCGGGCCGCGTGTTCGCCGCGGTACCGCCGCTCCACCGCGTCATCGTGATGAACCCCGGGTCCAAGCCGAACGAGACGATCTACACCTACTCCGAAGCCGAACTGCACGCGGTGCTCAGCGATCTCAAGCGCACCGGCAAGAAGCACCAGGAACCGATCCAGCGCTACAAGGGCCTGGGGGAGATGGACGCCGACCAGCTGGCCACGACCACCATGGACCGCCGTCACCGGACGCTGCGGCGTGTCCGGGTCGAGGATGCGGAGTCGGCCGGACGGATCTTCGAACTCCTCATGGGCAACGACGTCGCCCCGCGTAAGGAGTTCATCGTCGACAGCTCCGACCGGCTGTCGCGGGAGAGCATCGACGTCTGATCGTCGGTCGTCCATCGGGCGCAGCACCGACGACGAAGGCCCGGATCGAGCAGTGCGCTCGATCCGGGCCTTCGTCGGTGTGCAGCTCCGATCAGGACGATTCGTCGCTCGCTACCGCGTCGTCCGTCGCCGGTGCCGCCGGTGCGGTGATCGCGCCGCCGATGAACCCGACGGGGGCATCGAGCGGCACCCCTGAGGCATCCCGCTTCGCGCCGACCTCCGGGAGCGTCCGCGGTGTCCCGTCCGTCCCGACGGCGTGTGCCGGAGCGGCGCCGACCCACGCGACGGCCAGCTGGTCCTCGCCCTTCAGGAAGCGTTGCGATCGGACACCGCCGGTGGCGCGACCCTTGGCGGGGAACTCGGAGAACTCCGACACCTTCGCGCTCCCGGTGTCCGTTCCGGCGAGGGTCAGCGAATTGGTCGCGACCGTCACGACGACGACGTCGTCGGTGGGCAGGACCGCCGTGAACGAGATGACCTTCGCACCGGCTGCCAGGTTGATGCCGGCCATGCCACCCGCGGCCCGCCCCTGCGGACGGACGGACGTCGCGGGGAAACGGAGCAGCTGTGCGTCGGAGGCGACGAAGACGAGCTCCGCGTCGTCGCCGACCTGCGTCGCCCCGACGACGTGGTCGCGCGGCTTGAGCGTGATGACCTCGAAGTCCGGCTTGTTCGGCAGGTCGCCGGGGATGACCCGCTTGACCACGCCGGTCTCGGTTCCCAGCACGATCGGCTGCTCCGAGGTCAGCGAGACGATCGCCAGCACGCGCTCATCGCGGTTCGGGAGCGAGAGGTACTCGCCCATCCGGACTCCGGCCGCGAGCTGGATGGAGGCCGCCGGCACCGCGGGGAGGTCGAGCGGGGTGAACCGGATGACGCGACCGAGACTCGTGACTGCACCGAGTTCGGTGCGGCTCGTGGTCTCGACGACGCTCAGGATCGCATCGTGCTTGCTCCGTCGACCGGGTCGTGGTGCGGGCGCGTCCTGCTCGAGGTCGACGCGGAGCGCCCGTCCGGTCGCGCTGAGGTAGACGCGGCACGGGGTGTCGGCGAGCTCGAGGACCGGGGCGCTCTTCCCCCGGCCCGTGGTCGCGACGCTCGGCTTCGCGTTCGTCAGCATGGTCCGACGCGGTGTGCCGAACTGCTCGGCCGCCGCAGCGAGCTCTGCGGAGACCGCCGCGCGGATGAGTCGTTGGCTCCCGAGCAACCGCTCGAGTTCGGCGATCTCGGCCAACAGCTTGTCGCGCTCGGCCTCGAGCTCGATCCGCGAGAACTTGGTGAGTCGTCGGAGACGGAGTTCGAGGATGTACTCGGCCTGGAGCTGCGAGAGGTCGAAGACCTCGATGAGGCGCGCGCGGGCCTGTTCGGAGTCGTCGCTCGCGCGGATGACCTGGATGACCTCGTCGATGTCGAGGATGGCGATGAGGAGCCCCTCCACGAGGTGGAGGCGTTCCTTGCGTCTCGCCAATCGGAACCGGCTCCTGCGGGTGACCACGCTGATGCGGTGGTCGACGTACACCTGCAGCAGGTCCCGGAGGCCGAGCGTCTGCGGGCCGCCGTCGACGAGCGCGACGTTGTTGATGCTGAAGGAGTCCTCGAGTGGCGTGTAGCGGTAGAGCTGCTCCAGGACGGCCTCGGGGGAGAACCCGGTCTTGATCCCGATCACGAGGCGGAGCCCGTGGATGCGGTCCGTCAGGTCGGTGACGTCGGAGATGCCGTTGAGCTTCTTGGAGCTGACGCCGTCCTTGATCTTCTCGATGATCTTCTCCGGACCGACCAGGTAGGGCAGTTCGGTGATGACCAGACCGGTCTTCCGCGCGGTGACCGCTTCGACGGAGACCTTGGCGCGGGTCTTGAAGGAGCCGCGACCGGTGGCGTAGGCGTCCCTGATGCCGTCCAGTCCGACGATCGTGCCGCCGGAGGGCAGGTCGGGACCCGGGACGAACTCCATCAGGTCCTCGAGGGTGGCCTGGGGGTGCGCGAGGAGGTGCCGTGCGGCACCGATCACCTCGACGAGGTTGTGCGGCGCCATGTTGGTCGCCATACCGACCGCGATACCACTGGCGCCGTTCACGAGGAGGTTCGGGAACGCGGCCGGGAGGACCTCGGGCTGCATGAACTGGTTGTCGTAGTTCGGGACGAAGTCGACGACGTCCTCGTCGAGGTCGGCCGTCAGGGCGAGCGCGGCGGCGTCCAGCCGGGCCTCCGTGTACCGCGGCGCGGCGGGCCCGTCGTCGAGTGAGCCGAAGTTCCCGTGCCCGTCGATGAGCGGGACGCGGAGGGTGAAGGGCTGTGCGAGGCGGACGAGGGCGTCGTAGATCGCCGTGTCGCCGTGCGGGTGCAGCTTCCCCATCACCTCGCCGACGACGCGGGCCGACTTCACGTGGCCACGATCCGGGCGCAGGCCCATCTCGGTCATCTGGTAGAGGATGCGGCGCTGCACCGGCTTCAGGCCGTCGCGCGCGTCGGGGAGGGCGCGGGCGTAGATGACCGAATAGGCGTACTCCAGGAAGGAGGTCTGCATCTCCGACGAGACATCGATGTCCTCGATGCGCTCGCCACTGGTCTCCGTCGGCGGGGTCTGCTGTTGGCGGGTCATTCCGTGTCTCTGCTGAGGGGAGTCGAGCCGGTGCTCGGCGAGGATGGCGGGGCGTGGTCGTCAGCGCGGTGTGCGAGACTGAGCCCGATGACCACCATGCTACCGACGGTCGATCCGGAGTCACGCAGCCTTGCCGGTGTCCTCCCGGATTGCCTCGCATCCCTGACGGTGGGCGGTGGATCGCTGCCCGCGGCCGACCATGCCGTCGTCGTCCTCGTCGACGGCCTCGGTGCCGCGAACCTCCGTGGAGCAGCCGCCCACGCTCGGTTCCTCGCGCCGCGCCTCGGTCCGCGCTCCACCACGACGTCGGCGTTCCCGTCGACGACCGCGGCCGGGATCGCGACGCTGACCACGGGGGCGTTGCCGGGTCGGCACGGCCTCGTCAGCTACCGAGCACGAGACGTGGCGGGGGACCGGGTCGTGAACCAGCTCAGCGGCTGGGACGCCGGCATGGTGCCCGAGACCTGGCAGCGCCTCCCGACCGTGTTCGAGCGGGCGAGAGCCGAGGGCGTCACGACGACGGTGATCGGTCAGGAGCGGTACCGCAACTCGGGCTTCACCCGGGCCGTGCTCCGAGGGGCGGACTACCGGGCCGGCCGCTCGATGGCGGACCGCCTCGACGCCGCCCGCGAGATCGCGTCCACGACCGCCGGACCCACACTCAGCTACGTGTACGTCCCCGAGCTCGACCAGGCGGCGCACGAGTACGGGTGGGAGTCGGGACGCTGGACGGCGCTCCTCGAGGAGCTCGACGGCGATCTCAAGCGGTGGTCGTCGCGACTGCCCGCGTCGACCGGCGCGCTCGTCACCGCCGACCACGGGGTGATCGACGTCGCACCCCATCAGCACGTGCTCTTCGACCAGGTGCCCGAGCTGGTCGCCGGTGTCCGCCACATCGGCGGGGAGCCTCGATGCCTCCACCTCTATCTCGACGCCGACGCGGGTCCAGCGGATCGGGAGCGCCTGGCTGAGGCCTGGCGAGCCGAGGAAGGCGGTCGCGCCTGGACCGCGACACGCGAGCAGGCGGTCGACCACGGCTGGTACGGCGAGGTCGACCCTGAGGTGCTGCCGCGCATCGGCGACGTCATCGTCGCCGCCCGCAAGCGCATCGCCTACTACGACTCACGTCCCGCCGATCAGAGCGCGAGGGGCATGATCGGACAGCACGGATCGCTCACCGACGACGAACGCCGGATACCGCTCCTCGGCCTCGGTCGTTACGAGCCCTGAGGCCCGGACCGATCAGACCGGGTCGTCGTCGGACTTCGCACCGAACACGATCTCGTCCCAGGACGGCATCGACGCTCGGCCGCGGCGCGCCTTGGCCCCGGACGGCGCGCCACCATCGGAGGATTCGGCATCGCCCGCGCGTCGCTGCTGCGCCGCCTCGAACTCACCGGTGTCGAACACCGCCAGCGGCGTCTGCTGATCCGAGACGGCGTGCGGCGCACTGGGGCGCTCGGCAGGTTCGGGTTCGCTGGGGGCGGCCTCCCGCTCGCCACGGCGCTTGCGGAGCGCCTCCAACAGGTCGGCGGTCTGGTTGTGCTGCTCGGGGCTCGACGCCTCACGGTTGATCGCGGCCTGGGTCGCAGCCTTCGAGGACGGTGCACGGCCGAAGCCCGTGTCGGCCGCGAACGGCAACGGCTCGATCGGACGCGTCTCGGCGGGCCGGTCGGTCTCGGTCTGCTGCGGCGTCGACACCCGGTCCAGCGAAAACGCGCCGCTGTCGAAGCGTGAGGTGTCGGGGGAGTCGTCGGTGTCGACCGCACGCAACCGGGGGATCAGCGCGGCCGGCAGGTCGCCCTGACGCGAGAGGGTCGTGGCTTCACTCCCGATGGGCGTGAGGGCGAGCTTCTTCGGCTCGAACGCCCAGCGGGCGTCGTGGTCGACCTGGTCGGCCGTGAAGGACAGCTTGACGATCCAGCCGCCCTCGGGTTCCTTCCAGCTCGTCCACCGTTCGTCGGTCGCGCCGAGCTTCTCGAGTCGAGCCCGGATGACGTTCCCGAAGGTGGCCTCGATGTCGTCGGCCGACGTGTCGGTCGTCGGCAGGACGGCGACGCCGAGGGCGGTGCCGACGATGTGCTCGCGCTCCGCCATCACCGGACCCTCGAACCGCTGCACGTACTCCAGCGAGGCACCGGTGACCGCTGCGACGTCTTCTGCGGAGAGCCCGCTGCGGATGTGCGCCTGCACTTCCCTCGGAGAGATCTTGGTGTTCCCACCGATCGGCGCACCGGCCGGCTTCGCCCGCCGCAGGTGGACGTGGAACGAATCGTCGACGATGAGGCGGTATTCCTCCTCGTTCCGATCTGCAACGATCAGAGCGCCGAGCTCCGCTCCGACTACCTTCAATTCCTGCATGATGAATGCCTCTCAGCGTGCCACGTGATTGACCCACGTTCTCACGGATCACGGGCGTATTCGGGGAATACGCCGGGCGTGCCGTCAGTTGCACGGGAAGGTTCCGCACACCCTCCCGAACACGGTTTGCAATTCATGCGGAACTGATGCAAACTGTGCCCGCCGATTTTGTTCCGACGGCATCGAGAAGTGGATAGGCATGGCAACTGATTACGACGCTCCCCGCAAGACCGACGACGATTCCGAGTCGATCGAGGCCCTGAAGGAGCGCGTTCCAGACAAGCTGTCCGGAGTCGTCGACTCCGAAGACGCTGACAACCCGGGTGACTACAACCTGGGTGGATCCGACCTCTCCGACCTCGACCTCGACGTCGTCGTGCTCCCGCCCCAGGCGGACGAGTTCACCTGCATGGAGTGCTTCCTGGTGAAGCACCGCTCGCAGCTCGACCACGAGGGCAAGTTCGGCCCGATCTGCGCGGAGTGCGCAGCCTGACAGCACCGCCGCGCGAGCGGCAGACAGAACCCCTCCGGATCACGATCCGGAGGGGTTCTGTCGTTGCGGATTCGAGCGGTGACCGGTTCGAGCGGCGGCAGCCTCAGGCGTGCGTGCGCGCGCTGGCGATCGCATCCGCGAGGGCCTGCGGGCGACGGGACGACAGCAGCCAGTACGGCGTCGGATCGGCCGGATCGACGATCTCCACCTTCACGAGGCTGTGCACCCACCCGCGGATCATGAGCCAGGCGCGTGCATCGAGCTTGGTGCGGAGCTGAGCTGTCGCATCCGTCCCGGTGAACACCACGACCTCACCGATGAACCCGAGCGGGATCGACGCCTTCCCGACCGAGAGGCTCGACTCGGAGACCTGGATCCTCGGCGCCGTCCCGAACGCCACCGCAAGGCATCCGCCGTACAGCACCACCGCCCCGACGATCCCCGCCGCGAGTGAAACGGGCGCGAGGACGAGCATGGTCGCCGGCACCACGAGGGCGAGGGCGATGATGACCCAGGGGCTGGGCCAGAGGGTTTCACGGTACGGCTGCATGTCTGCCTTGTCTCAGAGAACTGCACTACCCTCGATTCGTGACCGAAAGCGTTGACGTACTCATTATCGCGCCGGATCTGCCCGGCTATGCACACCCCGGCGATGCGGGTGCGGATCTCGTGTCCGCCGAGCACGTCGTGCTCGAACCGGGTGAGCGCGCCCTCGTCGGCACCGGCGTCTCGATCGCCCTGCCCGGCGGCCATGCCGCGTTCGTCGTCCCGCGAAGCGGCCTCGCGGCGAAACACGGCATCACCGTCGTCAACTCACCCGGCACGGTCGACGCCGGATATCGCGGCGAGATCAAGGTCACGCTCCTCAACACCGACCGTCACACCTCCTTCACCGTCGAGCCAGGCGACCGCATCGCCCAGCTCATCGTGATGCCGGTGTCCCGGGCCAACTTCATCCCGGTGGAGCGATTGCCAGGCAGCGCTCGTGGAACCGGAGGCTTCGGTTCGACCGGCGTCGGCTCGCTCGCCGCGTCACCGGCCGCCACCGACCCAACCATCAGCACCGACGGTGCCGCGCAGACAGGAACCCTCGCATGAGCGAACTCGAAGACCTCCCCGACCTCGACCTCGACGCGGAGCTGCCCGACGACGCGAAGTCCGCACCCGAGGACCGCGAGACCGCCGGCCCGTTCGACGAGAGCGAGGCCAACCCCGTCCGCCCCTACATCGACCTCGGTGGCGTCAAGGTGCTGCCGCGGGAAGGTCTGAACCTCCGCCTCGAGGTGGAGGAGGCGACGAAGCGCGTCGTCGCGGTCGGCCTCGACTACGCCGGTTCCACCCTGCAGGTCCAGCCGTTCGCCGCCCCGCGGTCGACCGGCCTGTGGAACGAGACCCGCGCGCAGATCGCCGAGCAGATCGGCCAGCAGGGCGGCACCGTGACCGAGCGCGAAGGCGAGTTCGGCCCGGAGCTCGTCGCCGAGGTACCGACCGGTGGTGCCGCAGGCACCGACGCGACCCACCTGGCACGCTTCATCGGCGTCGACGGTCCGCGCTGGTTCCTCCGCGGCGTCGTCGCGGGGGAGGGCGCGTCGAAGCCGGACGCCGCAGCGCTCGTGGACGACCTCTTCCGCAGCCTCGTCGTCGTCCGGGGCAACTCGCCCATGCCGCCGCGCGACCTCATCCCGCTGCGCATGCCGACTGCCACGAGCGCGTAGTCGATGACGGACGCACGAGAACCGGAGCCCCGCGGAGTCGACCCGGTCGAGCGCCGTGACGCGTCGGATTCCCCTGACGCCACGGGTGACGCGGATCGGCAGCGGCTCGGTGAATCGATGTCCGCCGCGTTCGGTGCCGCCGCACGCAAGTCCGGTCTGGGCGCGATGGCCGAGGGCGACGCCCCCACCGGCAAGGCACTGCTGCTCGCCATGGGCGGCGTGCGCGGCATCGTCGAGGCGATCCTGCCCGGACTCCTGTTCCTCGTCGTCTACACGCTGACCCTCGACCTGGTCCCGTCGATCATCGCTCCGGTCGCACTCGGGGTCCTCTTCTCCGTGGCACGCCTCGTCCAGCGGCAGCCGGTCACGCAGGCCGTCGGCGGCCTCCTCGGGATCGCCCTCTCAGCAGCCCTGGCTCTGCTGTCCGGGCGCGCGGAGGACTTCTACGTCGTCGGGTTCTGGACCAACGGCGCCTACGCCGTGGCCCTCCTCGTCTCGGTGCTCGTCGGGTGGCCCGTCGTCGGGCTCGTGGCCGGCTACCTCATGGGCAGCGGCACGAGCTGGCGGTCCCACCCCGGACAACGACGCGCCATGCGGTGGCTCACGCTGGTGTGGGTGGCCATGTTCGCCGCACGACTCCTCGTGCAGCTGCCCCTCTACTTCAGTGGGAACGTCGAGCTCCTCGGGACGCTCCGGCTCCTCATGGGCATCCCGCTCTACGCGCCGCTACTCGTCCTCAGCTGGCTCGTCGTCCGCGCCGTGTTCCCGAAGGCGCCGCAGGCATCCACCGAGTGATCCGCCGAGAGCCCGGCCCGACGCGTCAGCGCGTCTCGGGCCGGGCTCTCGTCATGTCGGGAGGACCTCATCCTCGATGCTAGAATTGTCTCGACATCAAGATAGATGAGCGATGCCGAGATGACACGACGCGCCCGAGCCTGTAGTTAGGCAAGCCTTGCTAGCCGCGGAGCACCCGCCAGCAGCAAGATTGGTCGGAACGCACGTGAGTGAGCACTCGCCGCCGCCAACGAAGGAGAAGACGATATGTCCACCGTGAACAGCTTCGGGGCGAAAGACACCCTGACTGTCGGGACGACCGACTACGAGATCTATCGCATCGACACGGTGGAGGGTCACGAGAAGCTGCCGTTCAGCCTCAAGGTGCTCCTCGAGAACCTGCTGCGCACCGAAGACGGTGCCAACATCACCGAGGCGCACATCCGGGCTATCGGCGACTGGGTTCCGACCGCGGACCCCGACACCGAGATCCAGTTCACCCCGGCCCGTGTCGTCATGCAGGACTTCACCGGCGTGCCGTGCATCGTCGACCTCGCCACCATGCGCGAAGCGGTCGAGACACTCGGCGGTTCCGCCGACAAGATCAACCCGCTCGCCCCGGCCGAGATGGTCATCGACCACTCGGTCATCGCCGACCTCTTCGGCAGCGAGAACGCGCTCGAGCGCAACGTCGAACTCGAGTACGAGCGCAACGGCGAGCGGTACCAGTTCCTCCGCTGGGGTCAGACGGCGTTCGACGACTTCAAGGTCGTTCCGCCGGGAACCGGCATCGTGCACCAGGTCAACATCGAGTACCTCGCTCGCGTCACCATGACGCGCGAGGTCGGCGGCGTCCTGCGCGCCTACCCCGACACCTGTGTCGGCACCGACTCGCACACGACCATGGTCAACGGCCTGGGCGTGCTCGGCTGGGGCGTCGGCGGCATCGAGGCGGAGGCCGCCATGCTCGGCCAGCCCGTCTCCATGCTCATCCCGAAGGTCGTCGGCTTCAAGCTGAACGGCTCCATCCCGACGGGCGTCACGGCGACGGACGTCGTCCTCACCATCACCCAGATGCTCCGCAAACACGGGGTCGTCGGCAAGTTCGTCGAGTTCTACGGAGCAGGCGTCGCTGAGGTGCCGCTCGCGAACCGCGCCACCATCGGCAACATGAGCCCCGAGTTCGGCTCGACGGCCGCCATGTTCCCGATCGACGACGTCACGCTCGATTACCTGCGCCTCACCGGCCGCAGCGAGGAGCAGATCGCGCTGGTCGAGGCCTACGCCAAGACTCAGAAGCTCTGGCACGACGCGGACGTCGAGCCGGTCTTCAGCGAGTACCTCGAACTCGACCTCGCCACCGTCGTGCCGTCGATCGCCGGCCCGAAGCGCCCGCAGGACCGCATCGAGCTGAGCGACGCCAAGTCGCAGTTCGAGCGGGACCTCGTCGACTACGCCACGGTCGAGCACGACATCGTCGACCTCGTCGGCGCCGGTTCCTTCCCCGCCTCCGACCCGGCCGGCACCACGCCGCAGGACGAGGACGAGAACAACCACCACCACCACACGCACCGCAGCCACGCTCCGGCGTCCCTCTCGAAGCCGACCCAGGTCACCCTCGAGGAGAACGGGGTCGACTTCACCCTCGACCACGGCGCCGTCGCGATCGCCGCGATCACCTCGTGCACCAACACCTCGAACCCGTCGGTCATGCTGGCCGCAGGCCTCCTGGCCCGGAACGCGAGCAAGAAGGGCCTGAAGGCGAAGCCGTGGGTCAAGACCACGCTCGCTCCGGGGTCCAAGGTCGTCACCGACTACTACGCGAAGGCCGGTCTCACCGAGTACCTCGAGGACCTCGGCTTCTACACGGTCGGCTACGGCTGCACGACCTGCATCGGCAACTCCGGTCCGCTGCTCGACGAGATCTCGACCGCCGTCCAGGACAACGACCTCGCCGTCACCGCCGTCCTCTCGGGCAACCGCAACTTCGAGGGCCGGATCAACCCGGACGTCAAGATGAACTACCTGGCGAGCCCGCCGTTGGTCATCGCCTACGCCCTCGCGGGGTCGATGAACTTCGACTTCGAGGTCGACGCCCTGGGTGTCGACGCCGACGGCAACGACATCTTCCTGAAGGACATCTGGCCCGACGCGGCAGAGGTCCAGGACACGATCGACACCTCCATCAACAAGGAGATGTTCGACCACGAGTACAGCGGCGTCTTCGACGGCGACGAGCGCTGGCGTTCGCTCCAGACCCCCGAGGGCTCGACCTTCGAGTGGGACGAGGAGTCGACGTACGTGCGGAAGCCCCCGTACTTCGACGGCATGACCATGGAGACGACCCCCGTCTCCGACATCGTCGGTGCGCGCGTCCTCGCGAAGCTCGGCGACTCGGTCACGACCGACCACATCAGCCCGGCCGGCAACATCAAGGCCGACTCGCCCGCAGGCCGGTACCTCGACGAGCACGGTGTCGGTCGTAAGGACTACAACTCCTACGGCTCGCGCCGCGGCAACCACGAGGTCATGATCCGCGGCACGTTCGCGAACATCCGCCTGAAGAACCAGCTGCTCGACGGTGTGGAGGGCGGCTACACCCGCGACTTCACGCAGCCCGACGCACCGCAGTCGTTCATCTACGACGCGTCGCAGAACTACCAGGCCGAGGGCACGCCCCTCGTCATCTTCGGCGGCAAGGAGTACGGCTCCGGTTCCTCCCGCGACTGGGCGGCGAAGGGCACGAGCCTCCTCGGTGTCAAGGCGGTCATCACCGAGAGCTTCGAGCGCATCCACCGCTCGAACCTCATCGGTATGGGCGTCGTCCCACTGCAGTTCCCGGAAGGCGAGAGCTGGGCCTCCCTCGGACTCGACGGCACGGAGATCGTGTCGATCGCCGGTCTCGAGGAGCTCAACAACGGCACCACGCCGAAGACGGTCCGCGTGAGCGCCGTCCCGAGCGAGCACTCGGCTCCCGGCAAGGAGCCGGTCGAGTTCGACGCGGTCGTCCGCATCGACACGCCCGGTGAAGCCGACTATTACCGCAACGGCGGCATCCTGCAGTACGTGCTCCGCAGCCTCGTCTGACGACGAGGCTCTACCACCAGGCCGGTCCCGACAGCAACCGTCGGGGCCGGCCTGCGGCGTTCGCCGCCCACCCCGCCCACGACGCGTACACTCGAAAGACGGGCTCCGAGCGATCGGTCGGCCCACGGTGGAGGGACGACAGCGTGACAGTGCTCGATCAGGTGAACGGACCCCGGGACCTCGACGGCCTCTCCGAGGCGGAACTCGTCGAACTCGCCGGCGACATCCGCGCCTTCCTCATCGCCAACGTCTCCAAGACCGGCGGACACCTCGGTCCGAACCTCGGCGTCGTCGAGCTCACAATCGCGATGCACCGGGTGTTCGACTCCCCGACGGATCCGATGGTGTTCGACACCGGTCACCAGTCCTACGTCCACAAGCTCCTGACCGGCCGTCAGGAGTTCTCCGGGCTCCGGACCCGCGGCGGCCTCGCCGGCTACCCGCAGCGTTCCGAATCGGAGCACGACATCGTCGAGAGCTCACACGCCTCGAGCTCGCTCAGCTGGGCGGACGGCATCTCCCGCGCCTTCCAGATGACCGGGCAGGACGAGCGCCATGTGGTGGCGGTCGTCGGCGACGGCGCGCTGACGGGTGGCATGACGTGGGAGGCGCTCAACAACATCAGCGACGACAACACCCGCCGGCTCGTCATCATCGTCAACGACAACGGCCGGTCGTACGCGCCGACCATCGGCGGCATGGCGCGGTTCCTGAGCGGCGTGCGGACCCGCCGGAGCTATCGCGACCTGCGCGAGCGCAGCCAGCGGGCCTTCAACCTCCTCGGCGGTCCGGGACGCGCGCTCTATCGGGGCGTCCGCGGAGGCGCCCACGGGTTCCTGTCCCGTCTCACGAACAACGAGGCGCTCTACTCCAACCTCGACATCAAGTACATCGGGCCGGTCGACGGACACGACATCCACGCGATGGAGGAGGCCCTGACCCAGGCGAAGCACTACGGCGCACCGGTGATCGTCCACGCGATCACCGAGAAGGGTCGTGGCTTCCAGCCGGCACGGGACGACGACGCCGATCAGTTCCACGCCGTCGGCGTGATCGACCCCGAGACCGGGGAGCCCGTCGGGGCGGCCGCCCGCCCGTCCTGGACGGCCGTGTTCAGCGAGGAGATGCTCGCGGTGGCCGAGGCCGACGACCGCGTCGTCGCCATCACCGCCGCCATGCTGCGACCGGTCGGGCTCCACGCCTTCGCCGAACGCTTCCCCGAGCGCGTGCACGATGTCGGCATCGCCGAGCAGCACGCCTTCACCTCGGCGGCCGGGCTCGCCTTCGGCGGGCTGCACCCGGTGGTGGCCGTGTACGCGACGTTCGTGAACCGCGCCTTCGACCAACTGCTCATGGACGTCGCGCTGCACCGTGCGGGAGTCACGGTCGTCCTCGACCGCGCCGGCGTGACCGGCCCCGACGGACCGAGCCACCACGGCATCTGGGACCTCGCGATCCTGCAGGTCGTCCCGGGTATCCGGATCGCTGCACCGCGTGATGGCGAGCGGCTGCGCGAGGAACTGCGTGAGGCCGTGTCGATCGACGACGCCCCGACCGTCATCCGGTTCCCGAAGGGCAGCGCCCCCGCCGAACTCCCGGCCGTCGAGCGTCTCCACGACGGTGTCGACGTCCTCCGGACGACCGAGCAGCCGGACGTCCTCATCGTCGCCGTCGGCCCGATGGCGCCCATCGCGATCGATGTGGCGGACCGACTCGCCCAGCAGGGCATCGGCGCGACCGTCGTCGACCCCCGCTGGGTGGTCCCCGTCGCCGAATCGCTCGTCGAGCTCGCCGCGGCGCACCGGCTCGTGATCACGATCGAGGACGGCATCCGCGTCGGAGGCATCGGCACCCGCATCAGGCAGACCCTCCGTGAGGCCGGCGTCGACACGGCCGTCGACGAGCTCGGCGTGCCGGACGAGTTCATCGACCATGCGTCCCGCGAGCAGATCCTCGAGGATGCGGGCCTCACGGCGCAGCAGATCGCCCGCGACGTCGTGGCACAGGTCCTCGGTAGCCGGATTCCCGTAGCCCGCCCGCTGCCTGACGACCGCGTCGAGCAGGACACGTCTTCGGAGCGGAGCACGACGAGGCCGCACGGCGCCTGACCGCGGGCTGTGGCGCGCTTGACTTCGAGTGCGCTCGAAGTCGTATCGTGTGGACATGACCACTCTCCACGACGGCTACGCCATCTCCGACGTCGCCGAACGAACCGGGCTGAGCGTCCACACGCTCCGGTACTACGAGCGCGCAGGGCTCATGCCACGTCCGATCGGCCGCAGCTCATCGACGCACCGCCGCTATAGCTAGGGCGACGTGTCCTGGGTCGTGTTCCTGACGAGACTCCGATCGACGGGCATGCCGATCGCGACGCTCCGCGAGTACACGGAATTGGCGCAGCGTGGCGACGACACCGCCGAGGCGAGGCTCGAGCTGCTGCTGCGGCATCGGATCTCGTTCCTGGCCCGACTCGAGGAGATGCAGCAGTCGCTGGAGGTCATCGATCGCAAGATCGAACTCTACACAGAACAGGTGGCAACACGATGAAGCACATCACACTCGGCACAGCGGGACCAGACATCGCCCGGATCGGCCTCGGCTGCATGGGGATGTCTGCGTTCTACACCGGTGCCGCCCTCGACGATGCGGCGTCGACCGCGACGATCCACCGTGCCCTGGACCTCGGCGTCACCTTCTTCGACACCGCTGAGATGTACGGTCCCTACCTCAACGAGGAACTGCTCGGCGCTGCACTCGCCTCACGCCGGGACGAGGTGACCCTCGCGACCAAGTTCGGGACGATCCGCAATTCCAGTGACGGACAGTTCGGCGCCGACGGCAGCGCCGCGAACGTGCGCCTGTCGATCGAGGGATCGCTGCGCCGGCTCGGGACCGACGTCGTGGACCTCTACTACCTCCACCGCGTGGATCCGGGCGTGCCCATCGAGGAAACGGTGGGTGCACTCTCGGAGCTCGTCACCGAGGGCAAGGTCCGGTACATCGGTCTGTCGGAGGCGGCTCCGGACACGATCCGGCGTGCACACGCCGTGCACCCGATCACGGCTCTGCAGACGGAGTACTCGCTCTGGAGCCGCGACCCCGAGGCGGAGATCCTGCCGACCGTCCGTGAGTTGGGCATCGGCTTCGTCCCGTACTCGCCGCTCGGTCGCGGGTTCCTCACCGGCACGATCCGATCGCTCGACGTGCTCGACGAAACCGACTTCCGTCGCGCCAACCCGCGCTTCACGGGGGACAACCTCGCTGCGAACATCGCGATCGTCGAAGAGGTCGACCGGATCGCCGCGTCGCTCGAAGCGACACCGGCCCAGGTGGCGCTCGCCTGGTTGCTGGCCCAGGGTGACGACATCGCACCGATCCCCGGCACGAAGCGGATCCCGTACCTCGAGGAGAACCTCGGCGCCGACGAGCTCTCCCTGTCGGCCGACGCGCTCGCTCGACTCGACGCGCTCCGTCTCCCGGCCGGCGACCGGTATCCGGACATGAGCACCGTCAACCGCTGAGCTCCTGCATGCGCTGAGGGCCAGCGTCGCTCGAGGCTCGACGACGAGAGCGGGGTGCCGTCCACCGATGGTGGAGGACACCCCGCTCTCGCGACACCGCGCGGACTACGCTTGGACGCCCCGGATGGGCGGGTGGTGGAAGGTGTCGCCGAAGGCACGCTCGCTCGCACCGACACGGTCCAGGTACGGCGTCGCTCCGCCGTCCTGGAAGGGCCAACCCGCACCGAGGATGAGCCCGAGGTCGATGTCCTGGGCGGCTGAGACGACGCCCTCGTCCAACATGAGCTTGATCTCCGACGCGAGGCCGTCCTCGACCCGTCGCAGGATCTCGTCCTCGCTGAGCGGGCTGTCGCCCGTGACGAGCACCTTCTGAGCCTGCTTCGTGAAGCCGGTCACCTTGCCGCCCTTGTCCTTCTCGACGACCGAGTCCAGGCCTGCGAGCCGGTGGAGGTTCTCCGACGCGAAGAACCGGTCGGGGAACTTCCCGACCATCGTGTCCTGCACGTGCGCGGCGACCTTCCAACCGACGAGGTCGATGAGCTGGAAGGGCGTCATCGGCAGGCCGATGGGCGCGAAGGCACGTTCAACCGTCAGCAGCGGGGTGCCGGCGTCCAGGGCGTGCGCCGCCTCACCCATGACCTTCGCCAGGAGTCGGTTGACGATGAAGCCGGGAGCGTCGGCGGTGAGGATGGCACTCTTCTTCAGCTTCGCCGCAGTGGCGAAGGCCGTCGCGAGCGTCTCGTCGTCCGTCTGGGGTGTGCGGACGACCTCGAGCAACGGCATGACGGCGACCGGGTTGAAGAAGTGGAAGCCGACGAGCCGCTCGGGGTGCGCGAGCTTCGCCCCGATCTCCTCGACGGAGAGCGAGGACGTGTTCGTCGCGAGGACCGCCTGCTCCGAGACGTACTGCTCGACCTCGGCGAAGACGCTCTGCTTGACGCCGACCTCTTCGAAGACGGCCTCGATGACCCAGTCGCAGTCCGCGAAGTCGGCCTTGTCCGTGGTTCCGGACAGAAGCGCCTTCAGACGGTTCGACTCGTCGGGGGAGATGCGGCCCTTCCCGCGGAGGGTGTCGATCTCGCCGTGGATCCGGGCGACGCCGGCGTCGACGTGGCCCTGGTCGAGGTCGGTGATGACCACCGGCACCTGGAGTCGCCGGAGGAAGAGCAGCGCGAATTGACTCGCCATGAGCCCGGCACCGATGATGCCGACCTTGGTGACCCGTCGGGCGAGCTGCTTGTCGGGCGCACCCGCAGGACGCTTGGCCCGCTTCTGCACGAGGTCGAACGCGTACATGCTCGCCTGGAACTGGTCGCCGACGATGAGCTCGGACAGCGCCCGGTCCTCTCGCTCGAACCCCTGTGCCTTCGTGCCGCTGCGGGCGGCCTCGAGCAGGTCGAGGGCAGCGTAGGGCGACTTCGCGACGGTGCCGATCTTGCTCTCGAGCATCTTGCGAGCGGTGCTGATGGCGAGCGGCCACTTGATCGTCCGCTCGACCTTGCCCGGCACGTTCTTGCGCTGCACGGTCACCGTGCCACCGAGCACCCCGTCGGCCCACCGCAGGGAGTCCTCGAGGAAGTTGGCGGCGGGGAACATGACGTCGGCGATGCCGTAGGCGAGGGCGTCCTGCGCCTTGAGCATACGGTTGTTCTTGAGCGGGTTGGAGATGACGACGTTGAGCGCGTTCTCGATGCCGATCAGGTTCGGGAGCAGGTAGGCGCCGCCCCAGCCCGGGATGAGTCCGAGGAACACCTCGGGGAGCGCGATCGCGGGCGCCGAGGCGTCGACGGTCCGGTAGTTCGCGTTGAGGCCGATCTCGAGTCCGCCACCGAGCGCGAGTCCGTTGATGAAGACGAAGGTCGGTACGCCGAGGTCCTCGAGCTTGCCGAAGACATGGTGGCCGAGCTGCGCGAGCTTGGTCGCGACCTCACGGGACGGGATGTCGCCGACCTTACTCAGATCGGCGCCGGCCGCCAGGATGAACGGCTTGCCCGTGATGGCGACGCCGTCGATCTCGCCGGATGCGGCACGGGTCCGTTGCGCCTCGAGGACGCCATCGAGCTCCAGCAACGTGACCGGGCCGAGCGTGTTCGGCCTCGTGTGGTCGCGTCCGTTGTCGAGGGTGATGAGCGCGATCGTGCGTCCGCTCGCCAGGCGCACGTCCTTGACGAGGGAGCGCGTCACGACCTCCTCGTCGCCGCTGATCGCGACGAGCTCCGAGAAGTCGATGGTCGTGTAGTCGGTCATCTACTTGCGTCCCTTCTTGCCGGTGAAGTACGGGTTCTCCCAGATCACGGTGCCGCCCTGGCCGAGGCCGACGCACATCGCCGTGAGGCCGTAGCGCACCTCGGGGTGCTCGGCGAACTGCGCCGCGAGCTGGATCATGAGTCGGACACCGGAGGCTGCGAGCGGGTGCCCGACCGCAATGGCACCACCCCACGGGTTCACCCGCGGGTCCTCGTCGTCGATGCCGAAGTGGTCGAGGAAGGAGAGTACCTGGACGGCGAAGGCCTCGTTCAGTTCGAACAGACCGATGTCCTCGATCGACAGACCGGCCTTCCGCAGCGCCTTCTCCGTGGAGGGGACGGGACCGATGCCCATGATCTCGGGCTCGACGCCCGCGAACGCGAAGCTGACGAGGCGCATCTTCGGCGTGAGACCGAGCTCCTTCGCCGTCGAGGCGCTGGCGAGCAGACTCACCGTGGCGCCGTCGGTCAGCGGCGAGGCGTTGCCTGCGGTGACACGGCCGTGGGGCCGGAACGGCGTCTTCAATCCGGCGAGCCCCTCCATCGTGGTCTCGGGACGGAGCCCTTCGTCGCCGGTGGCGAGACCCCATCCGCTGTCGCTCCGGAGCGCGACCGGGACGAGGTCGGGCTGGATCCGCCCGGCTTCGTAGGCGGCCGCGACCTTCTGCTGGCTGCGCATGCCGAAGCGGTCGGAGCGTTCCTTCGTGAGCTGCGGGAACCGGTCGTGGATGCGCTCGGCCGTCTTGCCCATGTTGAGCGCGTCCTCACTGACGAGGCGCTCGGCGAGGAACCGCGGGTTCGGGTCGGCGTCCAGCCCCATGGGGTGACGCCCCATGTGTTCGACGCCACCGGCGAGGACGAGGTCGTAGGCACCGAACGCGATGCCGCTGCCGAGCGTCGTGACCGAGGTCATCGCTCCGGCGCACATGCGGTCGATCGCGAATCCGGGGACGGACTTCGGGAGGCCGGCGAGCAGCGCGGCGGTGCGGCCGAGCGTGAGCCCCTGGTCGCCCTGCTGGGTCGTCGCCGCGATGGCGACCTCGTCGATGCGGTCGAGCGGCAGACCGGGATGACGTTCGAGCAGCCCGATGATCGCCTTGACGATCAGGTCGTCAGCCCGGGTGTTCCAGTACATGCCCTTTTCGCCGGCTCGTCCGAACGGTGTCCGGACTCCATCAACGAATACGACGTCGGCTTGTTCGGCCACGTTGCCTCCTCATTCTCGGGGTACGCCCCGATCCTAGGCGGCAGACACGGGTGGACACCCGGGTGCAGCGCTTCCTACGAAGCGTTGGGGTCAGGCTCCACCGGGGATTGGGCCGACTCGACAAAGGCGTCGGTGATCGCCCGGGCGGTCGCGTCGATCTGCCAAGGGCGTGCCTCGTGCTCGGCGAGTGCTTCGGCGACCGTCTCGACGGTGAGTGGTTCGGGCGGCGTCCAGGCCAGTCGGCGCAGCGTCTCCGGCGTGAGCAGGTTCTCCACCGGCATCGTCAGGAACTCCGCCGTCGCGAGGATCTTCGTCCGTGCCGCGGTGTACCTGGCGTGCGCGTCGGGATTCTTGTCGGACCAGCTGCGTGGCGGTGGCAGCGTATCGCTCGCCGGTCGGGCACCGGGGAGGTCCTCGGTGGTCTGGCCGGTGTGGATCGCGTTCCACCAGAGGTCGAGTTCGGTGCGGCTCGCGCGCCCACGGAAGTCCGAAAGGGCTGCGAGGTCGCGCTTCGAGCTGGGGTTGGCCTTCGCGGCCGCGGTGATCGAGGCGTCGGGGATGAGCCGCCCGGGGGCGGTGTCGCGGCGCTGCGCGAGTTCGTCACGCGCGATCCAGAGCTCGCGAGCGACGGCGAGGTTGCGTTGTCCGCGCACGGCGTGGAGTCCGGAGAGGCGGCGCCAGGGCTCGGCGCGGGGTGCCTTCGCCTCCCGGGCCAGCGTCGCCTGGAACTCCTGGCGCGCGATGTCGCTCTTCCCGGCATCCTCGATGCGGGCTGCCAGCTCCTCCGCGGCGTCGACGAGCAGCTCGACGTCGAGCGCCGCGTATTCGAGCCAGGAGGCGGGGAGCGGGCGGGTCGACCAGTCGGCGGCGGAGTGCTCCTTCGCCAGATGGATGCCCAACAGTTCCTCGACCACGGCACCCAGCCCGACACGCGGCAGCCCGAGCAGACGGGCACCCAGTTCGGTGTCGAAGAGCTCGCTCGGGTCGACGCCCACCTCGCGGAGGCAGGCGAGGTCCTGGCTGGCCGCGTGCAGGATCGAGCGTTCACCCTGGATCAGGGCACCGAGTTCGGCCATGGAGCCGATCGCGGGCGGGTCGTAGAGGAAGACCCCGGCACCGCGGCGGTAGACCTGGATCAGGTAGGCCCGCTGCGAGTATCGGTAGCCCGACGCGCGTTCGGCGTCGAGCGCGAACGGCCCGTGACCGGCGGCGAGCACCTCGAGTGAGGCGAGGTAGGCCTCGCGGGTGTCGGTGACGACCCGTGGTGCGGTCGGTGCGGGCGGCGGGACGAGCGGCGCCGATCCGGGCGCCGCGTCACTCACGGTGAGCTCGTTTGACGGACAACAGGGAGACCCCTTCGGTGGTCGGAGGCAAGCCGGCGAGCATGCACAGCAGCTCTCCCCATCCTTCCACGTGCGCCGCGACGTCGCTTTCCAGCGGTGTCCACGACGCGCGGAGCTCGATCTGTGCGCCGTCGCCCTGGCGGGCGAGCTCCCCGAAGCCACTCGAGATGATCTTCGTCGCGGTGCCGGACGCCGCCTGGTAGGAGGCGCCACGGGTGTCGAGGGCGTCCACGAGCCAGGACCAGGCGACCTCGGCCAAGAACGGGTCGAGTCCGATCTCGGTCTCCAGGGGAGCCTGGGCGAAGCAGACGACGCGGAAGCGTCCGCCCCAGGCGTCGGAACCGTCGGGGTCGTAGAGGAGGACGAACCGCCCCGTACCGAGGTCGGAGTCGGCACCGTGGCGACTCGGCGAGACGTCCGCCGCGAGGGCGATGGCGAACGGCGCGAGATTGCTCGGCGCGGGGATCTCCGTGACTCTCAGATCGGGCCGGACGGCTGCAGCGCGAACAGCGTCCACCGCTCGGGCGAACTCTTCGGGAACCTTTGCCGTCGTCGGACTCTCTACCACGACTGAAGACTAGAGTTACATCCCGATGAATGGGCAGAGGCACGCCGGGCGGAGACGCGGACCCCGGTCGCAGGCAGGCGGTCGAGGAGTGGCGGGCCCCGGCATCCGACGACGGGGTTCGGCGACGGATGCGATCGTCATCGCCGGCGGAGCCGCTGCCGCCGTCGGCGCCCTCGGACTCGCCGTCGTCGCGACCATCGCCCGCAAGGTGGTGGTCCCGGCTCGGGACCGCCCGAGCGAGGCACGCATCGTCGGCTTGGACCGTGCCGGAGGGACGATCGAACTCGTCGCGTCCCCGGACACGATCGTCCCGGGCCGCTACGGCAGCTGGGTGACGAGACGTGCCGCCTACGTGCAGCTGGGCGACATCCTCGAGGTGCGGCAGCACACGGTGGTCCGGACGCTCCTCGGCGGCGACGTCGACGCGCTCCGCGTCGGCCAGGAGGCCGAGTTCAGCGGGTGGTTCTTCCGCCGCCCGGAGGAGCTGGGTCTCGCCCACGAGGACGTGCTCGTCCCGACCCCGCTCGGGCCGGCGCCGGCGTGGGCGATCCACCCGGAGGACGGACCGTCCACCCGCTGGGCCGTCCTGGTGCACGGCCGGGGGACCACGCGATCCGAAGCGCTCCGAGCTGTGCCGAGCTTCCGTAACGCCGGGTACTCGTGCCTGCTCGTCTCCTACCGCAACGACGGCGATGCTCCGCCCGCGCTGGACTTCCGCTACGCGCTCGGCGACGAGGAGTGGCGCGACGTGGACGCCGCGATCGGTTGGGTGCGCGAACAGGGCGCCGCAGACGTCGTGCTCATGGGCTGGTCCATGGGCGGAGCGATCGTGCTCCAGGCCTCACGGCGGACGACGCACCCCGAACTCCTCCGCGCCGTCGCGCTCGATTCGCCGGTCATCGACTGGGTGGACGTCCTGCAGCACCAGGCCCGCGAGAACCGCATCCCGAGCGTCGTGGGTCGGGTCGCCCTGCTCGCCATCAGCCGCCGGTGGGGACGCCTCCTGACCGGGCAGGCGACGAGCATCGATCTCGGTCGGCTCGACTACGTCGCCAACGCCGCCGACCTCGCGCTGCCGATCCTGCTGATGCACAGTGACGACGACGGTTACGTCCCGGCGGGGCCGTCGCGGGCGCTCGCCCTCGCACGACCGGACATCGTGACGTTCGTCCCGTTCACCGTCGCCCGTCACACGAAGCTCTGGAACTACGACCCGGAGCGTTGGACCGCCGCGGTCTCGGACTGGCTCGACGAGCTCGTGCCGCTACCGCCCGGGCACTGACCGACGGGCCGACGACTCAGGCGAGTTCGCGGAGACGGCGCTTCGTCCTGCCGAGCAGCGCCGACATCCCGCGCAGTCGCAAGGGCGACACCGCCCGGGAGAGTCCGATCATCTGCGGGAAGTCGTCGGGGACGGCGAGGACCTCCTCGACGGTGAGCCCGGCGAGCCCCTGGACGAGGATGCTCGCGAATCCGCGCGTGGTCGGGGCTTCCTCGGGAGCCGTGGCGAACAGGTGCACGATGCCGTCCTCGTCGACCTCGACGAAGAAGAACACGGGCGCCTGGCACTCGAGCACCCGCTCCATGAGATCGGGGTGGTCGCGGTACCGCTCCGGGAGGTCTGGCAGCTCGTCGCTGAATTCGAGGAGCAGCTGCAGCCGTGAGCGTTCCTCGACGGCGAGGAACTCATCTCGGATCTCGGCGAGGTTCGGGGCGAGGAGGGAATCGGTCATGGTCACTCCAGTATCGCAGCCGGGAACAGCGGACCGCCCTCCCGCACCGTGAAGCCGTGCGGAAGGGCGGTGGGTGGACGGGCTCAGCGCGTCGGTGCGTCGCCAGGCTCGGCGCCCTGCACGATCGGCACGCGCACGGCGCTGCCCCATTCCGTCCAGGACCCGTCGTAGTTGCGGACGTTGTCGAACCCGAGCAGGTGCTGCAGGACGAACCACGTGTGACTCGACCGCTCGCCGATGCGGCAGTAGGCGATCACCTCGTCGCCCTCGGCGAGGCCCGCGCCGTCGCGGTAGATCGCGTCCAGCTCCTCGGCCGGCCGGAAGGTGCCGTCCTCGGCGACCGCCTTGCCCCACGGGACGCTCTGCGCACTCGGGATGTGACCGGCGCGGAGCGCACCCTCTTCGGGGTAGGCGGGCGCCGTGGTGCGTTCACCGCTGTACTCCTCGGGGGAGCGGACGTCGATGAGCGGCTTGCCGAGGTGGGCGAGCACATCGTCCTTGTAGGCGCGGAGGGCCGTGTCGTCGCGCTCCACCACGGGGTACTCGACGGCGTCGCGCTCCGTGGCGTCGCGGGTGACCGCCCGGCCGTCAGCGATCCACTTGTCGCGTCCACCGTCGAGCAGCCGGACGTCCTCGTGTCCGAAGAGGCTGAAGACCCACAGGGCGTAGGCGGCCCACCAGTTGTTCTTGTCGCCGTAGATGACGACGGTGTCGTCTCGCGAGATCCCCTTGGACCCCAGCAGCGCGGCGAAGGCGGCTCCGTCGATGTAGTCGCGCTCGACCGGGTCGTTGAGGTCGGTGTGCCAGTCGACCTTCACCGAGCCGGGGATGTGGCCGGTCTCGTAGAGGAGGACGTCCTCATCGGACTCGACGACGACGAGACCGGGTTCGCCCAGGTGCGCTTCGAGCCACTCCGCCGTGACGAGGCGCTCGGGGTGGGCGTAGGCGGTGAACTTGGTCGAGGTCGAATCGGCGTCGACGGTCATGGGTACCTCCGGTCGTGCAGCTGGCTGCGGTGTGGCTCGGGTGTCGTGCATCTAGGCTGGAAGCCTGTCCCTTCGACAGTACGCCGTCCGCGCCACCGAACCACACCGATGCGTCAGACGCCGTAACCCAGCACCCATGCAGAGCCAGAGGTTTGCCGTGACCACGCCTTCCGTCCCGACCGGATTCCGCAGCCTCGCCGACCGTGTCCCCACGGTCAGTGGCGCCGAGATCGTCGCGAGCCTGACGCCACCCCGGCAGTTCGAGCAGGCGAGCTTCGACTCGTACCGTCCGGATCCCGATTTCCCTGGCCAGGCGGCCGCGGTCGAGAAGCTCCGCGCCTTCTTCGCGCCCCAGGCCGGTGGCGGTGGCGGCTTCTTCGGACGGCGGAAGCCCAAGGTGTCGGCGGCCAAGCCGGGCATCTACCTGGACGGTGGCTTCGGCGTCGGCAAGACCCACCTCCTGGCCGCGCTCTGGCACGATGCGCCCGGTCGGAAGAAGTACTTCGGCACCTTCATCGAGTACACGGCCCTCGTCGGAGCGCTCGGCTACGCGGCGGCGGTCGCGCAGCTGACGGGCGCGACGCTCATCTGCATCGACGAGTTCGAGCTCGACGACCCGGGCGACACGATGGTCATGACCCGACTGCTCGGGGAACTCGTCGCGACCGGGACGAGGATCGCGGCGACCTCCAACACGCCGCCGAACGCCCTGGGGGAGGGCCGCTTCGCCGCAGCCGACTTCCTCCGCGAGATCCAGGCCATGAGCGCCAATTTCGAGACCCTCCGCATCGACGGCACCGACTACCGCCGTCGCAGCATCGAGGGTCACGCCGTGGTGAGCTCCGAGGAGCGGTTCGACGCCCGCACCGAGGAGGCGGCGGCCGCCGGCCGGAACGTCACGGTCGACACCTTCGACGGTCTCATCACGCACCTCGCCGCCGTCCACCCCTCACGGTTCATCGGACTCCTCGACGGCGTCGACCTGATCGCGCTCCGCGACGTCCACGAGTTGACCGACCAGGGCCAGGCGCTCCGGCTCGTCGCGTTCATCGACCGGGTGTACGACGCACAGATCCCCGTGGTCACCACCGGCACCGCCCTCGACGAGGTGTTCGGCGGCGACATGCTCAACGGTGGGTACCGCAAGAAGTACCTGCGCGCGATGTCGCGCATGATCGCCCTCACCTCGATGGATTGACCGGTCCCAGCCGGTCACGAAACACGCTGTTTACCTGGACGGCACTCGCGTAACACGTCGGAAACACGCTGACAGTCGTGCGGAAACCTCCGTTCCCCAGACTGGTCGCTGTACCGAGTCGGACGGCGAGGCCGAGCTCAGCCGGTCCTCACCATCTCGGGCACCCGTTGCAAGACCACGATGTGTGAGGAAGATCCAATGGATACAGGCAGTATCGCTTGGGGAGTCACGGCAACCGCTCTGGTGCTGTTCATGACCCCGGGCGTCGCATTCTTCTACGGCGGCCTCGTGAAGGCGAAGAGCGTCGTCAGCATGATGATGATGAGCTTCGGCGCGCTGGGCCTCATCAGCGTGCTGTGGATCCTCTACGGCTTCAACATGTCGGCCGTCGGCAGCCCGCTGGAGTTCGCCGGCAACCCCTTCTCCGACTTCGGGATGACCGCACTCGCGAGCGGCGAGACCGCGAACACCGACCTGGTGGGGGCGACCTACGGCGCCACCTTCGCGATCATCACGATCGCGCTGATCTCCGGCGCCATCGCCGACCGCGCGAAGTTCGGCTCCTGGATGATCTTCGCCGGTCTCTTCGCGACCATCGCGTACTTCCCGATCGCCGCGTGGGTCTGGGGCGGCGGCTGGATCATGAACCTCGGAACCACGCTGTTCGGTGAGGATGCCGGTATCGGTGTCATCGACTACGCGGGTGGCACCGCGGTGCACATCAACGCCGGAGCCGCAGCACTCGCCCTCGCGCTGGTGCTCGGCAAGCGCATCGGCTTCCAGAAGGGCATCACGAAGCCGCACAACGTGCCGCTCACCCTCCTGGGTGCCGCCATCCTGTGGTTCGGCTGGTTCGGGTTCAACGCCGGCGCCGAGTGGCTGAACGAGCTCGCGAACGTCGGACTCATCGTCGTCAACACCGTCGGGGCCACCGCGGCCGCCATCATCGGTTGGATCGTCGTCGAGAAGTTCAAGGACGGCAAGGCGACCTCGGTGGGCGCCGCGTCCGGTGCCGTCGCTGGTCTCGTCGCCATCACCCCGGCCTGCGCGAACCTGACGCCTGGCTGGGCGCTGCTCCTCGGCATCGTCGCCGGCGCCGTCTGCGCCATCGCCGTCGAGCTCAAGTTCAAGCTCGGCTTCGACGACTCCCTCGACGTCGTCGGCATCCACCTCGTCGGTGGTCTCATCGGTACCCTGTACCTCGGCTTCTTCGCGACCGAGACCGGCCTCTTCGTCGGCGGCGGCATCGAGCAGCTCGCCGTCCAGGCCATCGCCGCCTTCGCCGTCCTCGTCTACTCCTTCATCGTGGCCTTCGTCATCGGCTTCGCGATCGAGAAGACCATCGGCTTCCGCGTCAAGAACGAGGACGAGATCGCCGGCGTCGACACCTCCGTGCACGGCGAAGAGGGGTACGCGCTCGTCGACTGACCTCGACCGCCATCGATTCGCCGAACGGGCGTCGTCCATCAGGACGGCGCCCGTCCGTCGTTCGCCGGGGTGGCGGCCGCGGACGATAGGGTGACGGCGTGTCAACCTTCACCTCGATCATCCGCCGCGTCGCGAACGCACTCCTGGGCCCCTCCACCCGCGCCGCCTCCAGTGCGGTGCGGACCGCCGGCCTCGCGACACCACCGACCACCACCGCCGCTTCACCCGGACGCTCGGGCCGGACGGCGACGGTCGAGGTCGATCCGCGGACGGTGGGCGCCGTGTCGATCGACTACGCCCCGGCCGTCGACGGCGATCCCGACCCAGGCGAGATCGTCTGGACCTGGGTGCCGTACGAGGAGCGCGACGGACGTGGCAAGGACCGCCCGGTGCTCATCGTGGCGCGCTCGACCGGAGGCTGGGTGCTGGCCGTGCAGCTGACGAGCAAGGATCATTCGCAGGACGGTGAGTTCGTGCCGCTCGGCACCGGCGGATGGGACAGCGCCGGCCGTCCGAGTTGGGCGAACCTCGACCGCGTCTTCCGCGTGCACCCCGACGGCATGAGACGGGAAGCGGCTCAGGTCCCGCGGGATCGCTTCGCTCGAGTCGCCACCGGGCTCCGGTCGCGGTACGGGTGGCGCTGACCGAGCGGTGACCGGCCACTCAGGCGTACCGATCGCTCCGTCGCGGCGCTGCGTCCCACGGCACCTGCCCGTGCTCCCAGGCGTCCGCGGAGCTGGGAGTGGCCGGTGCGGCGGACCGGCGTCCACCCGGCACGGCACGCTCCGCCTCGGCGAGCGTCGCAAACCGACCGATCAGTCGGCGGTCCTCTGACCGCGGAGCCCAGGTGACGCAGCGGAAGTAGGCCGGTGCGCCGCTCGGCGCGAAATACTTCACGAGACCGGCCGGCCGGTCGGGCACATCCCGCATCACGATCCACTCGGCCTCGCCGATGCGGATCGGCGGGGCGGCGGGCCGGTCGGACATGGTTCGAACATATGTTCGAACACACGTCGTGTCAAGTCATGCCGCGATCCATTGAGATCGGCGGAACAGCGCTATCCGACGCGTTCGAGCGGCTCGGCCGGGGCCGACCGCTCGATCTCGGCGACCCAGGCGTGTCGGGTCTCCGGATCCTTCCGGATCGACAGGAGCCGGTCCATGTAGGGCTCGAGCGCCGTCACCTTGTCGAGCGGCGCACCGATGACGAGCTGGAAGCCGAGCCGCAGCCAGGCGACCACCGCGCGGCCGGCGAACTCCGAGTCCGCCTTGATGAAGCCCTCGTCCAGCAACACCGGCGCGAACCTCGGACGCGGGCGGTCCTCGTCACCGAGCTGGTAGCGCAGGGCGGCGCCGACGATGAACGCGACGAGCTCCTGGGTCTCGCCCCCGCTCTTGTCGCCGAGCGAGGAGTAGACGCTGACGTCCTGCCCCGACGTGTCGTACCGTACGGCGGTGATCTCGACGTGACGGCGCACGTCGAGCACCTGGTCGCGGGTCGACTGGGCGCCGGCACCCGTGTCGCGCATCGACTCCATGAACCGGCGGAGCCGCTGGAACCGGGCCTCCAACTCGTCGTCGCCGAGGTTCGCGGTGACCTCGCTCGACAGAGCGCGCAGCTCGCGCCGGAAGGCGGAGGCCTCCTCGCGATGCACCCGGCGGAGGACGATCTTGAGACGATCGTGCGCCGGTCCGAACGGCAGGTCGCGCAGGATGTCGTTGACCGGGACCAGGCGGTCCTCGATCTCCTCGACGGCGCTGTCGAACGCGCTGCTGAGGGGGACCAGGTCCTCGCCGCTCCACTGGGACAGCCGGCGGCGCCACTCCTGGCGGCGCTCGGGGAGACCGGTGCCGAGGATGCCGTCGAGGATCGCCCGGTAGTCGCCGTAGGACTCGAGCGTCGTGCCGAGGTTGGGGTCGTGCCAGATCGACTGGTACTGCTCGAACACGTGCACCTGTGCGAGCGCGGCCTGCTCCGCCTGGCGGACGGCCGACGACAACTCGTCACCGAGCCGGGCGCGGAGCCGCTTCATCGCATCGCCGAACCCACCGAGTGACGGCACGCCGCCCACCGCTGCGAGGGCGGCTTCGATCCGCTCGACGTCGGCGGGGGAGACCTCCTCCACCTCGGAGCGCTCGAAGCGGTCGATGACCGTCGTCGCCGCGTCCTGCTGATCGACGAGCACCCCGTGCTCTTCGTCGAGGCGTCTGACACGGTCCTCGGCCGGGAACCGCTCCGCGTTGGCGGCGTCGAGTTCACGTTGGGCGGCCGCCACCGAGCCCTGGAGCTCCTGCAGGACGTCACTGGCGTCGAGCAGACGCTCCAGCTCGGCCGCGGCGGCGTCACGGAGCGCTGCTGCACCGGCGACGTCGATCCGGGCCCACTCGGTGTCGAGTCGGTACCGGTGGGCGGCCCGCTCGGCCTCACGACGCGACAGCCGCTGCTGGATCCCGGCCTGTCGACCGGCGATGACCTCGAGTCGCCCGCGGATCTCGGCCGTCTCCGCCTCGATCGACGCGATCCGCGCCTCATTGGTGAAGCCGAGGATCGGTGCGCCGCCCGTGTCGCCGTGAGAGCCGCGGCGGCCGTCACGCAGCTGGCCGTTCACGGTCACGCGGCGACCTCCGCCCGAGAGCTCCGACGGTGTCTCCACACACCGCGCGTCGATCCGGTCCGAGGTGACGCGCTGCTCGATCCACGTACTGAACGGGGAGGTGCGGTACGTGACGCGGCCGGAGATGAACGCGGGGTCGCCCGCGTCCGGGGAGGACGGCTCATGCAGCGGGACACCCTCGAACTGCAGGCGGACCGGGATCCGGACGGCGTCGATCGCGCGGCCGAACGCGTCGAGGTGTTCCTCGTCGACGAGGACGGTCCTCGCGAGACCGTGGAGGGTGACCTCGATCGCGGGACGCCAGGCGGCATAGGCGGGAGCGACGTCGATGAGCTCGGCCACGAACGGCAGCTGTTCGGGATCGAGTCCGGCCGCCTCGGCGAGGGCGAGCCTCGCCCGGTGGAGTCGATCGGGGACCGCGCCGTCACGGCCGCGAAGCGACTGCAGCTCACGGCGGAGCTCGGTGTTGCGCTCCTCGAGGGGGAACGCTTCGCGATGCAGCTGGGCGCGATCGGTCTCGATGGCGTCGAGCGCGGTGTCGTCGTCGGCGAGGAAGTCCTCACTGCGGCCCAGCGCACGCCGGAACGAGGCTTCATCCTCGATCGGATCGTCGAGGACCTCGGTGCGCTCGTCGAACAGCGACCTGGCTCGTGCCACCTCGGCGTGCGTCGCCTCCGCGGCCTCACGGCGTTCCTCGGCACGCCGCAGCGCGCTCCCGCCCTGCTCCGACACCTGACGCTCGAGCTCGCGGACGCGGACACCCGCGGCAGCAGCTCGTGCCCGCGCCGCTTCCAACATGGCCCCGGCCTCGAGCTTCTCCCGCCGGTTCCTGGAGACCGCTTCATCGAGCAATGCCTCGTGTGCGCGACTGCGCCAGACGGTGAACGGGGTCGTGCCGTCCTCGGTGAAGCCGAGGCGCTCGAGGTCGGCCGCCGCCCGGTGCCCGTCCTCGTAGTCGCGACGCAGCTCACCGAGCCGCTCGAGCACCCGAGCCTTACGGCTCTCGGTCTCCATCGCGAGGTACGCCTCGTCGAGCGCTTCGAAGTGCGACAGCGCCCGGTCGGCCGCGTCGTACGTGCTCGGACGCTCCAGCACCATCGACTTGTACAGGCCGTCGACCGTCGGCAGGTGCTGGCCCGCCTGGATCCTGGCCAGCAGACGCATCGCCCGTCCACCGTCGCCACCGGCACCGATGCCGAGACGAGTGTGCAGCGTGTAGGACAGCTCCGCGTAGGTGTCGCGGACGACGAATCCGGGGATGCGACCCTGGAGCTCACCGGCGTCGAACCGCTTCGGCACGAACGCTTCGAGATCCGTGAGCTCGAACGGCCCGTCGACGGTCGCCATGGTCATCGACAGGTCACCGGTGCGCAGCGCACGTCGCGGGACGAGGTAGGCGCGCACGACGGTGAAGCGACGGTCGTCGTCGTTGAGGAAGGTCACCGCCACGGCACCCCAGGTGAGCTGATCCGTGCCGCGCAGGTTGATGTCGCGCATCGCCCCGGTCTGCGGGTCCCGTGCCGAGTCGACCTTACCGCGGAGATACGTGAGCAGGTTGCGCTGGTCTGGATTCCGCGCCCGTCCGACCGCCGCGTCGTTGGAGGCTCCGTTGAACGGCACGTCCGACGGCATCATGACCGCGAGATACGCGTCCATGAGCGAGCTCTTCCCGGTTCCGGAGGCGCCGGAGATGAGCGTCGCGCGGGAGGCGAAGTCGACCGATCGGTACCCGTCGAACCCACCCCAGTTGATGACCTGCATCCGTTCGATGCGCCACTGCTCGACGAGGTCCAGCAGGGTGTCGGTGTCCGTGGAGCGGCTCATCGGTCGTCCTCTGCTGCTTGTGGCTGGGTCTGGTCGTCGGGGGAGTCCTGCGACTCGGCCACGGTGCCGTCGGGCTCGTCGTCCGCGTCCGCGTCGGCATCGGTTCGCGGCTGTTCGGAGGCCGGATCGACCGCTGCGGTCTGCGTCTCGAGCCACTCCAGGAGTTCCTGGAGGCGCTCGAGGGGGAGGAGCGTCTCCACCACCGACGCGATCCGGTGGCGGCGGGCGTCCTTGGTCCGCAGCAGGACGCGCGCGGTCAGCAGTTTGTCGATCGCGCGCTCGACGCGTCCGTCGTCGCGGGCGCGGTCGGTGGCGTGCTCGGGCCGGAAGCTCGCGACGAAGCCGAGGAGCTCGTCGTGTTCGACGATCGCGGCCCGTGCACCGTTGGCCAGTTCGGTCCGGAGACGCGTCCGCAGGTAGACGAGCAGGATCGTCTCCTCGCGGCTGTAGCTGGTGTCGTGCAGCAGGGTCGGGAAGGGACGCCGCCCGCTCTCCGAGCCCGCCTGACGCTTGAAGGCGACCTCGGCCGAGCGGTCCACTTCGAGCTCCAGGAACAGCTCGTTGAGGCGGGACCGCAGCAGCGACTCGGACTCGAGGACCGTCCGCCACTCGGCAGGCTGGAGCGCGGGGCTGACGTAGCGGTGCTTCAGCAGAGCGACCAGCGCACGACGTTGAGCGGCGTCGAGGCGTCCCTCGTCCCCTTCGAAGAGGGCGAACGAGTCGTCATCCGGGTCGGCGACCGGCGCGTCGGCGGGTGTGAAGGCGTCGAGTCCGTCCGTCGTCAGGTCGTCCGACGTCGAATCGGTCGTCGCCGTCACGGTGGGATCCGTCTCGGAGGTCATGTCATTCCGTTCCGCGCCCGGCCTGGTCGGCCGGAACAGTCGTCGTGGTCGTCGTGGCTCGCGTCAGCGCTGCGACACCGGCCTCACCCAGTGGGAAGGCCGGGAGTTCGAACGCGGTGGTCGTCCCGTCCGGACGGACCGTCTCGTAGCGACGGCGTGGTGCCTGCTCGTCGTACGTGCCCAGCTGGGTCATGAGGTGGACGAGGCCGAAGAGCTCCACAGGTCGTCGGAGTTCCGGATCGAGCGCCGAGAACGCCGCATGGGCGTCCTCGGCACCGGAGGTCACCGCATCGAGGAGTCCGGCCCGGAGCTCGTCGAGGAGCGGACCACCCTGCGACCGGAGGGTGTCGAGCGACATCGCCGCGCCGTCGATCCGTTCGACGGCGGTCGCGATCGGCGGCGGTGCGACCTCGACGTCCGGATCGTAGAACCGCTCGCGCAGGTGCTCGATGTCGATGGTCTCGGGGAGGAGCGGCAGGTCGACGGAGGCGCGTGGTCCCGCGGTCCGCATCCAGATGCCGAGGCGCTGGTTCAATGCTCGCAGGGTCGTGTCGAGCTCGCGGTCCTGCACGACGTCGTGATGCACGATGTGGTCACGGAGCGTCGCGGTGAGCCGCCGACGCTGCGCGAGGACGTCGTCGATCCCCTGTCGGATGATCCCGACGGCACCCCGGAAGCCACGGAGCTCCGCGGGCCCGAGCCTGGCCGAGAAGGGGTGGTCGAGGATCGTGGAAAGGTCGCGCTTGAGGTCCTGGAGCAGATCGTCGTTGCGGAGGAGCTCGAAAGCGCCCTCGAAGGCCCGACCCTCTGCCGTCGCCGTCATCAGCTCGTCGGTGCGCCGGAGGTAGTCGTCGAGGATCTCGCCGATCGGTCGGGTGTCGTTCCGGAAGTCCTCGACGATCCGCCGGTGCATCGCGATGACCGACTCCTCGACCCGGCGGAAGTCGCTCGGGAGCTGACGGATGAGGTCGGCGATGTTGGCGTAGCCGTCCTGCATCCGGTCGTCGCTCGCCGCCACGACGGTGCCGCCGGCCGCGACCCGTTCGCGTTCCGCCTGGAGCTCGGCGAGCTGCGCGTCGATACGACGGAGATGCTCATCACGGTCCGGGTCGGCCTGCAGCGCCCATCGGCGCACCGAGTCGAGGATCATGGTCAGGCGCGACTCGCTGATGAGGGCGCGGTCGTGTGCGAGGCCGTCGACGAGCGAGACCGCTTCGAGCGCGTGCGAGGTGAGCGAGTACTGTTCCTCGCCGTCGTCGGTGCTCGTCCGGACGAGCCACTGGTCGTGCACCCACTCCCGGCAGAGGGATCGTCCGCCACCGCGTTCGTCGCCGCCGGCCGGGATCCGCGCACCGCGAGCCGCGAGTTCGCCGAGGTACTCCTCGACCTGCAGATGGAAACGGTCCGCTGCGACGAACTGGACGTCGCGGCCGAACGTGGTGCGGAAGATCGCGACCACCGCCGGTGCGGTCGGGCGACTCAGGAGCCGGATCGCGGGACGCTCCAGCGCGTCCCGGACGCGGCCGAACTCTCCGTCGATCTCTCCCACTGCACTCCTCGATCGTCCGGGCACACGAACACCCCGAGGCCACCGCAGCTGCCAGATTATCAGCGCACCGCACCCGTGGTGAGCCACGCCGACCATCGACGGTCCCGATCCGCCGGGCCCTGTCCGGTCGCTGTCAAGGTCCAGGGTCAGGCCGGATGGTCCGGTTACGGTGAGGACATGGGAAGAGAGCGACGCCCCGGGGTCCTGCGGGGAGACGGTTGAGCCACGCGGACGGTGACCGCCGGTGATCCGTTCAGCGCTGCGGACGCTCGGGTGGTGGGCGCGCGATTACGCCTACGCACTCGTCTGGCAGGCCCGGGCCTTCGTCAGCAGAACCGACCCGCACGACTTCCTGTCCGGCGACCGGTCACCGATCGTCGTCCTCCCGGGCGTCTACGAGACCTGGCGGTTCCTCGAGCCGCTCATCCGCCGACTCCACGACGACGGGCACCCGGTGCACGTGATCGACCCGCTCGGACGCAACGACCGCTCGGTTCCGGTGGCGGCACGACTCGTCGCCGACTACCTCGAAGCGAACGGGCTCGGCGACGTCGTCCTCCTCGCGCACAGCAAGGGCGGGCTCGTCGGCAAGTACGTCATGTCGCTCGGCGGCGGCGGAGCCCGGATCTCGGGGATGCTCGCCGTCGCGGCGCCGTTCGCCGGATCGCGGTACGCGAGGCTCATGCTCCTCCCGAGCCTCCGCATCTTCACCCCTGACGACCCGACGATCCTCGCGCTCTCCCGCGAGGCGACCGTCAATCCGAGGATCGTCTCCGTCTACGGGCGCTTCGATCCGCACATCCCGGGCGGCAGCCGACTCGAGGGTGCCAAGAACGTGGAACTCGACACCGGCGGTCACTTCCGGATCCTCGCCCACCCGCGGGTGTTCGCGGAGGCACAACTGCTGGCGGATGGGCGAGACGCATGACGGTCGAGACGCACGAGACCGCAGTCCACCCGCCCATGACCGTGGACGTGGTCGTTCCGGTGAAGGACGACGCCGCGCTCCTGCGCCGCTGTCTGCGCTCCCTGCGCGCGCAGCACACCGGACCCGCATCGATCATCGTCGTCGACAACGGCAGCCGCGATCGTGCCGAGGTCGCGGCCATCGCCGAGCGGTACGGCGCAGTCCTCATCGATGAGCCGATGCCCGGCATCCCCGCGGCGAACGCAGCAGGCTTCGACCACGCGACCGCGACGGTCGTGGCGAGACTCGACGCGGACTGCGTGCCGCCGCCGGACTGGGTGACGAGGATCACCGAGGCGTTCACGACGGACCCGGAGCTGGCGGCACTCACCGGCCCCGCCGTCTTCATCGACGGTCCCCGCCTGCTCCGTGCGCCGCTCGCCGCGCTCTACCTCGGGGCGTACCGGTTCTTCGTCGGAGCAGCCCTCGCCCAGGTCCCGATCTTCGGGTCCAACTGCGCGATCCTGCGCGCGACATGGGAGGAGATCGCGGAGGCGGTGCACCGGGAGGATGCTGAGCTGCACGACGATCTGGACGTCTCGGCCCATCTGGGTCTCCACCGACGCGTGCGCTTCGACCGCTCGCTCGGAATGGGGATCTCGATGCGCCCGTTCACCGACACCGGTTCGCTCGCGCTCCGGATGCGTCGGGGCTGGAGCACCCTGCGTGTGCACTGGCCGGAGGATCTGCCCGCCGTCCGATGGCTCCAGCGCAGCACACGACTGCGCAGCGGTCCACCGGGTGCGATTCGTCGCTGACGAGTGACGCCCGGGCAGTGGCCGATGAGACGGCACTGTCCCGTCGATCGTTATGCGCCGGAGCCCGTCGCCATCGCGCTGGTGGTCGCGGTCGGCTGAACGCGGACCCAGTCCTCACCCACCCGCCGCACGGCGCCGGCCTGAGCGAACGCCTCCAGCCAACCGGTCATCGGCCAGGTTCCCCACCGGTCGGCGAACCGCGCGCCGTTCCGGAGGATGTCGTCGAAGTGCTGCCAGGGCGGGCGCTGCGTCTCGTGGTGTTGGTGGTAGGCGTGCGCGCCTCCGACCCACACGAGTGGTGTCCCCGCCGCGCTCAGGGCGAACGCGAAGTCTGTGTCCTCACCGCCGTAGCCTTCGTAGCCCTCGTCGAACCCTCCGGTCCGGGACCACGTCGACGCAGTCGTCGCGAACGACAAGGACCAGAACAGCGGGTACTCGTCCTCGGAGGCGACACGCTCCGCGCCGTCCTCCGGGTTCGGTCTCGCGGCATGTGGTGCCGTCGCCGCCGCCAACGCGTGGTGGTCGGTGACGTCCACGCCGGGCTGCAGATAGGTCACCGGTCCGCAGAGGATGGCCCCCGGATGGCGAGCTGACGCTTCGCGGTACCGGTCGAGCAGTGCGGGCCCGGGGACGCAGTCCGCGTCGAGGAACACGATGAGGTCGGCACCGCGCTCGACGGCCAGCGCGGCACCGAGGTTCCGACCTGCCGCGAGACGGAGCCCGTCGGGCCCCGGTGGGAGGTGGACCGTCAGCTCCGCGTCGAGAGCCGGTGGTGCGTCGTCGCCGATCCACACGACGAGTCCCTCCACCACGTCACCCGACGTCGGTATGAACGCCCTGACGGCCTCGAGCTGCCGTTCGAGGTGCCCGAGTCGTGGGCGCGAGCACAGGGTCACGATCGACGTCCTCATCGCCCACCCCCTGCAGGATCGCCGGCCGCGACCGCCTCGATCGCCTCAGCCGCCCGTCGGGCGGCGCCCGCCACCTGCCAACGAGACCAGTCGGGGTCGAGCTCCGCAGCCCGGTCGAGGACGGCCGGCCAGTCCGCAGCGTCGGGCCAGGACGCCCGCACGACCGCCAGCTCGTTGGCTTCAAGTGCACGGGCGGTGGACACCTGCTCGTCGAACGGGCGTTCCTGTGGGACCACGACGGCCGTGACGCCGGCCGCGGCGAGATCGGCGATCGCGTTCTGACCGGCCCACGACACCACCACCTCCGCCCGGCAGAGCGCGTCCCACGGGTCGTCGGACCAGACAGACCCGGCACCGGTGCCGAGCGAGGTCCAATCGCGACCGCTGGCGCGTACGGCTTCCTCCACGGCATCCCGTGACACCGCGGAACCCCCGGCACCGGCGAGGAGGAGCACCCCGCTGCGCCCGGCTTCCGCGGACGTCCGCTCCCGTCCCTCGAAGCGACTGATGCCGCCGGTGTACACCACCTTGTCCTGCACGGGACGCAGGTGCTCCAGCTGCAGCACACCCTGAGGCCATGGGGCGATGATCGTCGACGCCGCACGGAAGGCAAGCGCGTGCGGCTCGTCGTCGCGATGGCCCGGCTGTGCCATGACGACGGTGGGGACACCGAGCAGGCGTGCGAGGAGCACCACCTCGACGGAGACGTCCACCACCATCGCGTCCATCTGCTGCTGCGCGAGAGCGGCGGCGATGGTCGCAAGACGAGCACGGTGACCGGCATGGCCGAGTGGCGCCCAGTGCAGCAGCCCCTCTGCGGTCGGATCGCAGTCGTCCGGGGGAGACGCGTCGTCCGGCACGTCGTCATCCCGGTCGAGCACCGCCCAGGAACAGTTCGAGGGGAGTCCCCCCGGAGCCGGGAACGAGCTGAAGCAGACGATGTCGGCGTCGAGGTGGGGTGCGACGGCGAGCAGACGCGTCACGTGCCCCCGTCCGTGGTGGTGCACGTACCAACCGATGCGCGGCCTCACGAGCTGAACTCGTCCACGCGACCGGAACCGAGCACCGGCGAGTCGCCGAGGAGCGCCGCGAAGTGCTCCTCGAGCCGGCCCACCCTGGCGTCGAGCGAGAACCGGGCGAGGGCGGATGCCCGGATCGAGGCGCGGAACCCTCGGTCCAGCTCCGACTGCCGGATCAACCCGTCCACGCGGTCCGCCATGGCGGCCAGGTCTCCTGGCTCGACCACCTGCATCCCGACGCTGGCCTGGGCGATCTCGGGCACACCTCCGACCGCGAAACTGACCACCGGTGTCCCGGTCATCAGCGCCTCCGGCGCGACGAGACCGAACGGCTCGGCCCACGCCGGCGTCGAGACCGCTGCCGCGCTCCGTCCGACGAGCGTGGCGAGTCGCGCCGGGTCGAGCGGCCCGACATGTCGGACGTCACGTCCCAGCAGCGGCGACAGCACGCGCTCGGCGTACACCGGATCACCCACGCGACCGGCGATGACGAGCCGGCGACCGAGTCGGCGGGCGACGTCGACCGCGAGGTGCGGGGCCTTCTCCGCGACGACCCGTCCGAACCACACGAGGTCCTCGCCGCCTCGGCCGGCCCGCCAGGCATCCGGATCGATGCCGTTCAGGAGCACCTCGGATTCGACACCGGCCGCCGCCCAGGTGCGCTTCGTGAACTCGCTCACCGCCAGGAACCGGCTGCCGTCGGAACCGGCCCGGCTCGCGGCAGCGGCGACGGCCTCGTCGACCGGTGTGTGCAGGGTGGTGATCATGGGGACGCCCAGCTCGGGCGCCAGTTCCACCGGCAGCGCGTCCAGGCAGTGGTTGGAGACCACGTCGTATCGCCCTGGCCGAGCGGCGATCGCTTCGAGCGCACGGCGCAATGCCGGGACGGATCGGGTCATGTGGCCCGGGGGATACCGCTCGTCGTCGGGGGAGGACCAGCGCGGCCACCGTAGTTCCGGTAGTTCGAAGACGCTGCCGCGCTCGACGAAGTCGGACCCGCGGACGCCGATGAACGTCACCTCGTGGCCTCGTGCGCGGAGCGCGGTGACCTCCGACCACACGGCGGATTCGAGACCGCCGGCGTGTGGACGACGGATGGGGAAGCGCAGCGGGGCGATGACGACGACGCGCAGTCGTGGACCGGCCGTCACGAGGCGTGCTCGGAGATGACTCGGCGGTACAGCCCGGCGTGCGCTGCTGCGCCGACGGCGTCGTCGACGACGCGACGGGCGCGGCGCTCGGCGACGGTGGCGCTCCGACCGGCGGAACCGGCTCGGGTCGCGCCATCCGCTTCGAGGAGCTCGCCGACGGCACGCTCGAGTGATGCTCCGTCCCCGAGGTCGTACGCGGAGACCGTGTCGTCGGGATGCTGCTCGAGGTACGCTCCGATCCCGGACGGGACGGCGACGGACACGCCGAGATCCCAGCAGAGTTCGAGCCAGCCGGAATGCGTGCCGTGCCGGTAGGGGAGCAGGCAGACGTCCAGGCGGCTGAGCGCGATGGCGAGTCCGAGGTCGTCGAGACGCTCGTGCTCGATGAGGAGCGCCGCTTCCGATCTGCCGACAAGCCGTCGGACGGTGTCGCGGGCCTCCGGATCGCGGACCACGTGGTGCATCCGGATCTCTGCGACGACGTCCGCTCCACGGCGACGCAGGCGTTCGACCGCGTCGATGAGGGTGGTGACGACACCGACCGCGTCCACATTGGGGCGCAGGTCCTTCAGATGCACGCCGACCCGAAACCCGGCCGACGGCAGCACGAGCGGGACGTCGACGTCGTCCGAGAGGAGTGACGGATGAGCGATGACCATCGCCTCGCGACCCCAGCGTTCCCGGATCCCCTCGGCGGCGCCGGGGGTCAGCGTGACCAGCGCGTCGGCGCCGCGGACGAGCTCGTCGAGCTGCGCCCCGTACGCCCCCTGGTGCTCGAGCTGCGGGTGCTCGAGGTCGTGCACCGTGTAGACGACCGACCAGCCGACCTCGTGCGCGGCCTCGAGGCACGCGGTGACGTGTCCGGGTGGGAACGACTCCGTGCCGAAGTGGATGTGCAGGAGATCGGCATCGCCGGCGTGGTCGCGGATCCAGCTCGGATCGAGGGCCACGGGGGGCCACCAGACGCCCGATGGCGCTCCCTCGACCGGCGGATCGTCCAGGACGTCGATCTCGGGTGATGCGGAGACCCGGCCGACGTAGGGGTGCGCGGCCGGGATCGAGACGACACGGATCGGGCGAGACGTCGGGTCGTCGACTCGAGCGGTGGGGTGCGTCGCGGTCGGCTGCATGGCGGGATCCCCTGTACGGATGCGGGCGCGAGACGCGCGGACGGGTCGGCGCGATGCGCGCGCCGTCCTCCGAACATAGGTCCGATGACGAGAGTGCCCGCGACCCTTGACGCAGGCCCCCCACTGCACCACCATGACGCAGGTGATCGCAGCCCCACCCCGTCTCCTCATGATCGGCCCACAGCACCACGGCGTCGTCCAGTACGCGATCGACGTCGCCGACGCCGTAATCACCACGGACCCTCGCGCGGAACGCTTGGACGCCCCGACCCCGTCCCACGCCGTGCACCTGCTCGACGGCGTGGGCCGAGCACACGTCCACGTCACCGACCGCCTGTTCGGCCGGTCGCCCGAGGAGGCGGCGGAAGCCGTCGAGCGCCTCGCAGACGCCACCGAGTTGACGGTCACCCTCCACGACGTCCCGCAGACCTCGGACGGCAGGATGCTGGACCGCCGCATCGCCGCCTACGCACGGTTCATCGCAGCCGCCCACGCGACGGCCGTCAACAGCAGGCACGAGCAGGCGCTCGCCGAAGAGTTCCTCGGTGTCAGTGCCGCGACCGTTCCGCACGCCATTCCGCTCGGCTCCCGGATCGGGACGGCGGCGGTCACGGCCGACGATTCATCGCTGACGGGAACGGCCCGCCCACTCACCGTCCTCATCGCCGGATTCATCTACCCAGGTAAGGGTCATTCGTCGGCGGTCCAGGCGGCTGCGCGTGCGGCGGAGGATCTCCGTGCCACCGGTCACCAGGTCGCCGACGTCGTCGTCCGAGCCATCGGCGGCCCCTCGGCCGGGCATGAAGCGGACGTGCTCGCCCTCGAAGCGGAAGCGCGCGCCGTCGGTGTCTCGTTCGAAGTCACCGGGTATCTCGACGATGCGGCGTTCACCGCGCAGATCTCGCGCCCCGGCATACCCCTGGCCGCGCACGGCCATGTCTCCGCGTCACGCTCCATGCTCGACTGGGTCGAGGCAGGCCGCCGGCCGCTCGTCGTCGACTCGCGCTATGCAGCGGAGATGGAGCAACTGCGCCCGGAGACGATGGTCCGCTACGACCCGTCGACGCTGCACACCGAGTTGGCCGCGGCCTGGCTGGATCCCTCCCGGACGCGCCTGCACGCCGGTCGCAGCCTCCGCCCCGCGCTGCCGGACACCGCGAGCGCGTACCTCGACTGGTGGGGCGCGACGGCCGGTACCGGTCGGCACCGCCCGCCGACGCTCTAGCACGCTCGCAGGAGCGACGCACCACCCTGGCCTGCGGTCGCTCGACCTGGGATCTTGGGACGATGACGCACAACGCACGGGACGGGTCGACGACGGACAGCTGGCGGCCTCGCGACACGAGCGAGCCGGTGTCCGAGCGGAGCATCGAACAGGTCGACGCCTGGTGGCGCGCCGCGAACTACCTGTCCGTCGGGCAGATCTACCTGCTCGACAACCCGCTCCTCCGCCGCCCGCTCGAAGCCGCTCATGTGAAGCGCCGGCTCCTCGGCCACTGGGGGACCGCTCCGGGGTTGAATCTGACCTATGCGCATCTCAACCGCGTGATCGCGGAGCGCCACCAATCGGCGATGTTCATCGCCGGGCCCGGGCATGGCGGGCCGGCGATCCTGGCGAGCGCCTACCTGGACGGCACCTACAGCGAGATCTACCCTGACGTCGCCGAGACCGAAGCAGGGTTGACCCGGTTCTTCCGTCAGTTCAGCTTCCCCGGCGGGGTACCGAGTCACGCGGCTCCCGAGACGCCAGGCAGCATCCATGAGGGTGGCGAGCTGGGGTACGTCCTGAGCCACGCGTACGGCGCAGCCTTCGACAACCCCGATCTCCTCGTCGCGGCGGTCGTCGGCGACGGTGAAGCGGAGACCGGACCGCTCGCGACCAGCTGGCATTCCAACAAGTTCATCGACCCGGTCCAGGATGGCGTCGTCCTGCCCATCCTGCACCTGAACGGCTACAAGATCGCGAACCCGACGGTCCTGGCTCGCATCCCACGCTCCGAACTCGAGAGTCTCCTGCGTGGATACGGACACGAACCGTTCTTCGTCGAGGGCGGGTTCGACGGCGAGGATCCGATGGAGGTACACCGCAGGTTCGCCGAGGTCCTCGACGTCGTGTTCGACCGCATCGCGGCCATCAAGTCCCGGGCCGCCACCGGAGACACCGGACGGCCGGTATGGCCCATGATCGTGCTGCGCACACCGAAGGGCTGGACCTGCCCCGAGGTGATCGACGGCGTCCGGGTCGAGGGGACGTTCCACGCGCATCAGGTTCCGCTCGCCGACGCTCGGGACACCGAGGAGCACACCCGGATCCTGGAGTCCTGGATGCGGAGCTACCGGCCTGAGGAGCTCTTCGACGAACATGGCGCGGTGGTTCCGCTCGTGCGGGGACTCGCTCCGCGCGGGGAGGCCCGGATGAGCGCGACCCCGCACGCCAACGGAGGTCTGCTGCGCACGGAACTCGACCTCCCCGCGATCGACGACGCCGCCGTCGTGGTGGACGCCCCGGGTGGTCGCGACGCCGGGGCGACGGGAGTCCTGGGGTCGTGGCTCACGGAGGTGATCCGGCGTAACCCGACCACCTTCCGGATCTTCGCTCCCGACGAACTCGCCAGTAACCGACTCCAGGCGGTCTTCGAGGTGACCGAACGGCAGTGGAACGCCGAGACCGTCCCGGACGACGAGCATCTCGCCCGCGCCGGCCGGGTCATGGAGATGCTCAGCGAGCACCAGTGTCAGGGCTGGTTGGAGGGCTACCTGCTCACCGGTCGGCACGGCCTGTTCACCTGCTACGAAGCCTTCATCCACATCGTCGACTCCATGTTCAACCAGCATGCGAAGTGGCTGAACGGTTCACGTGAGTTGCCGTGGCGGCGCCCGGTGGCGAGCCTCAACTACCTCCTCACGAGTCACGTCTGGCGTCAGGACCACAACGGCTTCAGCCACCAGGACCCCGGGTTCATCGACCACGTCGTGAACAAGAAGCCCGATGTCATCCGGGTGTATCTGCCGTTCGATGCGAACACCCTGCTGGCCGTCTCGGAGCACTGCCTGCAGAGCACGGACGAGATCAACGTCATCGTCGCGGGCAAGGACCAGGAACCCGTGTGGCTCGGCGTCGACGAGGCCCGCGCGCACTGCGCCCGCGGGCTCGGCATCCTGCCCTTCGCCGGTTCAGAGCGTGCGGGGGAGCGCCCGGACCTCGTCATGGCCTGTGCCGGGGATGTCCCCACGCTCGAGACGCTGGCCGCCGTGAGTATCCTGCGCGAACGCATCCCGGAGCTGTCGGTCCGAGTCGTGAACGTGGTCGACCTCATGCGACTCATGGGTGAGGATCAGCATCCGCACGGCCTCTCCGACGCCGAGTACGACAGCGTGTTCACGACGGACCGTCCAGTCGTCTTCGCCTACCACGGGTACCCGTGGCTCATCCATCGGCTGACGTACAAGCGCCACGGGCACGATCAGCTGCATGTCCGCGGGTACCTCGAGAACGGGACCACCACGACACCGTTCGACATGGTGATGCTCAACGAGATCGACCGGTTCTCGCTCGTGTGCGACGCGATCGACCGGACGCCGGGGCTCGGCGAGCGGTTCGCGGGTCTCCGTCAGGAGATGCAGGACGCCCGGCTCCGGGCCCGAGCGCACACCAGGGAGTTCGGCGAGGACGCACCCGAGATCACCGGCTGGCGCTGGCCCGCTGTCGGTTAGGACCGCCCCGTGACGGGTCGCCCGAGCTCTCGGAGGAGCGTCGGGAACTCGTCCGCGAACTCGCGGGCGAGGGCTCCGAGAGGGCCGATCCGGTCTGCGAGCCGATCGCCGGAGGCGGCGTGCAGCACGGTACCCCAGCAGCTCGCCGCGAGCGGGGAGAGTCCGCGTGCCGCGAGCCCGGCGATCGCTCCGGCCAGGACGTCACCGCTCCCCGCCGTCCCGAGGGCCGGACTCCCGCCGGGCGCGATGAAGTCCCGCTCACCGTCGGAGACCCTGCCCTGACAGGTGACGACGGCGCCGTACCGTCGCGCCAGTTCGAGCGCCGCCGTGTCCGGGTCGGCCTCGTCCACGTCGAGGAGGATCGCGGCCTCGGCCACGTTCGGGGTGAACACGAGGCGACCTTCCAGCCCCTTCGAGAAGTCGGGAGCGTGTGACAGGGCACCGAGCGCGAAGGCGTCGAGCACCACGACGGTGTCGGCGCCCAGGAGCGGGCGCAGGCTGTGGAGGAGTGCCACGGCTTCGTCCGCGTCGTCGAGGCCAGGACCGAGCAGCAGACAGTCGACGTCCAGGACATCCTCGAGGCGGCCGACCTCGTCACCCCGGACGGCTCCGGCGCTGGTTTCGGCCAACCCGATGACGCCTGCCTCAGGGAAGGCGATCGCGAGTGGCGACGATGCTGACGCACCGACCGCGAGCGTGATCCGACCCGCGCCGACCCTGAGGACGGCCAGGCCCGCCAAGGCGACCGCCCCTGGCGTCATCCGCGCGCCACCGACGACGAGCGTCGACCCACGATCGTCCTTCGACGATCCGGGGTCGGGGAGCGGCCAGTCGGCGAGGACCTCAGGCGTGAGCATAGTGGGGTCAGCTCTGGACATCGGTCGCCCCCGAGTGCTCGGTGACCGCCACCTGCGCCTGCTGGAGGTGTGCGGTCGCATTCGCCGCGCGTGCTCTCCAGGCCCGTCCGTCGTGGACGAGGTGGGTGAAGGAGGCGTTCGGTGTCGGACGGAGTGCGGCCTCCTCCAGGACGCGACGCTCATCCCACCCCTCGCAGATGTAGCGGAAGAGCGAGATGACGGCGTCGTGACAGACCACCAGGGCCCGTGTGCGGTCGGCGTGCCGGTCCAGGTCGCCGATGAACGAGCGGAGGCGGAGGGCCACATCCGTCCACGCCTCACCTCCAGGCGGTCGGTAGTAGAACTTGCCGAGGGACCGTCGTCGAGCGGCCTCCTCCGGGAACTCCGCATCGACGCCGACCGAGGTGAAGGTGTCGAGAATCCCGAGTTCGCGATCGCGCAGCCGTTCGTCGACGACCGGCCGAAGCTCATCGGCGTCGAACGCGGCGGTCCGGAGCGCGACGACGGCCGTCTCGTGCGCTCGCCGATAGGGCGAGCTGAACACGATGTCAGGGCGGTCGGCGGGAGCGAGGGTGGCGAGTCGAGCGCCCACCGCGGCTGCCTGCTCGACACCGAGGGCCGAGAGGGGTACGTCGGCGTCACGATCGGGGACGGCGATGCGGTGGGATCCGGCACGATCGGCTTCCAACGCGGCGAGGTTCCCGGCGCTTTCACCGTGGCGGACGAGGATCAGTTCCGTGATGGCCATGCGTCCACGGTAGCCAGCACGATTCGGTGCACGGGGAGCTTGACGATCCGGCGATGATCCTCCATAGGGCGTCGCCGCCAGCCGGCCCTCGACGGTGATGACACCGCTCGATGATTGCGACAAACCGACGATGCCCGGGCCGCGACGACGTCCTGTCGTTCGACCATGTCTTCACCCTCGGCAATCCCATCGTCGCAACCGTCGGCATGGGCGCCGATCGCCATCACCGCTTTCAGGGTGCTCTGGTTCGCCCAGCTGGGGAGCAATATCGGCACGGCCTTCGGCGCCCCCGTCGTGTTCGGTGTCAACGCGCTGAGCTTCGTCGTGGCCGTGATCGCCCTCGTCTGGTGAAAGCGACCCTCGCAGACGGGTCTCGACGACCACGAGCGTTCGGGGCAGCGTTGCGAGCGGGGTCCGGTACGTCGTGTCCGCGCACCTCGTCCGCCGGATCCTGCTGCGTTCCGCGCTCTTCGCGCTGCAGCTCACCCTGCCGCAGTGGGTGCGGTCCCGCGGAGCCTCGATCTGCATCCTCATCTTCATGCGCGCGATGGCCACCGGCTCGATCGGCTGGGGCGTGGCTGCGCAGGGACTCGGCACGCCGCTCGCGTGCAGACACTGCTTCCCGAGCGATCCCCGCCGGACAGGGGCTGCCAGGGCGGAACGTCTTGATCTCGCGGAGTGAGTCGCCGCAGTGGAGGGTGGTACACCCCGGGCGATGGTGGATGATGTGGGCGATACCGGACTCGAACCGATGACCTCTTCCGTGTGAAGGAAGCGCGCTACCAACTGCGCCAATCGCCCGCAGGTCGTCCGCACCGGAGAGGTGCCGAACAGCCGCGAGTCACGATACTAGCCGATGGCGGGGGATGAACGCACATCCGCAACGCTGTCGACCCAGTACGCGTGCCGGTTTGAACATCGGTCCCGGTTTCGGCTAGAGTCGTTCGAGCACGCAGTGATGCGGGCAATGCGGATGTGGCGCAGTGGTAGCGCATCACCTTGCCAAGGTGAGGGTCGCGAGTTCGAATCTCGTCATCCGCTCGAGTGTCAGTGGTGTTGTTCCGGCAGGAGCCCTACTCGGCAGTGTGTTCGGTCACACATGGTGGCGTGGCCGAGAGGCTAGGCAGCGGCCTGCAAAGCCGTCCACACGGGTTCGAATCCCGTCGCCACCTCACCTCAGCAACACAGTTCCACCAGCAACATCCCGGCGTCGTGTCTCACACGCCACCCGGGCGATTGGCGCAGCGGTAGCGCGCTTCCCTGACACGGAAGAGGTCACTGGTTCGATCCCAGTATCGCCCACCACAGAAAGCCCCTGGACCCCCGGGGGCTTTCGTCGTTCGCGTGCACCTTGCCCGCCCCGCGCCAGGCAGCCCGGTAACGCCGTATCTCCGCCTGTCGAAACGCCCGCGAGCACCCCTCGGGTCCCTGAGCCTGTCGAAGGGCACCCGGAGACTCTCGCGAGTCCGGCGCCGTTCCTCCTGTCCCTGAGCCTGTCGAAGGCCACACGGAGCACTCCGCAAATCCGGCGCCCTTCTCCTGGTCCCTGAGCTTGTCGAAGGGCACACGAGCCACCTCACGAATCCGGCTCCCTCCTCCTGGTCCCTGAGCCTGTCGAAGGGCACACGAGGACCCTTCCGCAACCGACCCTCACTCGGCATCTGGAATGTCAGTGATGCTGACGCTTTGGCCGACGCTACGGTCCCGGCGATCTTCCCGCCGGCCGAGCGCCAGGCCTTGTCCCGCCGTTCGACGTGTGCGGCCCTCGCGATGGCGACCCGGATCCCGGAGCGGACGATCCAGCGTGCGACGAACGACGCCGAGCGCCTCGTGAACGACGCACCGGCGGTGCTGGCGTCACTTGAGGCCGGGCGCATCTCGGCGAGGCACGCGCAGGTGATCACCGACCAACACCGCGACGTCCCTGCCGCCGGGCGGGCGGTGTTCCTCGAGCAGGTGCTCGTCATCGCCGAGCGCACGACGGCCGCCGGCCTCCGCACGAGTGCCCGGGTCTTGCGCGAGCGGCTCCATCCCGAGTCCATCACCGCCCGCGCGGTCCGCTCCGAGGCCGACCGTCGCGTCGAGATCGAACCCGCCGCCGACGGTATGGCTTGGGTGCACCTCTTCACCACGGCGCCGATCGCGCAGGGCATCGCCGAGCGACTCGCAGCAGCCGCCGCCGAAAGCCGCGCCGCAGGGCGACACCCGCACCTGCGCACAATTCCAGACCAATGCCCTCGCGGCCCTCGCGCTCACCGGCGTGACCCCCGACGATGTCATGTCGAGTCCGGTCCTCCCGCACCCGATCGAGGTCCAGGAACACATCAGGCCCATGGTCCACATCACGGTCCCAGCGCTCAGCATGGCTGGCATCTCCGACGCCCCGGCCATCCTGGACGGCTACGGCCCCATCGACCCCGAGACCGCAGCACGGATCGCGGTGAACGCGCCCAGGTTCACCCGGATCTTGGTCCAGCCGGAAACCGGTGCGGTGCTCTCCGTCGGCCGGCATCAGTACCGCGTCCCGGTCGACCTCCAACGGGCAGTGCGGTTGCGGGACGGCACCTGTCGGGCACCGGGCTGCGGGAGACGGGCCCGGGCGTGCGATCTCGATCATTCCGTCGCCTGGGAGGACGGAGGCACCACAGATGTCGACAGCCTGCCTGTGTCGACATCACCACCGCATGAAGCACCTCCCCGGATGGAACCTCGACCATCAGCCGGGCGGGGTCCTCGAGTGGACGACACCCGACGGCAAGCAGTATCGGACCGAGCCAGATCCCGCACCATTCTGACCCCGCCGACGAAGGCTCCTTCGTGGGCACTTCGACAGGCTCAGTGACCGGGAGAGGTGTGCCCGACCCGTCTCGGTCGCTGAGCCTGTCGAAGGGTTGCTTGTGGGCACTTCGGCAAGCTCAGTGACCAGGAACAAGCTCAGTGACCGGGGGAGGGCCGCCGGGCCGCTCTGGTCCCCGAGCCTGTCGAAGGGTGGTTCGACCCTGGACGCCGACGCGCCGGGCGACATCGATTTTCAGCCCGCTTTTCCGCGGAACATCAAGGGTTGGGCCGACTCGCCCGCACCGAGGTGTCAACGAGCGCCGTCAACATCGGCTAGAGTTTCCAAGCACCCGGAAACGGGATGCAATGCGGATGTGGCGCAGTGGTAGCGCATCACCTTGCCAAGGTGAGGGTCGCGAGTTCGAATCTCGTCATCCGCTCGAGTGTCAGTGAGAACGTGCAAGCGTTCCGCTCGACAGTGTGTTTCATCACACGTGGTGGCGTGGCCGAGAGGCTAGGCAGCGGCCTGCAAAGCCGTCCACACGGGTTCGAATCCCGTCGCCACCTCGCTGGCAACACCACTCACCTGGGCGATTGGCGCAGCGGTAGCGCGCTTCCCTGACACGGAAGAGGTCACTGGTTCGATCCCAGTATCGCCCACAGGAACACGAAGGGCCCGAGCGAACAGCTCGGGCCCTTCGTCGTTGCACAGACCACCTCTTGCGCAGACCACCCGTCGCACGCCCGGACGTCCGTTCAGACGGCGAGGACCGCCCGCTCCCGGCGACGCAGGACCTCCGCGACGCCCCACACGATGATGCCTTGGCCCGCGGCGTACGTCGCCATGATGATCTCGTCCGCCGCCCAGATCGTCACTGCAGGCACGAAGCGGTCGAGCCCGATCAACGAGTCGGAGACCAGGAACAGCGCACCGCCCACGGCGATCGTCGGCGTCGTCATCGTGGAAGACGCCGCCATGGCCCCGATCACGACGGCATACAGGACGACCGCCGGATACAGCGCCCCCATGTCCTGCTGACTGAGGAGCGCGATGCCGGCGACGAGCCACACCAGGTACACGAGCGCCCAGACCGGCGGGCGGTTCCTGGTGCGCAGATGCCGCACGAAGAGTAAGACATAACCGGCCTGAGCGAGCATGAAGAACAGGATCCCCACGCCGAACGCGAATTCGCCCGGAACCATGAGGGCGACGTCGCCCAGCCAGCTGCACATGATCGCGACGAGCGCGCTGACCGCAGCGGCCGACAGCCGCCGGACCGACCATACGAGCGCCAGCGCGAGGACCAGCATGATGAACGGCTTGGTGAGGAGCGACAGCCATTCCTGACCGAACGCGAGGGCGATGATGTGCACGATTGCGACCACGGGCAGCGCGGCGAACAGCGCCGTCGCAGCCCCGCTCCTCTGCCCAGCCGTCATCAGCGCCACCCCCGTCACGTCGTAGGCCTTCACTCTAGCGATGCGACCGAACACGAACCATGCCCGCCGACCGACGGCAGCGTCTCCCCGTCGTGGACGACGATAGGCTTGCACGGCCAAGGTTTCACCTGAGAAAGAGAGATCATCCGTGAGTGACGGGTTCGCACTGTTCACCGACCGATCCGTGGTCGCCATGCGCGTCAACGGCGAACTGAAGGACCTCGCCGCCACGGTGACGGAGACGGACACCGTCGAGCCGGTGCACCTCGACTCGCCCGACGGCCTCAACATCCTCCGGCACTCCGCAGCCCACGTGCTCGCGCAGGCCGTGCAGCAGGTCGACCCGCACGCGAACCTCGGCATCGGCCCGCCGGTCACCGACGGCTTCTACTACGACTTCGACGTCGCCGCACCGTTCACGCCTGAGGCGCTCAAGGTGCTGCAGAAGACGATGGACCGCATCATCCGCCAGGGCCAGCGCTTCGTGCGACGAGTCGTCACCGAAGACGAGGCTCGTGCGGAACTCGCGGGGGAGCCCTACAAGCTCGAGCTGATCGGCCTCAAGGGTGGATCCGCAGCCGACGACGAGAACGTCGAGGTGGGCGGCGCGGAGCTGACCATCTACGACAACGTCGACCCGAAGACGGGGGAGACGGTCTGGAAGGACCTCTGCCGCGGTCCACACCTGCCGAACACGCGCATGATCGGCAACGGCTGGGCCTTGACGCGTCTCGCCGCGGCGTACTGGCGCGGGAGCGAGAAGAACCCGCAGCTGCAGCGAATCTACGGCACCGCTTGGGCGACCAAGGACGAGCTGCGCGCCTACCAGACGCGGATCGAGGAGGCGGCCAAGCGCGACCACCGCAAGCTCGGCGCCGAGCTCGACCTCTTCAGCTTCCCCGAGGAGATCGGCTCGGGTCTCGCGGTGTTCCACCCCAAGGGCGGCATCATCCGCAACGAGATCGAGAACTACATGCGCGAGCGCCTGCTCGCTTCCGGCTACGAGCTGGTGAACACCCCGCACATCACGAAGGGACATCTGTTCGAGGTCAGCCAGCACCTGGCCTGGTACAAGGACGGCATGTTCCCGGCGATGCACCTCGACCAGGAGGTCGACGCCGACGGCCACGTCACCCGTCAGGGCCAGGACTACTACCTGAAGCCCATGAACTGCCCGATGCACAACCTGATCTACCGGGCTCGTGGGCGCAGCTACCGCGAACTGCCGCTCCGACTCGCCGAGTTCGGCACGGTCTACCGGTACGAGAAGAGCGGCACCCTCTCCGGGCTCACGCGTGTCCGTGGCCTCACGCAGGACGACGCCCACATCTACGTGACCGACGACCAGGTCAAGGACGAGGTCGGCCGCCAGCTGCAGTTCGTCCTGGAGACCCTCCGTGGCTACGGTCTCGACGACTTCTACCTGGAGCTCTCGACGAAGGACCCCGACAAGTACGTCGGCACCGACGAGGTCTGGGACGAAGCGACCGAGACCCTCCGCCAGGTGGCGGTCGAGTCCGGTCTCGAACTCGTCCTCGACCCCGCCGGCGCAGCCTTCTACGGTCCGAAGATCTCGGTCCAGGCGCGCGACGCGATCGGCCGGACGTGGCAGCTGTCCACCGTGCAGCTCGACTTCAACCTCCCCGAGTTGTTCGAGCTGGAGTACACGGCTGCTGACGGCACGCGCAAGCGTCCGGCGATGATCCACCGCGCACTCCTCGGCTCGATCGAGCGCTTCTTCGCGATCCTGCTCGAGCACTACGCGGGTGCCTTCCCGGTGTGGCTCGCCCCCGTGCAGGTCGTCGGTATCCCCGTCTCCGAGCAGTACGAGGAGTTCCTCGGCGGAGTCGTCGCCGAGCTGCGCTCGTCCGGGGTCCGTGCGGAACTCGACGCCTCCGACGATCGGATGCAGAAGAAGATCCGGAACCACACCAAGGCGAAGACCCCGCTGCAGCTGATCGTCGGCGAGGAGGACCAGGCCAACGGCGCGGTGAGCTTCCGATTCCGCGACGGCACCCAGGAGAACGGTGTCCCGGTCGCCGACGCCGTGCGCCGAATCCGCGCCGCCATCGCCGCGAAACTGCAGGTGAACACCGCAGCGGATCTGCCGGCATGACCCCGGGCACCGAGCCGGAGTCGTTCGAATCGATCGACACCTCCCACCTGGTGGGCGTCCCGGACGCGTTCCAGCGTCTCTGGACGCCCCACCGGATGGTCTACATCAAGCAGGGCCAACCATCCGACGACGGTTGTCCGTTCTGCATCGCGCCGACGCTCGACGACGAGTCGGCGCTCATCGTGCATCGGGGCGAGCACGCCTTCGTTCTGCTGAACCTCTTCCCGTACAACTCCGGGCATCTGCTCGTCTGCCCGTACCGCCACGTCGCGATGTACGACGACGCGACGACGGAGGAGGTCGCCGAGATCGGCGCTCTGACGCAGACGGCGATGCGGGTCGTCCGGTCCGTCTCGAGGAATGACGGTTTCAACCTCGGCATGAACCAGGGTGCCGTGGCCGGTGCCGGGATCGCGGCGCACCTGCACCAGCACGTCGTCCCGCGCTGGGCGACGGACGCCAACTTCTTCCCGATCATCGCCCAGACCAAGGCGCTCCCGCAGCTGCTCGGCGACGTCCGGCAGTCGATCGCGGACGCCTGGCCCACCTCGGCCTGATCCGTCGTGGGCCGGTCCAGGTGGACCGGCCCAGCCAAGTCCAATTTCCGGCCTGTGGACGGAGCACCGTCAGGCCACCCGGCGGTACGCTCGCCATCATGACCGAGAGCAGCACGACCACTGGACAGCACGGCTCGAACCGCGTGAAGCGCGGACTCGCGGAGATGCTGAAGGGCGGCGTCATCATGGACGTCGTCACCGCCGAGCAGGCCCGTATCGCGGAGGACGCCGGAGCCGTCGCCGTGATGGCCCTCGAGCGCGTCCCGGCGGACATCCGGTCCCAGGGCGGCGTGGCTCGGATGAGCGATCCCGACCTCATCGAATCGATCATCGCCGAGGTGTCCATCCCCGTCATGGCGAAGGCTCGCATCGGCCACTTCGTCGAAGCACAGGTCCTCCAGGCGCTCGACGTCGACTACATCGACGAGTCCGAGGTCCTGAGCCCGGCCGACTACGTGAACCACATCGACAAGTGGGGCTTCGACGTCCCGTTCGTGTGCGGCGCCACCAACCTCGGAGAAGCATTGCGGCGCATCAACGAGGGTGCCGCCATGATCCGCTCGAAGGGCGAGGCCGGCACCGGCGACGTGTCCGAGGCGACGAAGCACATCCGCAAGATCCGCTCCGAGATCGCGCACCTGTCGTCGATGTCGAAGGACGAGCTGTACGTCGCGGCGAAGGACCTCCAGGCCCCATACGACCTCGTCGTCGAGATCGCCGAGACCGGCAAGCTCCCGGTCGTGTTGTTCACCGCCGGGGGTGTGGCGACGCCGGCCGACGCCGCGATGATGATGCAGCTGGGCGCCGACGGCGTGTTCGTCGGATCCGGCATCTTCAAGTCCGGCAATCCGGCTCAGCGGGCGGCGGCCGTCGTCAAGGCGACGACCTTCTTCGACGACCCTCAGGTCATCGCCGAGGTGTCCCGCGGTCTCGGTGAGGCGATGGTCGGCATCAACGTCGCCGACCTCGCCGCACCGCACCGCCTCGCCGAGCGTGGCTGGTAGCCCCGCGTCCGCCCTGAACCAGGTGACGTCGTGACCGGGGCGGCACGCGTCGGCGTCCTCGCCCTGCAAGGGGACTTCCGCGAGCATGCGGCCGTCCTCACCGGCCTCGGGGCGGACGTCAGCCTCATCAGGCGTCCCTCGGAACTGACCGGCATCGACGGACTCGTCCTGCCCGGCGGCGAGTCGAGCGTGATGGACAAGCTCGCTCGCTCCTTCGACCTCGCCGGACCGTTGCGCGAAGCGATCACCGCCGGGTTGCCCGTGTACGGCACCTGCGCCGGGCTCATCCTCCTGGCCGACCGGATCCTCGACGGGATCGCCGGCCAACAGAGTCTCGGCGGGCTCGACGTCTCGGTCCGGCGCAACGCCTTCGGGTCGCAGCTCGACTCCTTCGAGACGGACCTGTCGATCCCGGTCCTCGGCGACCCGCCCGTGCACGCCGTGTTCATCCGCGCGCCGGTGGTCGAAGCCGCCGGTCCGTCGGTGGCACCCCTCGCCTCGCTGCCCGACGGTCGGATGGTCGCCGTCGAGCAGGGGAACCTCCTCGGCACGTCCTTCCATCCCGAGGTCACGGGCGACACCCGTTTCCACGCCTACTTCCTCGACAAGGTCGAGCGATCCCGCTGAGGCGCTGGCGCCCGATCCCGTGGCCCGTCGCGGCGTGATCGCGAGTTCCGGGTCGCTGGCCTAGACTGGTCAGGTTCTTTTCACGCAGTTAGGGAGCACATGTCCGGACACTCCAAGTGGGCGACGACCAAGCACAAGAAGGCGGTCATCGACGGCCGTCGCGCGAAGTCGTTCGCCAAGCTCATCAAGAACATCGAGGTCGCGGCCAAGATGGGCGGCGCAGACCTCGCGGGCAACCCGACGCTGCAGGACGCCATCCAGAAGGCGAAGAAGACCTCGGTTCCAAACGACAACATCGACCGCGCCGTCAAGCGCGGTGCCGGCCTCACCGGTGAGGTCGTCGACTACACGACGATCATGTACGAGGGCTACGGTCCGAACGGCGTCGCCCTGCTCGTCGAGTGCCTCACCGACAACAAGAACCGTGCAGCAGCCGATGTCCGGACGCTGATGTCCCGCAACGGCGGCACCATGGCCGATCCGGGCTCCGTCGCCTACAACTTCCAGCGCAAGGGCCTTATCGTCGTCCAGGCCGAGGGGACCACGGAGGACGACGTCCTCGGCGCCGTCCTCGATGCGGGCGCAGAAGAGGTGAACACCGAGGGTGAGACCTTCGAGGTCGTCACCGAGCCGAGCGACATGGTCGCGACCCGGACCGCCCTGCAAGAGGCCGGTATCGATTACGACTCCGCCGACGTCGCCTTCGTCCCGAACCTCAAGGTCGAGATCGACGCCGACACCGCGCGCAAGATCTTCAAGCTGATCGACGCGCTCGAGGACAACGACGACGTCCAGAACATCTACAGCAACTTCGACCTCACCCCCGAGGTGCAGGCCGAGCTGGAGGCCGACGACGAGTAGTCCGGCACCCGTGCCGTGCGAAGCCCGTTCGAACGGATGTACGACACTCCGCCCTCGCGGATCGTCCGGCGCATCGCCCGCGCTTAGGGTCGGAACATGACTCTGCGCGTCCTCGGCATCGACCCCGGCCTGACCCGATGCGGGGTGGGGGTCGTCGACGTCCTGCCGGGACGGCAGGCCACGATGGTCGAGTACGGCGTCATCCGGACGGACGCGCACGCCCCACTCGAGCAGCGACTCCTCATGATCGCGCAGGGTATCGCCGAGGCGATCGAGCGCACTTCGCCGACCGCGATGGCCGTCGAGCGGGTGTTCGCACAACACAACGTCCGGACGGTCATGGGCACCGCCCAGGCGAGTGGGCTCGCACTGCACGCTGCGGCCGCGAACGGGATCCCCGTCGGCCTGCACACCCCGAGTGAGGTCAAGGCCGCGGTGACCGGATACGGCCGGGCGGACAAGCTCCAGGTGCAGACCATGGTCGCCCGGATCCTCGGTCTCGACGAACTCCCGAAGCCCGCTGACGCCGCCGATGCGCTCGCACTTGCGATCTGCCACGCCTGGCGACCCGTCGTGTCGACGGCAGCGACACCCGTCGGCGCTCCACCGCAGGGGAGTGGAGCACTCACTCCGGCCCAGCGTGCGTGGGCGGCGGCGGAACGCGGCGGCGCTCCGCGCGAGGCGGCCGTCCGGGCCCGGGCAGCGCGGAGCCCTAGGCTGGAAGCATGATCTCCTCCCTCCGCGGCACCGTCCTGAGCGCGGTCGGCAACCTCGTCGTGATCGAGGTGGGCGGCGTCGGATTCGCCGTCCAGGTCACGCCGGCCCATGCACTCTCACTCCGGGTCGGCACCGAAGCGCTCCTCTCGACGACACTGATCGTGCGGGAGGACTCGCTCTCCCTGTTCGGGTTCCGATCCGCTGAGGAGCTGTCCGTGTTCGAGCTCCTGGTGAGCGTCACCGGGGTCGGGCCGAAGTCGGCGCTCGGGGTCCTGGAGGCGCTGACGCCGGAGCAGATCGCCGCAGCCATCTCCGCGGACGACGACGCCCCGTTCCGCAAGGTCTCCGGGATCGGGCCGAAGACGGCGAAGCTCATCACCGTGTCGCTCGCCGGCAAGCTCCGCGTCACCAGGACGACGCCTGAAGCTCCGGCGACCACCGTGAACGCCGCCGCGATCGCCGATCAGGTCGTCACGGCGCTCATCGGGCTCGGTTGGCCGGAGAAGACGGCGACGCAGGCGGTCGTGGAGGCCTCCGCCTCCGCGAGTGCGGACGACCTCTCGACCGTGCCGTCGCTCATCCGCCTGGCCCTCGGCAGACTCGGCCCGGCGCACGCCGGAGGCCGTACCTCGTGACGGACGCTCCAGAAGACCTCACCAATCCAGCCGCCGAGTCCGACGCGGAACTGGCGTTCGAGGGGGCGCTCCGTCCCCGGTCGCTCTCCGAGTTCGTCGGTCAGACCAAGGCGCGAGGTCAGTTGCAACTCCTGATCACGGCCGCCGGGATGCAGAACCGCACCCCCGACCACATCCTGCTGGCCGGCCCTCCTGGACTCGGCAAGACGACCCTCGCGATGATCGTCGCGCACGAGACGGGGAAACCACTCCGACTCACGAGCGGTCCGGCCATCCAGCACGCCGGCGACCTCGCCGCAGTCCTGTCGTCGCTGACCCCGGGCGAGGTCCTCTTCATCGACGAGATCCACCGCATGGCCCGCCCCGCGGAGGAGATGTTGTACCTCGCCATGGAGGACTTCCGCATCGACATCATGGTGGGCAAGGGTGCCGGCGCGACGAGCATCCCGCTCGAGCTGGCACCGTTCACCCTGGTCGGAGCGACCACCCGCTCCGGCCTGCTGCCGAACCCGCTCCGCGACCGCTTCGGTTTCACCGCGCACCTCGAGTTCTACGACGAGCCGGAACTGCAGCAGGTGCTGCACCGCACGGCCGACATGCTGGGGCTCGACATCGACGGTCGGGCCGTCGCCGAGATCGCCGGACGCTGTCGGGGTACGCCGCGCATCGCTAACCGACTCCTCCGCCGGGTGCGGGACTACGCACTCGTGCACGGTGGCCGCGCGGACCTCGAGACCGTGCGTGCCGCCCTCGAGCTCTACGACGTCGACGCCCTGGGTCTCGACCGACTCGACCGATCGGTCATGGAAGGCATGCTCGACCGCTTCGCCGGAGGTCCGGTCGGGCTCAGCACGCTCGCGGTCTCGGTCGGCGAGGAAGCGGAGACGATCGAGTCCGTCGTCGAGCCGTTCCTCGTCAGGATCGGCCTCATCACGCGCACGCCACGAGGCCGCGTGGCAACCCCGGCCGCGTGGCGGCACTTCGGCAGAACACCTTCTCAGCATGGCTCGACCCTCGATGGCCTATAATTTCCCTTTGGCGGTGCGTTCCCAACGTCTCCCGCCCTCAATCTCCTCTGGAAGGTTCCCATCGTGGATGCAATGACCCTCGTCCTGTTCGGCCTCGCCGGCGTCATGATCGTGTTCATGATGGTGAGCAACAACAAGCGGAAGAAGCAGGCCGCGGAGACGGAGCAGAAGCTCGTCCCCGGCGCGGAGGTGCTCACCGGCTTCGGCGTCTACGGCACCCTCATCTCGATGGACCGCGACTCCCGCAAGGCCGATGTCGAGATCGCCCCCGGCGTCATCGTCACCATCGACCCCCGCTACGCGGGTGCGGTCGTCGCCCCGACGGTCGCCGAGACCGCGGAAGAGGCTCCGGTCGTCGAGTCGATCCCCGACGACGCCTCATCGCTCGACCTCTCCAAGCCCGAATTCGGCCAGCGCGTCGAGGACACCTCGAAGCCGCAGAAGAGCGACGACTAGTCCCAACCCCTTCCCGGGCGGTGGCCGTCGTGCCACCGCCGGCAGAGAAAGCTGAGTTCCGAGTTTGGCAAAGTCGACTCCGGTCAAGAAAGCGTGGCGTTCGCTCACCTGGCTTGGCGTAATCCTCATCGGTTTGTTCGCGATCAACGCGGCCGGGGTCCTCTGGGGGAACAGCTCATGGGCGCCCAAGCTGGCCCTCGACCTCGAGGGTGGCACCCAGATCATCCTCGCGCCGAAGCTGGAGTCCGGCCAGACGGTCTCCAACGAGCAGCTGAACCAGGCCGTGGCGATCATCCGCCAGCGCGTCGACGCGTCCGGCGTCTCGGAGGCGGAGATCACGACGCAGGGTCAGAACGTCGTCGTCTCGATCCCGGGAACCCCCGACGAAGCGACGCTGAACCGCATCGAGAGCTCCGCGAAGCTCGAGTTCCGTCCGGTCCTCACCTCGCAGCAGCTGACTCCCGGTCAGCCGTCCAACACCTTCATCGGAGAAGACGGCGCCTCGACCCCGTATCCGACGCCGGATCCGGGCCTCGAGAGCACGCCGACCGCGTCGCCGACCAACGCGAGCGACCTGTCGCAGGTGACGCCCGCGCTGTACGCCGCCTTCCAGGCCTACGACTGCGCCGCGAACGCGGATTCGCTCGACGCCACCGCAGCGCCCGCTGCCGACCCACTCATCACGTGCGACGTCGACGGCACCTTCAAGTACGTCCTCGGCCCGGTCGAGGTGTCCGGAGAAGACCTGTCCGACGCGAGCGCCGGCATCAAGACGACGTCGTCGGGTGCGAGCACGGGCGAGTGGGCGGTGTACCCGGTCTTCAACGAGAAGGGCACTGCGCTCTTCGCCGACGTCACCGGTCGTCTGACCTCGCTGCAGAGCCCGCAGAACCAGTTCGCGATCGTGCTCGACGGCAACGTCATCTCCGCACCGCAGTCGCTCGCCGTCATCTCCGACGGCAAGCCGGAGATCAGCGGCTCCTTCACCGAGGAGTCCGCCAAGACCCTCGCCGATCAGCTCAAGTTCGGCGCCCTGCCGATCAGCTTCGTCGTGCAGAGCCAGGACACCATCTCGGCGACCCTCGGTTCGACGCAGCTGGAGAGCGGCCTCATCGCCGGTCTCATCGGGCTCATCCTGGTCGTCATCTACACGCTGTTCCAGTACCGGCTCCTCGGCACCGTGACCATCGCCTCGCTCGTCGCGGCCGCGGTGCTCACCTATGTGGTGATCCTGCTCATGTCCTGGCGTCAGGGCTTCCGGCTCTCCCTCGCCGGCATAGCGGGCCTCATCGTCGCCATCGGCTTCACCGCGGACTCGTTCATCGTGTACTTCGAACGCATCAAGGACGAACTCCGCGACGGCCGCGGCCTGGAGTCCGCCGTCGAAGCCGGCTGGAAGCGCGCCAAGCGCACCATCTACGCGGCGAAGGGTGTCAACCTGCTGTCCGCCGTGGTGCTGTACGTCCTCGCGATCGGCAACGTCCGCGGCTTCGCCCTGACCCTCGGCGTCACCACGATCATCGACGTCATCGTCGTGCTCCTGTTCACGCACCCGATGATGCAGCTCCTCGGCCAGACGAAGCTCTTCAACAGCGGCAAGCCGTTCACCGGTCTCGACCCGTCGGCGCTCGGCGCCATCTACCGTGGTCGTGCAGAGTTCCGGAAGCCCGTCTCGGTGCCCGGCGCCAAGGCCGCGTCCAGCAGCCGCGAGGCGGCCAAGCGCCAGACGATCGCCGAGCGCAAGCAGGCGGCCCTCGTCGGAGGCGGCTCCGACACCAGAGCAGACGATCTGCCGACCGATGGGAAGGACTCCTGATGGGTGCGTTCGCACGGTTCGGAAACGAGCTCTATACCGGGAAGCGCTCCTACGACTTCGTCGGCAAGCGCAAGATCTGGTACACGATCGCCATCGTGGCGGTCGTCCTCTCGGTGTTGATCCCGGTCGTCAAGGGCGGATTCAACTTCGGCATCGAGTTCCGCGGTGGTTCGCAGTTCCAGATCGCCGACGTCAAGAGCACCGATCAGACGCTGGCCGAAGACGCGGTCGCGTCCGTCGTCAGCGGCGCGACCACCCACGTGACCGTCGTGGGCGGCAACTCGGTCCGCGTGCAGACCGACCAGCTGAAGAACGACAAGGTCACCCAGCAGGTGTCGGCAGCCTTGGCCGAGGCCTACGGCGTCGAACAGTCCGACATCACGAGTTCGTTCATCGGCCCGTCATGGGGTCAGGACGTCTCCAAGCAGGCGATCGTCGGCCTCATCGTGTTCCTCGTGCTCGCGGCGATCCTCATGGCCCTGTACTTCCGCACCTGGAAGATGTCCGCGGCCGCGCTGCTCTCCCTCATGCACGACCTCATCATCACGGCCGGTGTCTACGCCGCGACGGGCTGGGAGATCACGCCGGCCGCCATGATCGGCTTCCTCACCATCCTCGGGTTCTCGCTGTACGACACCGTCGTGGTGTTCGACAAGATCCGTGAGAACACCACGCTCGACGCCGACGGCGCGGCCCGGACGTTCGGGGAGTCGGTGAACCTCGCGGTCAACCAGACCCTGGTGCGCTCGATCAACACCGGCGTGGTGGCGGCGCTCCCGGTCGCGGCGATCCTGTTCTTCGGTGCCTTCGTCCTCGGTGCCGACACGCTGCGCGACATCTCGCTCGCCCTGCTGGTCGGTATCCTCGTCGGCACGTACTCGACGATCTTCGTCGCTGCACCGCTCTACGCGAACTTCCGGCACAACGAGCCCCGCATCGCCAAACACGACAAGCGCGTGCTGCAGGCGCGCGATCGCGCTCAGACCTCGGATGACGCCGAGGGCGAACGCACGGAAGCAGACGCGCCGCTGGCGCGTTGACCCTGACAGCGACCGACAACCGCGTGCACGAGCGCAGGGAGGCCTGAGATGGCGGACACCACGACATCCTCGACGGCCTCCCTGCGCCGTCTCGTCCCACGGATCTTCTCGAAGGCGCAGCCGGCCGGCGCCGTCGACACCCTGATGCGGACGGTACGGCAGCACCATCCGAAGGCCGACCTGGCGCTCATCGAGCGTGCGTACACGGTCGCCGAGCGGGCTCACTCCGGCCAGAAACGCCAGAGCGGCGAGCCGTACATCACGCACCCGGTCGCCGTCTCCCAGATCCTGGCCGACCTCGGCATCGGACCGAAGACGATCGTCGCGGCCCTCCTCCACGACACCGTCGAGGACACCGACTACTCGCTCGACCAACTCCACGCCGACTTCGGTGACGAGGTCGCCATGCTCGTCGACGGCGTCACGAAGCTCGACAAGGTCAAGTACGGCGACAGCGCACAGGCCGAGACGGTCCGGAAGATGATCGTCGCGATGTCGAAGGACATCCGTGTCCTCATCATCAAGCTCGCCGACCGGTTGCACAACGCCCGGACCTGGGGATTCGTCCCGGCGGAGAAGGCGGCGAAGAAGGCCACGGAGACCCTCGAGATCTACGCACCGCTCGCGCACCGCCTCGGGATCCAGGCGATCAAGTGGGAGCTCGAAGACCTGTCCTTCGCCGTGTTGTACCCGAAGCTCTACGCCGAGATCGAGTCGCTCGTCAAGCAGCGGACACCGCAGCGCGAGGAATACGTGCAGCACGTCATCGACGCGGTGAACGAGGATCTCAAGGCGCAGAAGATCCGCGGCAAGGTCGCCGGTCGCCCGAAGCAGTACTACTCGATCTACCAGAAGATGGTCGTCCGCGGCCGCGAGTTCGACGACATCTACGACCTCGTCGGCATCCGTGTCCTCGTGAACTCGCTGCGCGACTGCTACGCGGTCCTCGGGTCGATCCACGCACGGTGGACGCCCGTCCCAGGGCGTTTCAAGGACTACATCGCCACGCCGAAGTTCAACCTGTACCAGTCGCTGCACACCACCGTCGTCGGACCGGGCGGGAAGCCCGTCGAGATCCAGATCCGCACGAACGAGATGCACCAGCGGGCCGAGTTCGGCGTCGCCGCGCACTGGAAGTACAAGGAGCGGATGAACAGCGGGAAGGCCGCGTCCTCCGCTGAACCCGACAGCTCGATGGCCTGGCTCGCGCACATCTCCGACTGGCAGGCGGAGACGGCGGACCCGGGGGAGTTCCTCGACTCGTTGCGGTTCGAGATCGGTGCGAAGGAGGTCTACGTCTTCACCCCGAAGGGGCGTGTCGTGGGCCTGCCCGCAGGCGCGACGCCGGTCGACTTCGCCTACGCCGTCCACACGGAGGTCGGCCACCGGACGATGGGTGCCCGGGTCAACGGGCGGCTCGTGCCGCTGGAGAGTTCACTCAACACCGGCGACGTGGTGGAGGTCTTCACCTCGAAGAACCCCGACTCCGGTCCGAGCCAGGACTGGTTGAACTTCGTCAAGAGCCCTCGGGCGCGGAACAAGATCCGCCAGTGGTTCACGAAGGAGCGTCGCGACGAGGCGATCGAGCAGGGGCGCGACGCGATCGCACGGGCGATGCGCAAGCAGAACCTGCCGCTCCAGAAGCTCATGAACCAGGACTCGTTCGCCGAGGTCGCGGCGCAGCTGCGCTACGAGGACGTCACGGCACTCTATGCGGCCGTCGGCGAGGGCCACGTCTCGACGCAGTCCGTGCTCGAGAAGGTGGTCGCGCTCCTGCAGAAGGACGCCGACAGCGAGCACGCCGAGTACACCGTCCCGGTGCGTGGGAGCCGCCGTGAGCGGCTGCAGAACAGCGACTCCGGGGTCCTCGTGCTCGGTGCTCCCGACATCCTGGTCAAGCTCGCGAAGTGCTGCACCCCGGTGCCTGGTGACGAGATCGTCGGGTTCGTCACGCGGGGCTCCGGCGTCTCCGTCCACCGTTCGGACTGCCACAACGTCCAAGGCCTCCTGCAGGAGCCCGAGCGCATGATCGATGTGGAGTGGGCGCCGTCGTCGAAGAGCGTGTTCCTCGTCCAGATCCAGGTCGAGGCACTCGATCGAGCTGGACTGTTGTCGGATGTGACGCGGGTGCTGTCCGAGTATCACGTCAACATCCTGTCGGCGACGGTGAACACCTCGAGCGACCGCCTGGCCATCAGCCGCTTCGTGTTCGAGATGGGCGACACCACCCACCTCGACCGAGTGCTGAACGCGGTCCGGCGGATCGACACCGTCTACGACGTCTACCGGGTCAACGGCGGCTGAGCGGGAGCGACCAGGACGCCAGTTCGCTCCGAGTCGGCTCGAGGCCGGGGAGCATCACCTCGGTGGCACTCGACACGACACGGACGATCCGTGTGCCGCCGAGGACCCGCGGGACGGAGCGGACCCATGTGACGACCTCCTCAGGGGTGGTGAGCCCGAGCAGGAAGTAGTTGCGGATCGTCGTCATGGCCTCCTCCGCGTCGGCCCCGGTGCGCCGTGCCAGATCCGCGACCGTGCGCGTGGGGGTCGTGACCCGCAGTGCGCCGCACCGCTCGCTGTCGTCGGCGCGGAGTGACACCTGACGTAGACGCAACCGGGGCGAACGCGCGCTTCGCCGTTCCATCGACACGAAGCCCGTGTGGACCCTCGGTGCGATGAGCGCCGCGCCGTGCAGCCAGGCGGCACTCGTCTCAGCGATGACCGCGCCGGCCAGCCCGGGCAGCTGTTCAAGGACCGCCGCGCGCAGCCGGACGGTGTCGGGTTCGTCGACACTGCAGTAGCCGTCTTCGAAGGCGAAGATCTCGCCGTCGAGCCGCGCGGCGGCGAGCTCGGCGACGGAGAGCTCGGGTGGCTGGAGGTAGGCGGGGAGGCGGCTCGTGGAGGGCGATGGATCCGTCGCGCAACCTGGCTCGATGGGGGAGGACGTCTGGAGTGCCGTGGACATACGACGATCCTCCTGCAGCCGTCCGGCAGCAGGAGGATCGTCGACGGATCTGTGGACAACCGCGACCGTCACGCGGTTGGTGGAGCGGATCCGCCTAGCGGATCGCCCCGAGCCACGCCTTGCGTGCATCCAGCGCCTCGATGGCCGCGGTGAGCCGGTCGGCGTCACCGGAGGCTCGTGCCGCCTCGACCTCGTCCTCGAGCTTGGCGATGGCGTCGGCGAGCTGGCTCGCGAGCCCCTCGGTGCGCGCCTTCGTCTCGGGGTTGTTGCGCTTCCAGTGCTCGTCCTCGAGCTGCTTGACGTGGGTCTCGATCTTGCGGAGACGGTCTTCGACGACGCGGACCTGCTCGCGCGGGACCTTGCCGATCTCGTCCCACCGACGCTGGATGTCGGTGAGCGCCTTGCGCGCCGAGTCCCGGTTCGTGTCGGCCAGGATCGGCTCGGCATCCGCCAACACCGCGAGCTTCAGATCCAGGTTGCCCTGGAACTCCTCGTTGTCGCGCGCGTCGATCTCGGCCTTCGCACCGTAGATCGCGTCGCCCGCGGCCTTGAACTTCGCCCAGAGCGCGTCATCCTGGCGCTTCCCGGCACGCGGGGAGGCCTTCCACTCGTCGAGCAGGCTGCGGTAGGCGGGGATGCCCTCGGCGCCCTTGGCGATGAGGGCCTCGGCGCGCTCGACGAGCTTCTGCTTGATCGCGCGTGCCTCCTTGTGGACAGAGTCGAGCTCCGTGTAGAACGCACGACGGTGCTGCTCGATCGTCGCGCGTGCCGTCCGGAACCGCTTCCAGAGGTCGTTGGCGTCGTTCTTCGCGAGACGAGGTCCGTCGTGCTGCTGGCGCTGCCACTCGGCGAAGAGTTCGTCGAGCCGCGCCGAGGTCTGCTTCCACTGCACCCGTGCCGGATCCTGCTGCGCGAGCTGCTCGGCCTCCTCGACGATCGCGAGACGCGCACGTGCCGCTTCCTCGAGGGCTGCCTTGGTCTCCTGGCTCTGCGCCTCGGTCAGCTCGCTCACGGTGCCGTCGAGCGCCGCGAGGCGGGTCAGGAGCGCCTGGAGGTTGCCGACCGCGTTGGCGGACTCGACCTGCTTGGTGATCGACTTCACGGCCTTCGCGACGTCCGTCGCCGGAGCACCGCGCTTCGCGCGCTGCTCGAGGAGCGTCACCTGTCCGGCGAGGTCCGTGAACTTGCGCTCGAAGTACGCGAGCGCCTCCTCCTTGGAACCGTCGGGGTACTGTCCGACCGCTCGTTCGCCGTCGGCCTCACGGACGTAGACGGTGCCGTCGTCGTCGACACGACCCCACGGTTCGATCTCTGGACTGGTCACGCGCATCACCCTTGCTGTGTGTTGACCGCCGTTCGTGGCGATCGTGATCGATCCACAAGCCTATTACCCCGAGTCCTGCTCGGGGCGACCGCTTGCGCCGGTCGGTTCCGTCTGGTGCAGGTTACTGCACGCGCTACTGGACCGTCACCGAGGTGATGGTGGCGGGGACCGCCGGAGCACCGTCACCGCTGCCGTCGGCGACACCGCCGGACACGACACCCGAGACGAGCTGGTCGAGACCGCTCGTGATCTGGCCGAGCACGGTGTAGCCGCCGGCGGCGTCGGACGGGATGGTCGAGTCCTGGTACACGAGGAAGAACTGCGAGCCGTTGCTGTAGCCGTTCCCTCCCTGGCGCGCCATGGCGATGGTGCCGGCCGGGTAGACGTCGTCCGTCGGTGCGTTCTCGACCGGGCCGTAGCTGTACCCGGGGCCGCCGGTGCCGGTGCCGTCGGGGTCGCCGCACTGGAGGACGTAGATGCCGCTCGTCGTGAGGCGGTGGCAGGTGACGCCGTCGTAGAAGCCGGACTGGGCGAGGGAGATGAAGGAGGAGACGCCCTGCGGCGCGCAGGCTCCGTCGAGGGTGAGGTTCATGACGACGTCGTTGATCGTCATCTCACCGCTCCAGTCGCGGTCCTCGGCGATCGTGCTCGCGGGGACTTCGCCGGTGTTCGAGCCGTCGGTGGCCCCGGTGACACCGCAGGCCCCGGCCTCGGCGGAGGCGGTGGGCGTCGCGACCGGGGTGCCCGGACCGCCGGCGAAGAAGAACACCTGCGCAGCCGTGGCACCGGCGAGGACGACGACGAGCGCCGCAGCGGCGATCACGTTGTCGCGGACGCGGCGCTTGGAGCGGTGCTCGTGCACGGTGCGCCGGGCGTTGTAGGCGCGCAGCCGTGCGCGTGCTGCGCGTGCCTCTTTGTCCGGACCCTTGCTCGTTGCCACGTCGTTCCCTCCAGGTGCCGTCGGCCGAGCGGCGGCATCGCGCTGTCATCTGGCACCACGCCCGCGGCGGACTGCCCAGGAGAACCTTACGGGGAGCGCTCCGCGCGGACCAAACGGCACACGACGGCGGCGACCCCGTTCTACAGCGGGTCCGCGTGTCGCAGGCTGCGGCTAGCCTGGTGGAATGTTCAGTCGAGGACCCGGCATCGCCGGCGCACCGGTCCCGCTCGCGGTGCGCATGCGGCCCCGCAGCCTCGAGGAGGTCGCCGGCCAGCAGCACCTGCTCCGTCCCGGCTCGCCGCTCGTCCGCCTGGCGAGCGACAACGAGGGGACGCAGGCGGCCGTGTCCGTCATCCTCTGGGGCCCACCGGGCACCGGGAAGACGACGCTGGCGCAAGCCATCGCGCACAGCTCCGGTCGCCGGTTCGTGGAGCTCTCGGCCGTGACGGCGGGCGTCAAGGACGTCCGGCAGGTCATGGAGGAGGCGATGTCGAGCCGCGACCTCTACGGCAGCTCGACCGTCCTCTTCCTCGACGAGATCCACCGGTTCACGAAGGCCCAGCAGGACGCCCTGCTCCCCGGCGTGGAGAACGGCTGGGTCATCCTGGTCGCCGCGACGACCGAGAACCCGTCGTTCTCCGTCATCTCCCCGCTGCTGTCGCGTTCGCTGCTCCTCACGCTCGAACAGCTGAGCGACGACGACCTCGGCATCCTCATCGACCGCGCCGTGACCGACCCGCGTGGCCTGGCCGGTCGCTTCACCGTGACGCCTGAGGCCCGCGCCGCGATCATCCAGTTGTCATCCGGCGATGCCCGACGTGCCCTGACGGCGCTCGAGGCCGCCGCGATCGCCGCCGACTCCGATCTCGGCGCTCCGGTCGACCCCGATGAGCTCGATCTCGACGATGCGGGCCTCCTCGACGTCGGCGATGAGGACGACGAAGACGACGAAGACGGGGTGGACGACGACTCCGACACCGCGACGCGGGCGCCCCGCGGCCCCGTCATCACCGACGAGCTCGTCTCGCAGGCGGTCGACCGAGCCCTGCTCCGATACGACCGCAACGGCGACGAGCACTACGACGTCATCAGCGCGTTCATCAAGAGCATCCGCGGATCCGACGTCGACGCCGCGCTGCACTACCTCGCTCGGATGATCGAGGCGGGGGAGGACCCGCGCTTCATCGCCCGCCGCATCATCATCTCCGCGGCCGAGGACATCGGCATCGCCGACCCGCAGGCGCTGCCCATCGCCGTGGCGGCCGCCGACGCCGTCCAGTTCATCGGCATGCCCGAGGGTCGCATCCCGCTCGCCGAGGCCGTGGTGTACCTGGCCACCGCCGCCAAGTCGAACGCGGCCTACGTCGCCATCGACCAGGCCATCGCCGACGTCAGGGCCGGAGCCTTCGGACGTGTTCCGAAGCCGATGCGCGACGCCCACTACGCGGGCGCCAAGCGCCTCGGACACGGCAAGGGCTACCGCTACCCGCACGACCACCCGATCGGCGTCGTCGCCCAGCAGTACCTGCCCGACGAGCTGCGCGACGTCCGGTACTACCAGCCCACCGACCACGGCCACGAACGCGACATCTCGGCGCGGTTGGACAAACTCCGGAAGATCGTCCGGGGCGAGTGATCGTCTGGTCACGGCGGCCCGGCGACCGGGGCACATCGTGCTAGTATTGATCCGCCTAGAACCGGTGTGACTGCGCGGCTGCTCGATCACCGTGTTCGACGGGCGTGTTCTGTAGCCGAACAGCCCCGGCGGACCCCTCTGACTTTGTCCGGTGTGATTCCGGATCACCGACGCGTCTTCGCGCCGGTCATTCATCGTTTGAGACTTCATCGAAAGGAAACCGTGTCTACCAAGTCACGTACCCGCAGCAAGACCCGCCTCTCGCGGGCACTCGGCATCGCCCTCACCCCGAAGGCCGCCAAGTACCTCGAGAAGCGTCCCTACGCTCCCGGTGAGCACGGCCGCACCAAGCGCAAGGCCGACAGCGACTACGCCGTCCGTCTGCGCGAGAAGCAGCGTCTGCGCGCCCAGTACGGCATCCGCGAGGCTCAGCTCAAGATCGCCTTCCAGGAGGCACGTCGCACCCAGGGCCTGACGGGTGAGAACCTCGTCGAGATCCTCGAGACCCGTCTCGACGCGCTCGTCCTCCGTGCCGGCTTCGCCCGCACCACGGCTCAGGCCCGCCAGATGGTCGTGCACCGCCACATCATGGTCGACGGCCAGCTCGTCGACCGCCCGTCCTTCCGCGTGAAGCCGGGTCAGCTCATCCACGTCAAGCCGCGCTCCGAGGGCACCGAGCCTTTCCAGGTCGCCGCTGCCGGCGGTCACGTCGACGTCCTGCCGAAGGTGCCCGCGTACCTCTCGGTCGAGCTCGACAAGCTCCAGGCACGTCTCGAGCGTCGCCCGAAGCGCGCCGAGGTCCCCGTGACCTGTGAAGTGCAGCTCGTCGTCGAGTACTACGCAGCCCGCTAGAACTGCGGCCCGGCTCCGGGCACCACACGAAGAGGCATCGGCTCCGGCCGGTGCCTCTTCGTCGTCGTACGACGCCATCGGTCCACCGCGCTCGACTACGATGGATGCTTGGTACGCCCGGCGACGCCCGGGTGGTCGCACCGCAGATGAGGAGTTCCCCATGAAGAACGTGTTCTGGCTGATCGTCGGCATCGGCGCCGGCTTCGTCGTCGCCCACGAGATCAACAAGACACAGTCCGGCAAGCGGTTCTTCTCCGAGCTGGACTCACGCGTCAGGGAGTTCACCGACACCGTCGGCGACGCCTACAAGGAGCGCGAGGCGCAGCTGCGCGACACGGCGGAGACCGTCGTCGCGCGCGTCGAGGACGCCGCAGAAGACCTCACCAAGCCGTAGCGGCACGCCCGGACGGGCATCGCCGCAGCGCACGAACATCGACACGCACACCCCTGACGTACGGACACCATGGACACCGCTGACATCCGCTCCCGCTGGCTCACCTTCTTCGGCGATCGGGGGCACACCGTCGTCCCCTCCGCCTCCCTCGTCAGCGACGACCCCTCGCTCCTCTTCACGGTCGCCGGCATGGTGCCGTTCGTGCCGTACCTCACCGGTGTGGTCCCCGCGCCGTTCGACCGCGCCACGAGCGTCCAGAAGTGCATCCGCACCAACGACATCGAAGAGGTGGGCAAGACGCCCCGGCACGGCACCTTCTTCCAGATGAACGGCAACTTCTCCTTCGGCGACTACTTCAAGGAGGGGGCGATCACCTACGCGTGGGAGCTCCTGACCGGCAGTGAGTCGAGCGGCGGACTCGCCTTCGACGAGAAGGACCTCTGGGTCACCGTGTACAAGGACGACGACGAGGCGATCGACCTCTGGAAGCGCGTCGCAGGGCTCCCCGAGCACCGCATCCAGCGGCTCGATAAGGACACGAACTACTGGTCGACGGGTCAGCCAGGACCGGCCGGCCCGTGCTCGGAGATCTTCTTCGACCGCGGTCCCGCGTACGGCGCCGACGGCGGCCCGGCGACCGACGACGACCGGTACGTCGAGATCTGGAACCTCGTGTTCATGCAGTACCTGATCGAGAACGTCCGCGGCAAGGTCGACTTCGACATCGTCGGCGAACTCCCGAAGAAGAACATCGACACCGGCATGGGGCTCGAGCGGGTGGCCTTCCTCAAGCAGGGCGTCGAGAACATGTACGAGATCGACCAGGTGCGCCCGGTCCTCGATCGCGCCGCCGAGTTGAGCGGCCGTCGCTACGGCGCCGACCACGACGACGACGTCCGGATGCGCGTCATCGCCGACCACGTGCGTTCCTCGCTCATGCTCATGAGCGACGGCATCACGCCGTCGAACGAGGGACGCGGGTACATCCTCCGCCGCCTCATGCGACGGACCGTCCGTGCGATGCGTCTCCTCGGCGTCGACACCGCGACGTTCCCCGAGCTGTTCTCCGCGTCGCGCGACGCCATGAAGGCCGCCTACCCCGAGGTCGAGACCGACTTCGGCCGGATCTCGCAGAGCGCCTACGCCGAGGAGGAGACCTTCCTCCGGACACTGGCCAGCGGCACGACCATCCTCGACCTCGCGCTCGAGCAGACCAAGGGCTCAGGCCGGACGGCCCTCGCCGGGGATTCCGCGTTCCTCCTGCACGACACCTACGGGTTCCCCATCGACCTGACCCTCGAGATCGCGGAGGAGGCCGGCCTCTCCGTCGACCGAGACGCGTTCGATTCGCTCATGACCGCCCAGCGCCAGCGCGCGAAGGCCGACGCGAAGGCGAAGAAGAGCGTCCTCGCCGACCTCTCGGTCTACAGCGACATCCGCGCCAAGGGCGAGACCGTGTTCACCGGCTACACCGAGCTCGAGACCGAGAGTCGCATCCTCGGCATCATCGTCGGCGGCCACCCGGTGCAGCGCGCGGTCGCCGGTGACATCGCCGAGGTGATCCTGGCGGAGACCTCGCTGTACGCCGAGTCCGGCGGGCAGGAGGCCGACCAGGGCGTCATCGTCGGACCCGGATACGAGCTCGAGGTGCTCGACGTCCAGAAGCCGGTGAAGGGTCTCATCGCGCACAAGGTGCAGGTGAGCCAGGGCGAGGTGGGCGTTGACGCACCGGCGACGACCATCGTCGACGCGAGCTACCGCCGCGGCGCGCAGCAGGCGCACTCCGGCACGCACATCATCCACGCCGCTCTGCGGCAGGTGCTGGGCGACAGCGCCCACCAGTCCGGTTCGTCGAACAAGGCCGGGTACCTGCGGCTCGACTTCACCTGGAACCAGCCGCTGTCGCCGGCGACGAAGTCGGAGATCGAGGAGATCTCCAACAACGCCATCCGCGACAACCTGCAGGTGACCACCCGCGAGATGGCGCTCGACGACGCGAAGGCACTCGGCGCCATGGCACTGTTCGGCGAGAAGTACGGCGAGACCGTTCGCGTCGTCGACATCGGCGGGCCGTGGTCGCGTGAGCTGTGTGCGGGCACCCACGTCACCTCCAGCGCCGAGATCGGGTTGATCAACCTGGTCAGCGAATCGTCCGTCGGCTCGACGAACCGTCGGGTGGAGTCGCTCGTCGGACTCGAGGCCTTCCGCGACCTCGTCGCCGAGCGTGCGCTCGTGTCACAGCTCTCCGGCAGCCTCAAGACGCCGAAGGAACAGCTGCCCGACCGCATCGCGGAACTCGTCGCGAACCTCAAGGCGGCTGAGAAGAAGATCGCCGCGTTCGAAGCCCGTGGGCTGAGCGAACGTCTCCCGGCACTGGCGCAGACCGCTCACCGCGTCGGCCCGGTGTCGCTCGTCGCCGAGCACCTGGGCGAGCTCGGGTCACCGAACGACGTCAGGACGCTCGTCACGCAGCTCCGCGAGCAGCTGGGCGCGAGCCCGGCGGTCGTCGCCCTGGGCGCGGTCGTCGGCGGGAAGCCCGCGATCGTCGTCGCGACGAACCAGGGTGCCCGCGACGCCGGACTCAAGGCAGGCGTCCTCGTCCGGGTCGCGGCCGGCGTCCTCGGCGGCAACGGCGGTGGGAAGGACGACCTCGCACAGGGTGGCGGCGTCGACGCCACCGCGCTCGGCGACGCCCTCGCGACGATCGCCCGCGAGATCGCCTGACATGACGGACGGGTTCCGTCGCGGTGTCCGACTCGGGATCGACGTCGGGAAGGCCAGGGTCGGGGTCGCGAGAAGCGATCCCGACGGCCTGTTGGCCACGCCGGTGGAGACGGTCCCACGGGACCTGGGCGGCGACGCCGACATCCGGGCGATCGCGGTCATCGCCGAAGAACTCGGCGCCGTGGAGCTCGTCGTCGGTCTCCCGATCGCCCTGTCGGGGAAGGACACGGCGTCCACACAGGACGCCCGGGAGTTCGCCGCCCGGCTCAGGTCGATCACCGGTGTCCCGGCCCGTCTCGTCGACGAGCGGCTGACGACGGTGACCGCCCACGGCGCCTTGCGCTCCGCTGGGAAACGACAGAAGCAGACGCGCTCGATTGTCGATCAGGTGGCGGCCGTCATACTCTTGCAGTACGCCCTCGACGCCGAACGCGGTTCGGGGCGACCCCCCGGAAGCCCCGTCGACCCGTGAACAGGACGTGCCTGTGTCGAATCTGACACCTCAGAACAACCCAGCAGACGATCCGCTCGCCGACCTCTTCACGTCCGAACGGAACGCCGCGGGGGACCAGCCGGTGCCACTGTCCCGACGCGAGGCACGCCAGCGGCGGGAGGCCGCCGAAGCCGCCTCGACGCCGCCCGAGCCCGTCGATGAAGACGCCGCGAGCGACACGGCCGAACCGGCCCCGGCCGGTTCCAGATCGGTCGACGCCACGTCCGTCGACGCCCCCTCGACCGCCGCGTCGTCCGGTGACTCCAGCGTCGGCGAACCGGCCGCGAGCGCCACACCCTTGAGCGGACCGACCTCACGTGCGCCCGAGTCCGACGACTCCGAATCTTCGGCATCCCGGGCCAGGACCATGACCATCCCCGCGTTCGAGGACCTGCTCGCTGAGGACGACACGGCGAACGACAGCGGGCCGCAGCCGATCCATCGGGGGCGCCGTCGTGCGCTGGCCGGCGGGGAACCGCCGAAGCGCCGTCGTGGTCGTCGCGGGCTCATCGCGCTCATCGTGTCGATCGTGGTCGTCGGGGGTCTCGTCGCGTGCGCCGCGGTCGTGTGGACGAGTTACGAGCCGCAGATCCGCAAGGTCCTCGGCTGGGAGGAACCGAACGACTACGAGGGTGCCGGCAGCGGCGAGGCCGTCGTCATGGTCAACGAGGGCGACATCGGCGAGGACATCGCGACGAGCCTGCACGACGCGGGGGTCACGAAGTCGTTCGACGCCTTCTACGACCTCCTCCTCGCACAGCCCACCCAGCCGGAGTTCTTCCCTGGCGCCTACAAGCTGAAGCTCAAGATGAGCGCCAAGTCCGCCCTTGCGGCCCTGACCGATGAGGCGAACCGCATGGAGGACACCTTCGTCATCCCCGAGGGCACCGCCGAGCAGGACGCCCTGCCGTCGATCGCGGAGGGCACCGGCATCCCGCTGGAGGAACTCCAGGCTGCGGCCGCCGACGTCGCGTCCTTCGGTCTCCCCGCCGAGGCGACCTCGCTCGAGGGGTTCCTCTTCCCGGCGACCTACAGCCTCCCCGACGGCGGCGATGCGCACGCCGTCCTCCAGACCCTCGTGAACCGGTCGTTCCAGGCGCTCGACGACGCCGGGGTGAAGCCCGAGGACCGCTGGAAGACCATCGTCCTGGCGTCGCTCATCCAGAAGGAGGCGGGCCTCCGCGACGACTACTACAAGGTGTCGCGGGTCTTCCTCAACCGACTGGACCCGGCCCAGTGGGAGAGCGGTCTGCTGCAGTCCGACGCGACGGTCGCGTACGGGACGGGCAACACCCACCGGGTGTCGACAACGGACGCCGAGCGCGCCGACGCTTCGAACCCGTACAACACCTACGTCCACCCGGGCATGGTCGTGCGACCGATCTCGAACCCGGGCGACCTCGCGATCGACGCAGCCCTGCATCCGGCCGACGGACCCTGGCTCTACTTCGTCACCTGGAACCTCGATTCCGGTGAGACGATCTTCTCCACCACCCAGGAGGAGCACGAGGCCGCGGTCGACAAGTGGCTGTCCTGGATGGACGAGCACCCCGAGTACCAGTAGCGGGAGCGTGGCGCACATGCGTGGAACAGGGCCGGGTCACGGCCAGGACGGGCAGCCGCGGCTCGCCGTGCTCGGCGCGCCCATCGCCCACTCCAAGTCGCCGGCACTGCATGAGGCCGCCTACCGGGTGCTGGGGCTCGACTGGGACTACGGTCGCCACGAACTCGAGGCGGCTGAGCTCTCGGCCTTCCTCGACGACCTCGGCTCGGACTGGCGGGGGCTCTCGCTGACCATGCCACTGAAGCATCGCGCGCTCGAGCTGGCCGACGTGGCCGACCGCGCCGCAACCGAGACCGGGGCGGTCAACACGCTGCGTCTCCGACGAGCCGAGGACGGGTCCCGTCGGATCGAGGGGTTCAACACCGACGTCGGCGGCATCGTCCGCGCGATCGGGGCGGCCGGTGTCGACACGATCGCGTCCGCGGTCGTCCTGGGCGGGGGAGCGACGGCTTCCTCGGCGATCATGGCGGCGGCGGACCTCGGTGCCGAGCACGTCCACGTGGCGCTCCGACGACCGGCCCAGGCGCGACCACTCGAGGACCTCGCCGGCCGGCTGGGGCTGCGGTTCGCCTCAGGGCCGTTCGACGGTGAGACGCCTGGCGCACCGCTCGTGATCAGCACCCTTCCGGGCGGCGCCCTCACCGAACCGGGTCCGGTCCTGTCCCATGCTCCAGGCGCGCTCCTCCTCGACGTCGCGTACGACCCGTGGCCGAGCGTGCTCGCGGAGGCCTGGTCGCAGGCCGGCGGGTCGGTCCTCAGCGGGCTGTCGATGCTCGTGCACCAGGCGTTGCTCCAGGTCCGGATCTTCGTCCTCGGCGATCCGCTCCTGCCGCTCGACGATGAGACGACGGTGCTCGGGGCGATGCTCGACACGGTCCACCTCGATCACACCGGCGCGCCGGTCGCCTGGCACTGACCGCTCCGGACGCATCCGTCGCCCACCTGCACACCCGCCGGGCCGTCGACCGAAGGCGCACGGTCGCGTCCCGGCTCTATGGAAGGATAGGACCATGCTTCGTTGGCTCACTGCCGGAGAGTCTCACGGCCCGGAACTCATCGCCGTCCTCGAGGGACTCCCGTCCGGCGTCCCCATCTCCATGGACGGCGTCCGCGCCGACCTCGCCCGACGGAAGCTCGGCTACGGCCGAGGATCCCGCATGAAGTTCGAGGAGGACGAGCTCAACCTGTCCGGCGGCGTCCGCCACGGCTTCTCCATGGGCAGCCCGATCGCGATCCGCATCGGCAACACCGAGTGGCCGAAGTGGGCCGAGGTCATGAGCCCCGAGCCGACCGAGATCTCCGACAAGTCGCGTGGCCGCAGCGCCGCGCTCACCCGTCCGCGTCCCGGCCACGCCGACCTGACGGGCATGCAGAAGTACGGCTTCGACGAGGCGCGTCCCGTGCTCGAGCGCGCCAGCGCACGCGAGACCGCTGCGCGCGTCGCCCTCGGCGCCGTCGCGCGCTCCTTCCTCGGCGAGCTGGGCATCACCCTCGTCAGCCACACGCTGTCGATCGGCCCGGTGCGCGTTCCCGAAGACAGCCCGCTGCCGGTCCCGGCCGACGTCGACGCGCTCGACGCCGATCCGCTGCGCTGCTTCGACAAGGCGACCTCGGAGCGCATGGTCGCCGAGGTCGACGCGGCCAAGAAGGACGGTGACACCCTCGGCGGCATCGTCGAGGTCCTGGCCTACGGACTCCCACCGGGACTCGGCTCCTACGTCCACTGGGACCGCCGACTCGACGCACGTCTCGCGGCAGCTCTCATGGGCATCCAGGCCATCAAGGGTGTGGAGGTCGGCGACGGCTTCCTCACGACGACGCGTCGCGGTTCCGCGGCCCACGACGAGCTCGTCCAGGAGAGCGACGGCATCGCCCGGCAGAGCGATCGCGCCGGCGGCACCGAGGGTGGCATGACCACCGGTACCGTCCTCCGCGTGCGCGCCGGCATGAAGCCGATCGCGACCGTCCCGCACTCGCTCCGCACGGTCGACGTCGCGACGAGCGAGGCCGCCACCGCGCACCACCAGCGCTCGGACGTCTGCGCGGTCCCGGCCTCCGGTGTCGTGGCCGAGGCGATGGTGGCCCTGGTCCTCGCCGAAGCGGTGCTCGAGAAGTTCGGTGGCGACTCCGTCCCCGAGACGAAGCGCAACCTCGACGGATACCTGGCAGCGATCCCGTCGAACCTGCGCACGCGAGGCGACCACGCCTCCAGCGCCGATGCCTGAGCAGGCCGCCGATCTCCGACTCCCCGTCGTCCTCATCGGACCGATGGGGTCGGGGAAGAGCCGCGTCGGCAAGCAGCTGGCGAAGCGCCTGGGCCTGCCGTTCGTCGACACCGACAACGTCGTCTCCGGCGAGCACGGAGCGATTGCGCGCATCTTCGAGCGACACGGCGAGGCGCACTTCCGCGCCCTGGAGCGGGCGGCGGTCGCCGCCGCACTCGAGCAGCCGGCGATCGTGTCGCTCGGCGGGGGAGCGGTGCTCGACGAGGACACGCAGCGTCAGCTCGCCGATGCACGCGTCGTGCTGTTGACGGTGACCGAAGAGGCCGTGCTGGCACGAGCCAACCTCGACAAGCGTCCACTCCTCCGTGACGACCCCGGCGCGTGGTCGCGCATCGCCGCCGCCCGGCGTCCCGTGTACGAACGACTCGCGGATGTCACCTTCGACACCTCGCACCGACCCATCTCAGGCATCGTCGACGAGCTCGTCGCCTGGGTGAAGGAGCCTGCATGAGCACCGAACCGACCATCCCGACCGAGCGGACCGTCATCGAGGTGACGGGATCCTCCCCGTACCCCATCACGATCGGGAGAGGGCTGGAGGACGTGCTCGTCGACGCCCTCGGGACCGGCGTGCAGCGGGTCCTCATCGTCCACCCGGCGACGCTGGGCGAGAAGGCTGCCAAACTGCGCGAGACCCTGAGCGACCGGTACCAGGTGCTGCTCGCCGAGGTGCCGGACGCCGAAGCCGGGAAACGGGTCGAGGTGGCCGCGTTCTGCTGGGGAGTCCTCGGGCAGGCAGACTTCACGCGCTCCGACGCGGTCATCGGGTTCGGCGGTGGCGCCGTCACCGACCTCGCAGGCTTCGTCGCCGCCACCTGGCTGCGCGGCGTCCGACTCGTGCAGGTCCCCACGACGGTCCTCGGCATGGTCGACGCGGCCGTGGGCGGCAAGACGGGCATCAACACGGCGGAAGGCAAGAACCTCGTCGGCGCCTTCTACGCCCCGGCAGCCGTCGTCTGCGATCTCGACACGCTCGACACCCTCCCGAAGAACGAGATCCTCGCCGGGTTCGCCGAGGTGGCCAAGGCCGGGTTCATCCGCTACCCGGAGATCCTCGATCTCATCGAGGCCGACGTCGACGCCGCGACCGACCCCGAGACACCCGCCTTCCGCCGCTGCATCGAGCTCGCGATCCGGATGAAGGCCGACGTCGTCAGCGAGGACTTCACCGAGCAGGGCCTCCGCGAGATCCTCAACTACGGGCACACGCTCGGGCACGCCATCGAGCACGCCGAGCGGTATCAGTGGCGACACGGTGCCGCGGTGGCGATCGGCATGATGTACGTCGCCGAGCTGTCCCGCCTCGCCGGCCGGCTGTCGGACGAGGTCGTCGACCGCCACCGTCGTGTCCTGGAGCTCCTCAGCCTGCCGATCGCCTATCCGGTGGGCCGCTGGAACACGCTGCTCGCGACGATGCAGCGCGACAAGAAGACGCGCGGTTCGATGTTGCGGTTCATCGTGCTCGACGACCTTGCCAAGCCGACCGTCCTCCAAGGGCCCGAGACCTCGCTGCTCTTCGCCGCCTACCAGGAGATCGGCTCCTGACCGACGCCGGTGCGCTCCGCGAGCGCTCGTCCCGAACGGATACCCTCGACTCATGACCACCGTACTCGTCCTCAACGGACCGAACCTCGGGCGCCTCGGCAGCCGTGAACCCGACGTTTACGGCTCGGCCGACCTCGTTGCGCTGCGCACCGTGCTCGAGGCCGACGCGGGCGACGGGACGCGGATCGACCTGCGCCAGACGGACGACGAAGGCGAGCTGATCGGCTGGCTCCACGAGGCCGTCGACTCCGGCAGGTCCGTGATCCTCAACCCCGCGGCGTTCACCCACTACAGTTACGGGCTCCGTGACGCGGCGGCGATGGTCACCAAGGCTGGCCTCCTGCTCGTCGAGGTGCACCTCTCGAATCCGCACGCCCGGGAGGCGTTCCGTCACACGAGCGTCATCTCCGGTGTCGCGACCGGTGTGATCGCCGGTTTCGGCTTCGACTCGTACCGCCTCGCCCTCGACCTCGTGGTGCGCCGCAGTGCCGAGTGAGGTGCGCGGCGCCATGATCCACCGCGGGCGCGTTGGTCACGGGTCCTCGCAGCGGTTACACTCGTTCGTTGGGTCGTATCCGGCCGCACACTTTCCACGAACGGACATTCTCGCGCATGGCTTCTACCGCTGACATCAAGAACGGCATCGTCCTGAACATCGACGGGCAGCTCTGGACGGTGATCGAGTTCCAGCACGTCAAGCCGGGCAAGGGTGGCGCGTTCGTCCGCACCAAGATGAAGAACATCATGACCGGCAAGGTCGTCGACAAGACGTACAACGCCGGCACGAAGATCGACGTCGAGAACGTCGACCGCCGCGACTTCACCTACCTGTACGCGGACGGCGACTCCTTCGTCTTCATGGACAAGAGCGACTACGACCAGATCACCATCCCCGCCGTCGTCGTCGGCGACACCAAGAACTTCCTCCTCGAGAACCAGGACGTCACGGTCGCACTCAACAACGGCAACCCGCTCTACGTCGAGCTCCCCGCGTCGGTCATCCTCGAGGTCACCTACACGGAACCCGGGCTCCAGGGCGACCGCTCGACCGGCGGCACGAAGCCGGCGACCGTCGAGACCGGCTACGAGATCCAGGTCCCGCTCTTCCTCGAGACCGGCACCAAGGTCAAGGTCGACACCCGTACGGGTGACTACCTCGGTCGCGTCAACGAGTGAGCGCTCGTACCAAGGCGCGCAAGCGCGCCCTCGATCTGCTGTACCAGGCCGATGTCCGTCAGCAGACCCTCGCTGAAGTCCTGTCCGCGGAAGCGTCTCGCGCCGTCAGCGAGCCCGACCGCCAGGCCTCGTGGTTGTATGCGAGGGAGATCGTCGACGGCGTCGGTGACCACGCCGAGGAGATCGACGAGCAGATCGAGACGTACGCTCAGGGCTGGACGCTCGCGCGGATGCCAACGGTCGACCGGGCCATCCTCCGGATCGCGATCTGGGAGATCCTGTTCAACGACGAGGTGCCGCACGGCGTCGCCATCGACGAAGCGGTCGAGGCAGCCAAGACGCTGTCGACCGACGACTCGGCCGGCTTCATCAACGGCCTGCTCGGCAAGATCTCGCAGATCAACCCGCGGTGACGATGAGCGACGAGAACGGTGCAGCCCTGCCGCTGAAGCGCGTGCACCACATCGCGATCATCGCCAGCGACTACGAGCGCTCCAAGCACTTCTACACCTCGGTGCTCGGCTGCGAGCTGCTCACCGAGGTGTACCGGGCCGAGCGCGACTCCTGGATGGGCGACCTCGCCCTGAACGGTCAGTACCTCATCGAGTTGTTCTCCTTCCCTGACCCGCCGGCGCGCGCATCCGGGCCCGAAGCGCTCGGGCTGCGGCACCTCGCCTTCGCCGTCGACGACGTCGACGCCGGCCACGCGCGGCTGGTCGAGCTGGGTGTCCGCGTCGAAGACGTCCGGATCGACCCGCACACCTCGCGCAAGATGCTGTTCTTCTTCGATCCCGACGGCCTCCCGTTGGAGCTCTACGAGGCCTGATCCGACTGCTAGGCTCGGGTGTTGACCAAGACAACCTTTAAGACCGTCCAGAGAGGCGGAGAAGGGAGTCGGCGATGAGCGCACGTACCGTGCTGCACGAAGCTGACATCGCGCGGGCGTTGACTCGGATCTCCCACGAGATCCTCGAGTCCAACCGCGGAGCAGACGACCTCGTGATCCTCGGCATCCCGACGCGCGGGGTCATCCTCGCGAAGCGGATCGCCGCCACGATCTCCTCGATCTCCGGCGCGACCATCGTCTCGGGTGCACTCGACGTCACGATGTACCGCGACGACCTGGCGAAACACCCGACCCGTGCACCGCAGCCCACGACACTGCCGCCGCAGGGGATCGACGGGCGCACGGTCGTCCTCGTCGACGACGTCCTGTACTCGGGACGCACCATCCGCGCCGCACTCGACGCGTTGACCGACCTGGGCCGCCCACGCGTCGTGCGGCTCGCCGCGCTCGTCGACCGCGGGCACCGCGAGCTCCCGATCCGGCCCGACTTCGTGGGGAAGAACCTGCCCTCCTCGCAGGCGGAGCGCATCTTCGTCCGGCTCACCGAGTTCGACGGCGACGACTCCGTGACGATCGAGGGGAGCGGCGAATGAGGCACCTGCTGTCGACGAAGACCCTCACCCGCGACGAGGCGATCGAGATCCTCGACGTCGCGGAGGACATGGCCGAGACGCAGTTCCGTGAGGTCCGCAAGCTCCCGACCCTCCGTGGGAAGACGGTCGTCAACCTCTTCTTCGAGGACTCGACCCGCACGCGCATCTCGTTCGAGGCTGCCGCAAAACGGCTGTCCGCAGACGTCATCACCTTCAGCGCGAAGGGGTCGAGCGTCTCGAAGGGCGAGAGCCTCAAGGACACCGCACAGACCCTCGCCGCGATGCACGCCGACGCCGTCGTGATCCGACACTCCGCCTCCGGTGCGCCGCAGACCCTCGCCGACAGCGGGTGGATCGACGCAGGCATCCTGAACGCGGGGGACGGGACGCACGAGCACCCGACGCAGGCCCTCCTGGACGCGTTCACGATGCGCAAGCGCCTCCACGGCGAGCGTTCCCGCGGTCGCGCGCTCGACGGGGTGGCGGTGACGATCGTCGGCGACATCCTGCATTCCCGGGTCGCCCGCTCGAACGTCTGGCTGCTCGACACGCTCGGCGCCGAGGTGACCCTCGTCGCCCCGCCGACACTGCTTCCGGTGGACCTCGGCCCGTGGCCGGCCACCGTCCGCTACGACCTGGACGACGCGATCGCCCAGCGTCCCGACGTGCTGATGATGCTCCGGATCCAGTCCGAACGCATGCGCGCCGCCTTTTTCCCGAACAGCCGGGAGTATTCCAGGCGCTGGGGGCTCGACGACGAGCGACTCGCCCGCCTCGATCCGGCTAGCATTGTCATGCACCCCGGGCCGATGAACCGCGGTCTGGAGATCTCGTCCGGGGCAGCCGACTCACCCCGGTCGACCGTCCTCGAACAGGTCGCCAACGGGGTGTCGGTCCGGATGGCCGCGTTGTACCTGCTGCTGTCCGGCGATCGAGAGGAATCCACCCGTGTCTGAGCCCACTTCGAATCACGACGCCACGCTGATCACCGGAGCGACGCTCGCCGACGGGACACGCACCGACCTCCTCCTGCGCGACGGACGGATCGCGGAACGCGGCTCCGGGCTGAGCGCCGTCGGCGCGACCGTCGTCGATGCAGACGGCCTCCTCGCTCTCCCCGGGCTCGTCGACCTCCACACGCATCTCCGGGAACCCGGGTTCGAGCAGAGCGAGACGGTGCTCACCGGTACGCGTGCCGCAGCCGCCGGCGGCTTCACCGCGGTGTTCGCGATGGCCAACACCTCGCCGGTGGCCGACACGGCCGGGGTCGTCGAGCAGGAACAGTCGCTCGGTGAACGCGCCGGGTACGCGACGGTGCAGCCGATCGGTGCCGTGACGGTCGGCCTCGCCGGAGAGCGGCTCGCCGAACTCGGCGCCATGGCCTCCTCACGTGCCGAGGTCCGGGTCTTCTCGGACGACGGTCTCTGCGTGTCCGACCCGCTGCTCATGCGCCGCGCGCTGGAGTACGTGAAGGCCTTCGACGGCGTGATCGCCCAGCACGCGCAGGAACCCCGGCTCACCGTCGGTGCGCAGATGAACGAGGGCGCCCTCTCCGGCGAACTCGGGCTCACCGGGTGGCCGGCGGTCGCCGAGGAGTCGATCATCGCCCGCGACGTCCTCCTCGCCGAGCATGTGGGTTCCCGCCTCCACATCTGCCATGTCTCGACGGCAGGGTCCGTCGACGTCATCCGCTGGGCGAAGGCCCGAGGCATCCCCGTCACGGCCGAGGTCACGCCGCACCACCTGCTGCTCACGGAGGAGCTGGTGGCGAGTTACGACGCCCGGTACAAGGTGAACCCGCCGCTGCGACGGGCGGAGGACGTCCAGGCGCTGCGCGAGGCCCTCGCGGACGGCACGATCGACATCGTCGCGACGGACCACGCACCGCACCCGGTCGAGGCCAAGGACTGCGAGTGGGACGCCGCCGCGAACGGCATGGTGGGCCTCGAGTCCGCCCTCTCCGTCGTGCACGCGTCGATGGTCGCGACCGGGCTCCTGGACTGGAACGACGTCGCCCGGGTGCTCTCGGCGACGCCGGCGAGGATCGGACGGATCACCGGGCAGGGAGCTTCGATCGAGGCCGGAGCTCCGGCGGAGGTCGTGCTCTACGACACCGCCGCCACCCGTCCGTTCGGCACGGCCGACCTTGCCGGCAAGGGCGTGAATTCGCCCTACCTCGGCCTGGAGCTGCCGGGCCGCGTCGTCGCCACCTTCCACCGTGGCTACGCGACCGTCCTGGACGGCGCCGTGCTCCCGACGGAGCAGGTCGCGGCCGCAGCACGCCGCGCCGCGCGATCCGCGGAGGTCGAGCGCTGATGGACGGGCGGATCCTCGCGGCCGTCCTCGTCGCCCTCGTCCTCCTCGGCATCCTCGCCCTCATGGGCCTCGCCTGGCGACGCCGCGTCGCGCGCGACGCCCAGGTCGGTCCCCTCGCAGAGCTCCCCGACCCGCGGCCGGTCCCGTCACTGACGGTCGAGGTCCTCTACGTCGCGACGTCGAAGCACGACCAGCCGCTCGAACGGCTGGCGTTGCAGGGACTGCGCTACCGATCCCGGGTCACGCTCGAACTGGGCGCCGCCGGAGTCGTCGTCGACGTCCCGGGGGAGCGGCCGACGTTCATCCCGGCGACGAGCATCGTCGGCGTCGACCAGACCAACCTCACGATCGACCGGGTCGTCGAGCCGGGCGGGCTCATCCGCCTGAGCTGGCGTCCCGTCCCGACGGTGATCGCGGACAGCACCTTCCGCGTCCTCGAGCAGGCGGACCGCGCCCGCATCATCGACATCGTCACGAGCCTCATCCCCGCCGCGGACGCCGGACTCCGGCCGACCGGCACCTCAGACACCGTCGCCGACGTCACCTCGGCCGACGACTCCACCCCACCGCCTCACGAGAGGGCTTGACCATGACCTCCTTCACCCCACCCAGTCCAGCGGTACTCGTCCTCGAGGACGGCAACCGCTACGTCGGCCACGCCTACGGCGCGACCGGCCGCACGCTCGGCGAGGTCGTCTTCGCCACCGGCATGACCGGCTACCAGGAGACGCTGACCGACCCGTCCTACGCCGGACAGATCGTCCTGATGACCGCGCCCCACATCGGCAACACCGGCGTCAACCGCGAGGACATGGAGTCCGCCCGTGTCTGGGTCGCCGGATACGTGGTGCGCGACGCGTCGCGCGTCGTCTCCAACTTCCGAGCGGACCGCTCGCTCGACGACGAACTCGTCCAGGACGGCGTCGTGGGCATCAGCGGCATCGACACCCGCGCGGTGACGAGGCACATCCGTTCCGCCGGTTCCATGCGCGGCGGCGTGTTCTCCGGTGAGGACTTCGAGTTGTCCGGCGCCGAACAGCTCAGTCTCGTCCGCGCCGGCGCGCAGATGGCCGGTCTGAACCTGTCGAGCCAGGTCTCCACGACCGAGCAATACACCGTGCCGGCGGTGGGGGAGCGCGTCGGTTCCGTCGCGGTCCTCGACCTCGGCGTCAAGACGTCGACGCTCAACCACCTCGCCGCTCGCGGCTTCGACGTCGTGGTGCTGCCGCAGTCGGTGACCTCGGCCGAAGTCCTCGCGCTCGAACCGTCCGCCCTGTTCTTCTCCAACGGACCCGGCGACCCGGCTGCGAGCGACGCGCACGTCGCCCTCCTGCAGGACGTGCTCCGCGCGGGCGTCCCGTACTTCGGCATCTGCTTCGGCAACCAGCTGCTCGGCCGCGCGCTCGGATTCGACACCTACAAGCTGCCGTTCGGCCACCGCGGGATCAACCAGCCGGTCCTCGACAAGGCGACCGGTCGGGTGGAGATCACCTCGCAGAACCACGGCTTCGCGGTGGACCTGCCGATCGAGGGCCGCCACGAGACGCCCGCCGGGTTCGGCCTCGCGGAGGTCAGCCACTACAGCCTGAACGACGAGGTCGTCGAGGGCATCAACTGCATCGACATCCCCGCGTTCTCGGTCCAGTACCACCCCGAGTCCGCCTCGGGTCCGCACGACGCGGTCTACCTGTTCGACCGGTTCCGCGACCTCGTGACCGGCCACGCCACCACTTCCAGCACCAAGGAGAACAACTAGTGCCCAAGCGCGACGACATCAACAGCGTCCTCGTCATCGGCTCCGGGCCGATCGTCATCGGGCAGGCCGCCGAGTTCGACTACTCGGGCACCCAGGCATGCCGCGTGCTGCGCGAGGAGGGCGTCCGCGTCATCCTCGTCAACTCGAACCCGGCGACCATCATGACCGACCCCGACTTCGCCGACGCGACCTACGTGGAGCCGATCACCTGGCAGGTCATCGAGACGATCATCGCGAAGGAGAAGCCCGACGCGATCCTGCCGACCCTCGGCGGCCAGACGGCGTTGAACGCCGCGATCCAGCTGCACGAGCACGGCATCCTCGAGAAGTACGACGTCGAGCTCATCGGCGCGAACTTCGAGGCGATCAACAAGGGCGAGGACCGCCAGATCTTCAAGCAGCTCGTGCTCGATGCGGGCGCGGACGTGGCCCGCTCGTACATCGCCCACACGGTCGAGGAGGCCGTCGGCTACGCCGAGGACCTCGGCTACCCGCTGGTCGTCCGCCCCTCGTTCACTATGGGCGGTCTCGGCTCAGGTTTCGCGTACACCGAGGCGGAACTGCGCCGGATCGTCGGTGACGGCCTCCACCAGAGCCCGACCACCGAGGTGCTCCTCGAGGAGTCGATCCTCGGCTGGAAGGAGTACGAGCTCGAGCTCATGCGCGACACGGCCGACAACACCGTCGTCGTCTGCTCGATCGAGAACGTCGACCCGGTCGGCGTGCACACCGGGGACTCCATCACGGTGGCCCCCGCCCTGACGCTGACGGACCGCGAGTACCAGAAGCTCCGCGACATCGGCATCGACATCATCCGCGCGGTCGGCGTCGACACCGGCGGCTGCAACATCCAGTTCGCGGTCGACCCGGCCGACGGCCGCATCATCGTCATCGAGATGAACCCGCGCGTCTCGCGCTCGAGTGCCCTCGCCTCGAAGGCGACCGGCTTCCCGATCGCGAAGATCGCGGCGAAGCTGGCCATCGGGTACCGACTCGACGAGATCCCGAACGACATCACGAAGGTCACGCCCGCGAGCTTCGAGCCCACGCTCGACTACGTCGTCGTGAAGGTCCCGCGCTTCGCGTTCGAGAAGTTCCCCGCCGCCGACCCGACGCTCACGACCACCATGAAGTCGGTGGGTGAGGCGATGGCGATCGGACGCAACTACGCCACCGCCCTGCAGAAGGCGCTGCGGTCGCTCGAGAAGCGCGGTTCCAGCTTCCACTGGAGCGATGAGTCCCGCAGCGTCGAAGAGCTGCTCGAGGTCATGAAGACCCCGACCGACGGCCGCATCGTCGTCGTGCAGCAGGCGCTCCGCAAGGGTGCCACCGCCGAGCAGGTCTTCGAGGCCACCAAGATCGACCCGTGGTTCATCGACCAGATCGTCCTCATCAACGACGTCGCCGACTGGATCGCCGCGGCGGACCGCCTCGACACCGAGGTGCTCCGGACCGCGAAGAACCACGGCTTCTCGGACGCGCAGATCGGTCAGCTGCGCGGGTTCGGCGAGCAGGAGGTGCGTGAGGTCCGCCACATCCTGGGTGTCCGCCCGGTCTACAAGACGGTCGACACGTGCGCCGGCGAGTTCCCGGCCCTCACCCCGTACCACTACTCGAGCTACGACACGGAGACCGAGGTGGTCGCGAGCGACCGCCGCAAGGTGGTCATCCTCGGGTCCGGCCCGAACCGCATCGGCCAGGGCATCGAGTTCGACTATTCCTGCGTGCACGCGTCCTTCGCGCTGCAGGCCGCCGGTTTCGAGACGATCATGATCAACTGCAACCCGGAGACCGTCTCGACGGACTACGACACGAGCGACCGGCTCTACTTCGAGCCGCTCACGCTCGAGGACGTCCTCGAGGTCATCCACGCCGAGAGCGAGTCGGGCGAACTCGTCGGTGTCGTCGTCCAGCTCGGCGGCCAGACGGCGCTCGGGCTCGCGAAGGGTCTGGAGGCCGCAGGCGTCCCGATCCTCGGCACCACGCCGACCGCCATCGACCTCGCCGAGGAGCGCGGCCAGTTCCAGGAGATCCTGGACGCCGCCGGCCTCGTCGCACCGAAGAACGGCACCGCGGTGGAGATTGAGGGTGCGCTGCGCGTCGCCGAGGAGATCGGCTACCCGGTCCTCGTCCGCCCGAGCTTCGTGCTCGGCGGACGCGGCATGGAGATCATCTACGACAGCGCCTCGCTCACGGACTACTTCGTGCGCATCGAGGACCAGGGCATCGTGGGCCCGGCCCAGCCGCTGCTCGTCGACCACTTCCTCGACGACGCGATCGAGATCGACGTCGACGCCCTGTTCGACGGCGAGGAGCTCTACATCGGCGGCGTCATGGAGCACATCGAGGAGGCCGGTATCCACTCGGGCGACTCGAGCTGCACCCTGCCGCCCGTCTCGCTCGGTCGCGCCGAGATCGACCGCGTGCGGAATGCGACGCTCGCGATCGCCCAGGGGATCGGCGTGCGTGGTCTCCTGAACGTCCAGTTCGCGATCGGCGCCGGCATCCTCTACGTCATCGAGGCGAACCCGCGTGCGTCCCGCACGGTGCCGTTCGTGTCGAAGGCGCTCGGCATCCCGCTGGCCAAGGCCGCTTCGCTCATCATGACCGGCGCGACGGTCGCCGAGCTCAGGGACTCGGGGCTCCTGCCCCCGGTCGACGGATCCCGCGTCCCGATCGACTCCCCGGTGTCGGTCAAGGAGGCCGTGCTGCCCTTCAAGCGCTTCCGCACGAAGGACGGCCAGATCGTCGACAGCGTGCTCGGCCCGGAGATGCGCTCCACCGGCGAGGTGATGGGCATCGACAAGGACTTCCCGCGCGCGTTCGCGAAGAGCCAGGAGGCGGCCTACGGCGGCTTGCCGTCGAGCGGAACGGTGTTCGTCTCGGTCTCCGACCGCGACAAGCGCTCGATCATCCTGCCGGTGCTGCGCCTCCAGCAGCTCGGGTTCGACATCCTCGCGACCGACGGCACGGCCGAAGTGCTGAACCGGAACGGCATCAGTGCCCGGACGGTGCGCAAGTACAGCGAGACCACGGCCGCGGGCGAGGACGACTCGATCGTCGACCTGATCAACCGCGACGAGGTCGACATGGTCATCAACACCCCGAGTGGCCGGTCGGCTCGCGCGGACGGCTACGAGATCCGCGCGGCCGCCGTCGCGGCCGACAAGCCGCTCTTCACGACGATCGCGCAGCTCACCGCCGCGGTCGGCTCCTTCGAGGCGCTCGGCGGTGGCTTCGAGGTCCGCTCCCTCCAGGAGTACGCACTCGATCGGGCTGCGCGCTCGTGACGGCTTCCTTCGGAACCCGGCTGGACGAGGTCTTCGTCCGGTCGGGCCGACTCTGCGTCGGCATCGATCCGCACCGCTTCCTGCTCGAGGCGTGGGGCCTGCCCGACACCGCCGCCGGCGCGGGGGCCTTCGGCCTCGCCGTCGTCGAGGCCGCAGCCGGTCGCGCCGGGATCGTCAAGCCGCAGGTGGCGTTCTTCGAACGGTTCGGGTCGGCCGGGTACATCGCCCTCGAAGGGGTCCTAGCAGCGGCACGCGACGCCGGGCTCCTCGTGATCGGCGACGCCAAGCGCGGCGAGATCGGGACGAGCATGGAGGGCTATGCCGAGGCGTGGCTGACCCCCGGTTCACCGCTGGAGGTCGACGCCCTCACCGTGAACCCCTATCTCGGCTTCGGCTCACTGCACCCGGCACTCGAGCTCGCCGAGCAGCACGGCAAGGGCCTGTTCGTGCTGACGGCGACCTCGAACCCAGAGGGTCGCGACGTCCAGCTCGCCGAGGACAGCACCGGCCTCACCGTCGCGGCGTCGATGCTCGACGAGATCGACCACTGGAACGCACGGCACCACCCCGGGTCGACCGGTTCGATCGGTGCGGTCATCGGTGCCACGCTCCGTCTCGAGGAGTTCGGCCTGACGGCGGTACCGCCGACGACCACGCTCCCGATCCTGGCACCCGGCTTCGGCCACCAGGGAGCCGCGGTCGCCGACCTCGGATCCATCTACGGCGACCTCGCGCCGGGCGTCATCGTCTCCGAGTCCCGGAGCATCCTCGCCGCCGGACCCTCGGGGATCGCGGACGCCGTCGAACGTTCCGTCGCAGCCGTGAGGAGCGCCCGTGGTTGACCAGGAGCAGGACCAGCCCAGCAGGAACATGCCGGAGGTCGACCGGGCCGCCGCGTCACGTGAGGCCGTTCGCAAACGTCGCGCCCGCGCGACCGTCAAGGCCTCCATCGCCTCCGGCGCCCGCACCCCGTTGGAGGTGCTCGACGCCGCGACCGCCGATCCGGACGGCATCGAGGGCGGCATCCGCATCACCGAGTACCTCCTCAGCATCCCGAGTGTCGGCGTCACCAAACTCGGGCGGATCCTCGAATCGCTCGGTATCTCCTCGGTCAAGCGCCTCGGCGGTCTCGGTCGACTGCAGCGGGATCGCCTCCGCGCCTTCATCGCAGAGCGCTACCCGGGCACGGCGCGCAGCCGACTCGTCGTGCTCGCCGGTCCGACGGCCGTCGGCAAGGGGACGGTCGCCGCGTACATCCGCGACCACTACCCGGAGGTGCACCTCTCCGTCTCGGCCACGACGCGCAAGCCGCGGCCTGGGGAGCAGCACGAAGTGAACTATTACTTCGTGACCGACGACGAGTTCGACGGCCTCATCGAGGGCGACCGCCTGCTCGAGCACGCCACGGTCCACAACGCGTACCGCTACGGCACGCCACGCGAGCCGATCGAACGTGCGCTCGCAGCCGGCGACAGCGCGCTGCTCGAGATCGACATCCAGGGCGCCAGGCAGGTCCGGGAGGCGATGCCGGAGGCGACCCTGGTGTTCCTGCTGCCGCCGAGCTGGGACGAACTGGTCCGTCGACTCGTCGGACGGGGCACCGAGGACGAGGAGGAACGGGAGCGCCGACTGCGTACTGCGAAGGTCGAACTGGCCGCCGCGGACGAGTTCGACCACCGTGTCGTCAACGACGACGTGGCCCGCGCGGCCCAAGAGGTCGTAGACTTGATGAAGATTCACGGGGATTGACGTCCGACGCGCACCCCGCATCGATCCGATCTTCCCCGAACACAACCACACGAGGAGTGTGAACCTGCATGGCTGACAAGCTCAAGGGCATCATCGACCCGCCCATCGACTCCCTGCTCACCAAGGTCGAGTCCAAGTACGCACTCGTGATCTTCGCGTCCAAGCGCGCGCGCCAGATCAACGACTACTACGCCGACCTCCACGAGGGCAGCCTGTTCGACAACGTCGGGCCGCTGGTCGACTCGTCCGTCGAGGACAAGCCGCTCTCGATCGCGATGCACGAGATCAACGAGGACAAGCTCCAGATCAAGCCGATCGCCGAATAACGCTTCACCACGACGAATCCGCCGGGCGCCAGACGACCGGCGGATTCGTCGTGTCGGGCCCGTTCCCACCACCGCGACGCCCTGCGTCACAGGCGGACGACGTGTCCGAGGCCTCGACTAGAGTGATCAACGGTCGGGCCCCGGAACACCACGACGGCCGATCCCTCCACCATCGCATCACCACTTCCGACGGGAGACCGCATGACCGAGCTGCGCCTGTTCACCTCCGAATCCGTGACCGAGGGGCATCCCGACAAGATCTGCGACCAGATCTCGGACAGCATCCTCGACGCGCTCCTCGAGGTGGATCCGCGCAGTCGAGTCGCCGTCGAGACGCTCGTCACCACCGGGCTCGTCCATGTCGCCGGTGAGGTCTCCACGAGCGGCTACGTCGACATCCCGACGATCGTCCGCGAGCGCATCCGGTCCATCGGCTACACCTCGTCCGACATCGGATTCGACGGCGACTCCTGCGGCGTGAGCGTGTCGATCGGCTCGCAGTCCGCCGACATCGCCGCCGGAGTCGACCATGCCTTCGAGTCCCGCGAGCAGTCCAGCGTCGACGCCTACGACCTCCAGGGCGCCGGCGACCAGGGCATCATGTTCGGGTTCGCGACCACCGAGACGCCGCAGTACATGCCGCTGCCCAGCTGGATCGCGCACCGTCTCGCAGAGCGACTCGCCGAGGTACGCAAGTCCGGCCAGCTCGACTACCTGCGCCCGGACGGCAAGACCCAGGTCACCATCGGGTACGACGGCTTCCTCCCGAAGACCGTGGAGACGGTCGTGGTCTCCACGCAGCACAATCCGGGTGTCTCCACGGAGCAGCTGCGCCGCGACGTCCAGCGTCACGTCATCGAACCGGTCCTCGCGACGGTCGAGCTCGACAGCTCGAACGTGACGCACCTGATCAACCCGACCGGCATCTTCGTCGTCGGTGGCCCGATGGGCGACGCCGGTCTCACCGGACGCAAGATCATCATCGACACCTACGGCGGAGCGGCTCGACACGGCGGTGGGGCCTTCAGCGGGAAGGACCCGTCGAAGGTGGACCGCTCGGCCGCGTACGCCATGCGCTGGGTGGCGAAGAACGCGGTCGCCGCCGGATTCGCCGAACGTCTCGAGGTGCAGGTCGCCTACGCCATCGGCAAGGCCGCGCCGGTCGGACTCTACGTCGAGACCTTCGGGACGGCCCATGTGCCGGAGGCCGACATCACGCGCGCGATCCGCGACGTCTTCGACCTCCGTCCGGCCGCGATCATCGCCGACCTCGACCTGATCCGCCCCATCTACGCCGCCACGGCGGCGTACGGGCACTTCGGCCGCGAGCTCCCCGACTTCACGTGGGAGCGTCTCGACCGGGTGGAGGCGTTGCGGTCAGCAGCCGGGCTGTAGCCGTGGTCGGCGCGAGGGTCGCGAGGGTGGTGCTCGACTCCCCGTTGCCACAGCTCGACCACCTGTTCGACTACGCCATCCCCGACGAACTGGCTGACGACGCCGTGCTCGGCGCGCGCGTCTCGGTCCCGCTGCGCTCGGCGGGTCGGTCGGCGAACGGGTTCATCGTCGACCTCGCCGACTCGAGCGAGTTCGGCGGAGCGCTCAGCCCCTTGAGCTCGGTCGTCTCGTCGGTGCCGGTCCTGACCCCGAGCCTGTGGACGCTCGCACGCCGTGTCGCGGACCGCAGCGCCGGCAGCGCCATGGACGTCCTGCGTCTCGCCATCCCGCCGCGACAGGTCCGGGTCGAGAAGACCTGGACCGCCGCGACCCCGCCGGAACCTCCGTCGGTCGAGCGGCGCACCGTCCCGGGGTACGCCCCCGGCACCCTCGACCGTCTCGCGCTGGGGGAGCGGTACGCGATCAGCGCGATCCCTACCCTGACCGCGACGAGCGCGGGCGTGTGGCTCCCGGACTGGTCGTTCACGCTGGCGGCTCTCGCCGTGAACCAGCTGTCCGAGGGGAGGAGTGCGATCCTGTGCGTCCCCGACTACCGGGACGTCGAACACCTCCTGGCGGCGCTCGACGACCTCGGTGTCGGTGCCGCGGTCGCGAGGGCTGATGCGAAGCAGACCCCGGCTGCTCGCTACCGCGCCTACCTGGACGGCCTGCATACGGTGCCCCGGATCGTCGTCGGCAACCGGTCGGCCGTCTATGCACCGGCGCACGACCTCGGACTCATCGCCCTCTGGGACGACGGCGACCCCCTCCACCAGGAGCAGCTCGCCCCCTATGTGCACGCCCGCGACGTCGCGTTGACCCGGCAGGAGATGAGCGGCTCCGCCCTCGTCTTCGCCGCGCACTCACGCAGTACCGAGGCGCAGCGACTCGTCGAACTCGGCTGGCTGCGCGAGGTCGCACCGACCCCGCCGATACGCCCGAGAGTCGTCGTGTCCCGGGCGAGCGGCGACGACGCCATGACGAGCCAGGCGAGGATACCGTCGAGCGCCTGGCGCGCAGTCGACGAGGCGCTGCATCACGGACCCGTGCTGGTCCAGGTCGCGCGGCCGGGGTACGCGCCGCACCTCGCCTGTCGACGGTGCGGGACGAGGGCCCACTGCTCGGTGTGCCACGGTCCACTCCAACTCGCCACAGCCCGTTCGCAGCCCTCCTGCCGGTGGTGCGGTCACCTCGCGGCAGGGTGGTCGTGCGAGACCTGCCACGACACCGCGTTCCGTGTCACGGCCGCCGGCACCGGCCGGACCGCCGAAGAACTGGGCCGGGCGTTCCCCCGGTACCGGGTCGTGGTGTCGGACGGCGACGCCCCCAAGTTCGACGTCGGTCCGGAGCCGGCGCTGGTGATCGCGACCCGAGGCGCGGAGCCCGTCGCAGCGGGCGGCTATGCCGCCGTCCTCCTGGTCGACGCCGACCGCATGCTGGCGCGGGAGTCACTCCGTGTCGCCGAGGACTGCCTACGGTGGTGGTCGAACGCCGCAGCCCTGGCCGCTCCACGCGCGCCGGTGCTGCTGATCGGCGTCGAGGCCCCCGTGGCGAACGCCTTCGCCCTCTGGCAGCAACCGCGGTTCGCGAGCGAGGAGCTCGCCGAGCGCCGAGAGCTCGGGTTCCCTCCCGCGGTCCGGAGCGCGACCCTCACCGGCACCCGCGACGCCGTCGACGCCGCTCTCGCCGCGCTGCCCGCCGAGTACCGGAGCCGCGTGCTCGGCCCGACCGTCGACGAGGCGGGCGACAGCGTCGCGATCCTGCGGGTCGACTACGGCCATGCCAGGGCGGTCGCCGAGCAGTTGCGGGCGACCGTCGTCGCGCAGGCGGCGAAGCGTCGACGGCCGACCCCCGGCAGGCGGGCGCCGAAAGCCCCGCCTACACTCAGAGTACGATTCGACGATCCGGAGATGCTGTCATGATCCACCCCGTCCACGAAGTCCGAACCGCATGAGGCTGGTCTTCGCCGGCACCCCCGCCGTCGCCGTCCCGACGCTCGACGCCCTCGTCTCGGCCGGGCACGAGATCGCGGCCGTCGTGACCCGACCCGACGCCCCGCTCGGCCGCAAGCGGGTCCTGACCCCGTCGCCGGTGGCAGCGGCCGCCGAACGGCTCGGGCTCCCGGTCATCCGCGCTGCACGTCTCGACGACGACGCGACGGCGCGGATCGTCGCGCTCGGTGCGGAACTCGGCGTGATCGTCGCGTACGGCGGGCTCGTCCGTGAACCCCTCCTGTCCGCGCCGGCACACGGTTGGATCAATCTACACTTCTCGTTGCTGCCGGCCTGGCGCGGCGCGGCGCCCGTCCAGCGGTCCGTGATGGCCGGGGACGCGGTCACCGGCGCGTCGGTCTTCCAGCTCGTGCCGGCTCTTGACGCCGGAGACGTCTTCGCCACCGTGGAGACGCCGATCACCGAGGGCGAGACGTCGGGGGAGCTCCTCGACCGGCTCGCCGAGCTCGGCGCACCGCTCACTGCCGAGGTCGTCGCCGCCATCGCCGCCGGCACCGCGGTCGCGGCCCCGCAGCAGGGCGAGGTGTCCCTCGCGCCGAAGCTCGACGGCCAGGACGGCCGGATCGTCTGGGACCGCCCCGTCGCCGACGTGTGGTCGCAGATCCGCGGGGTCACCCCCGAGCCGGGCGCGTTCACCGTCCTCGACGAGGCGCGGGTGAAGGTGCACCGCGCCGTCCCCGTGTCGACCCTGCCGACGGATCCGCCGGCGCCCGGGACGATCGTGTCCGTCGACGGCCTCGTCCTGGTCGGCACGGCGGACACCCCGTTGCAACTCCTGGAGGTGCAGCCGGCGGGACGGACGGCGATGCCGGCCGCCGACTGGTGGCGCGGTGCGTCCACGGGAACCGATCGGTTGGTCACCGCGTGAGCGGCCAGCAGCCCGAGGGCCAGCGACGCCGCGACCGACGGCCCCGCGACGTGGAACCCCGTCGAGGACGCCAGCGTCCCACGCGTCCGCGTGACTCGGCGACCGTGCAGCCGGCACGCCGAGTGGCCTTCGACGTCATCCACGCCGTCAGCACCTCGGACGCCTACGCGAACCTCCTCCTGCCGCACCGGCTGGCCGAGGCGAAGTTGAGTCCGGCGGACGCCGGCCTCGCGACCGAACTGACGTACGGCACCCTCCGCCGACGCGGGTACTACGACCGGGTCATCGCGCACGCTGCCAAGCGTCCCGTGACCGAGATCGACGACGCGATCCTCGACGTCCTGCGGCTCGGAGCCCATCAGCTGCTCTCCATGCGCGTCCCAGGCCACGCCGCCGTGAACGAGTCGGTCGAGCTCGCCCGCTCCGCGGGTTCACGGTCCGCAGCCGGCTTCACCAACGGCGTCCTCCGCACCATCTCGCGGACCGAACCCGCCGAGTGGGAGCGGATCCTGCTGGCTGAGGCCACGAACGACACCGATCGCCTGGCCGTGAGCACCGCACACCCGGCGTGGGTCGTTCGGGCCATCAGACAGGCGCTCGATCTGCAGGACCGCGGCGACGAACTCGAGGATGCGCTGGCCGCGGACAACCTCGCCCCGCAGGTGAACCTCATCGCACTCCCGGGGCTCGCCGACCGGCCCGAGGACGCCGAACCCAACCGGTTCTCGCCGTACGGCTTCCGCAGCGCCGGCGGCGACCCGGTACAACTCGTCGGGACCGGCGGCGGGCGCCTCCGCGTCCAGGACGAGGGCTCGCAGCTCGCGGCGCTCGCGCTGACGCGGGCGGTACCGGTCCGGTCCGGCGAGCGATGGCTCGACCTCTGTGCGGGGCCTGGGGGCAAGGCGGCGCTGCTGGCCGCCGAGGCCCTCGCCGGGGAGGCACGCCTCGACGCGAACGAACTGGTCCCCGCCAGGGCCCGTCTCGTGGAACGCGCCCTCGCAGGTATCCCGCTCGACGTGTCGGTCTCGACCGCCGACGGCACGACACTCGCGGCAGCGCATCCCGGGACCTACGACCGCATCCTCCTCGACGCCCCGTGCACCGGGCTCGGCGCGCTGCGACGACGACCGGAGGCGCGGTGGCGGAAGACGCCGAAGGACGTCTCCGAGCTGACCCGTCTGCAGGGCTCACTGCTCGATGCCGCCATCACCGCGCTCGCTCCCGGCGGGATCGTGGCGTACGTGACGTGTTCGCCGCACGTCGGCGAGACGGCACTGATCGTGGAGAGCGCCCTGCGAGCCCATCCCGGGATGGAGCGGCTCGACACCTCCGCGGTGCTCGACCAGGTCACGACCGAACCGCTCGACGCCGCGGCACCCGGCGGCGCGGTCCAGCTCTGGCCGCACCGCCAGGGCACCGACGCCATGTACATCGCCCTCCTTCGCAAGCCTGCGGAGTCGGCCGGACCCGCTGTCGATCGATAGGCTCGAGCACATGTCCGCGCGCATCAACCCGAGCATCCTGTCCGCCGATTTCGTGAACCTCCAGGCCGACCTGGAGCGGATCGCGAGCGCCGACCTCGTCCATGTCGACGTCATGGACAACCATTTCGTCCCGAACCTCACGTTCGGTCCGCAGATGGTCGGTCGCATCCAGGACGTGTCTCCGGTCCCGCTCGACGTCCACCTCATGATCTCGGACGTCGATCGATGGGCTCCCGGCTACGCCGAGCTCGGGGCGTACTCGGTGACGTTCCACGCCGAGGCCACCAGCGACCCCGTCGCCCTCGCCAGACGCCTGCGTTCCATCGGGGCACGCGCCGGGATCGCCGTGAAGCCCGGCACGCCCATCGAGCCGTACCTGGAACTCCTGCCGGAGTTCGACCAGGTGCTCGTCATGACGGTCGAGCCGGGGTTCGGCGGACAGGCGTTCATGCCGGAGACCATGCCGAAGCTGCAGGCGCTGTCAGCCGAGGTCGCGCGCACCGGTCTCGACGTCTGGCTCCAGGTCGACGGCGGGATCTCCGCGGACACGATCGGGATCGCTGCCGCCGCCGGCGCGGACACCTTCGTCGCGGGGTCGGCGGTCTACAGCGGTTCCGATCCGGCGTCGAACATCGCGCTCCTCCGGGCCGCCGCCGAGGCGTCGACGCACACCCACTGACCCGGCGGGCCGGTCGAGCGCGTCCGCGGTGCGCACCGCCGCCCGGAACCGGTACCCTGGAGCACGTGAAGACCTTCGACGAGCTGTTCGACGAGCTGCGCCTGAAGGCCGAGACCCGGCCGGAGGGTTCCGGCACCGTCCGCGAACTGGACACGGGTGTGCACGGCATCGGGAAGAAGATCGTCGAGGAGGCCGCCGAGGTCTGGATGGCGGCCGAGTACCAGAGCGACACCGAGACGGCCGAGGAGATCTCCCAGCTGCTCTACCACGTGCAGGTGATGATGGTGGCGAAGGGGCTCACCCCCGCCGACGTCTACCGACATCTGTAGGAGCTCGTCGCGGCGCATCCGCCGCGCCTCCTGATCACCCTGTCGAGACACCGTCGCACAACACGAAAGTCACCCCATGCTGAGAGTCGCCGTGCCCAACAAGGGCTCGCTGTCCGAGACCGCCGTCGAGATGCTGCAGGAGGCCGGCTACGCGACCCGTCGCGACACCAAGGAGCTCCACGTCGTCGACGCACGGAACGACGTCGAGTTCTTCTACCTCCGTCCGCGCGACATCGCGACCTACGTCGGTTCCGGCGCCCTCGACATCGGCATCACGGGGCGCGATCTGCTCCTGGACTCGCACTCCGCCGCCACCGAACTCGCCGAGCTGGGCTTCGGCGGCTCGACGTTCCGCTTCGCCGGTCCGGCCGACGAGTTCTCCGAGCTCTCCGATCTCGCGGGGAAGACCGTCGCCACCAGTTACCCCGGCCTCGTCGGCAACTTCCTCCGCGACGCCGGTGTGGATGCCACGCTCGTCCACCTCGACGGTGCGGTCGAGTCGGCGGTCCAGCTCGGGGTCGCGGACGCGGTGGCGGACGTCGTGTCCACCGGCACGACCCTCCGGAAGGCCGGCCTCGGCATCTTCGGCCCGGTGATCCTCGACTCCACCGCCGTGCTCATCGCGTCGCCGGAGACGAAGCCCACCACGGCGACGCTCATCCGCCGCCTGCAGGGCGTGCTCGTCGCGCGGCAGTACGTGCTCGTCGACTACGACCTCCCGGTCCGGCTGCTCGAGCAGGCGACCGCCGTCGCCGGTGGCATCGAGTCGCCGACGATCTCGCCGCTCCGCGACCCAGAGTGGGTGGCGGTCCGGGTCATGATCCCCCGCGGCGACGCGAACGACGTCATGGACCGCCTCTACGAGCTCGGCGCACGCGCCATCCTCGTCACGGCCATCCACGCCGCCCGACTCTGAGTCGCCCCTCCATCATCACCCGCCCCAGTCGCCCTGCGGAGGCCTCCGTGTCACTCGCCACCCGAGTCATCCCCTGTCTCGACGTCGCCGACGGGCGCGTCGTGAAGGGCGTCAACTTCCTCGACCTCCGCGATGCCGGCGATCCGGTCGAGCTCGCGAAGCGCTATGCCGAACAGGGCGCCGATGAACTGACCTTCCTCGACGTCACAGCCACCGTCGCCGAACGCGACACCACCTACGACCTCGTCAGCCGCACCGCCGAGCAGGTCTTCATCCCGCTCACGGTCGGCGGCGGGGTCCGCTCGACCCAGGACGTCTCCCGGCTCCTGGCCAGTGGGGCGGACAAGGTCGGCGTGAACAGCGCCGCGATCGCCCGGCCGGAGTTGCTGGGGGAGATCGCCGACCGCTTCGGCGCTCAGGTCCTCGTCCTGTCCCTGGACGTGAAGCGACACGTCGGCAGCGCATCCGGATGGATCGTCACGACACACGGCGGCCGACGAGAGACCGAGCTCGACGCGCTCGCCTGGGCCGCCGAGGCGATCGAACGCGGTGCGGGCGAGCTGTTGGTGAACTCGATCGACGCCGACGGCACCAAGGCCGGGTTCGACACCGAGCTCATCAGCTCCATGCGCGAGATCAGCCGGGTTCCGGTCATCGCGTCCGGGGGAGCAGGCCGCCTCGCCGACTTCCCACCCGCGATCGCCGCGGGTGCCGACGCCGTCCTCGCCGCGAGCGTCTTCCACAACGGCGAGTTGACGATCGGCCAGGTCAAACAGGAACTCGCCGACGCCGGTTGGACGGTGCGGGCATGAGCGCGGACATCACCATCCCGGTGGGCGCCGACCCGGAGACCGCGATCGGGCAGCTCACCTTCGACGCGCATGGCCTGCTGCCCGCGATCGTGCAGCAGTGGGACTCCCGCGAGGTGCTCATGCTCGGGTGGATGGACGCCGAGGCCGTCCGCCGGACGATGACCGAGGGTCGGGTCACCTACTGGTCCCGGTCACGACAGGAGTACTGGCGCAAAGGGGACACCTCCGGCCACGTGCAGTTCGTCCGGGCGCTCGCCTACGACTGCGACGGGGATACCCTGTTGGTGGAGGTCGATCAGCACGGTGCCGCCTGCCACACGGGCACGCGCAGCTGTTTCGACGGCCGGAGCCTCGACGTCGTCGCAGCACCGACGCCGACACCATGAATCGAGTTGGAGCATGACCGAGAGCACTGCAGCACCCCAGTCCGGACCGGTGGAGCCGCCGAAGCCCGACGAACCGTCCGAGGCTGACGAGCTCGAGTCCAGGGCTCTCCGCAGTCGTCAGCGCCGCCTGAAGACCCTGCTCCTCGTCACCGCCGTCCTCGCCGACGCGCTCATCCTCGCGGCGTGGACCCAGACCTGGCTCTCGATCAGCCTCGTCGGCGTCGGCCCACACTCCGGCGCGCTCGACGTGGTCGGCTCCGTCGCCGCTCCCGCTCTGTCCGCACTCGCCCTGGCCGGTCTCGCCCTCGTCGCAGCGCTGGCGATCGCCGGGCCGGTGTTCCGCATCATCCTCGGCCTGCTGGAGGCCGTGATCGGCGCCTGCGTCATGATCTCGTCGATCGCGGTGCTCGCCTCGCCGGCGACCGCGGGCGCGGCGGCCGTGACCGAGGCCACGGGCGTGGCCGGAAGTCAGTCGACCATCGACCTCGTCGCGGCGACCACGCTCACCGCGTGGCCGGCGATCACCCTGATGCTCGGCGTCGTGCTCGGCCTCGCCGGACTCGCGACCGTGCTCACCCACCGCCGGTGGCCCGGTCCGTCGAAGAAGTACCAGGCGGTCCGGTTCACCCAGGTGGAGACGGCCCCGAGCACCGACCCGGTGGGCGCCTGGGACGACCTCAGCCGCGGCGACGACCCGACGCGCTGACCGCTCCGCCGACCCACGACGGCGCCCCGGGCCACCTGGGAACTCGTGGCCCACGCACGGAACCGCGCACCGCTTGCCGGTACACTGGAACCCGCACTCGCACAGAAGGAGAACCATGAGCACCGACCCCTCGGACCCCGGCCACGGACACTCGCCCGCCGCCTGGACGGCCGTGATCATCATGTTGGTCGCGTTCGCCGCCGGTACGGTCTTCTTCTGGCTCGACATGCCCGTCCTCGTGTGGGCGTCGGCCGGCCTCCTCCTCCTCGGGTGGATCACGGGCGGTGTCCTCGCCAAGGCGGGGTACGGCGTCGGTGGGTCCAAGACCGTGGCGAAAGAGCACTGAACATGCTCGCCGACCTGATGGCCGGCGCGAAGGAGGACGCCCTCGGGCGCCTCGCGGGCCGTCCGGCTGCAGTCGTCGAAGCCGCTGCCGTCGAGGCCCCTCCGGCCATCGACGCCCTCGCTGCGCTCGCCCCGGCCGACCAGGTCAAGATCATCGCCGAGGTCAAGCGGTCCAGCCCGTCACGCGGCGCGTTGGCCGACATCCCCGACCCGGCGCTCCTCGCCTCGCTCTACGAGCAGGGTGGTGCCAGCGCCGTCAGTGTGCTGACCGAGGGCCGGAGGTTCGGTGGTTCGCTGCAGGACCTCGAGGCCGTCCGGGCTTCGATCCGCATCCCGGTCCTGCGGAAGGACTTCATCTCCCTGCCGTACCAGGTGTTCGAAGCCCGGGCATCCGGCGCCGACCTGGTCCTCCTGATCGTCGCCGGACTCGATCAGGCCACGCTGTCGTCGCTGCACGAGCTCGTCGTGCAGCTCGGCATGACGCCGCTGGTCGAGACCCATTCAGCCGATGAGCTGTCGAGGGCGAGCGACATCGGCGCCCGGCTCATCGGCGTCAACGCGCGGAACCTCAGCACCTTCGAACTCGACCAACACCTCTTCGGATCGTTGACCGACCGTTTCCCCGCCGACGCCGTCAAGGTGGCCGAGTCCGCCGTGCTCCGCGCCGCCGACGTCGCCGCCTACCGACGTGACGGCGCCGACGTCGTCCTGGTCGGCGAGGCGCTCGTCACCGGCGACCCCGTCGCCACCCTCGAACAGTTCCTGGGAGCCACCGCATGACCATGTCACCAGCCACCCCCGCCCACGCGGAATCGACGCACCTCCGAGACGAGGCAGGCCCGTTCTTCGGCGACTTCGGCGGACGCTACATGCCTGAGGCGCTCATCGCCGCGGTCGACGAACTCGCGACGGCCTACGAGGCCGCCAAGGCCGACGAGAGCTTCCAGGCCGAGCTCACGACGCTGCTCCGCGACTACGCCGGCCGCCCGTCGATCATCACCGAGGTGCCACGCTTCGCCGCATCGGCGGGCGGCGCGCGCATCTTCCTCAAGCGCGAGGACCTCAACCACACCGGCTCGCACAAGATCAACAACGTCCTGGGCCAGGCGCTCCTCACGAAGCGCATCGGCAAGACCCGCGTCATCGCCGAGACCGGGGCCGGTCAGCACGGTGTGGCCACGGCCACCGCGGCCGCACTCTTCGGCCTCGACTGCACGATCTACATGGGCGAGGTCGACACCGAACGCCAGGCGCTCAACGTCGCCCGGATGCGACTCCTCGGCGCGACCGTCATCCCCGTGACGACCGGATCGCGGACCCTCAAGGACGCCATCAACGAGGCGTACCGCGACTGGGTCGCCTCGGTCGAGACGACGAACTACATCTTCGGCACCGCGGCGGGCCCACACCCGTTCCCCGTGATGGTGCGCGACTTCCAGAAGATCATCGGCGAAGAGGCCCGCGCACAGCTCCTCGAGTTGAACGGTTCACTCCCGGACGCGGTCGTCGCCTGCGTCGGCGGCGGCTCCAACGCGATCGGGATCTTCCACGCCTTCCTCGACGACGCGGACGTCGCGCTCTACGGGGTCGAGGCAGCCGGCGACGGCGTCGACACCCCACGGCATGCCGCGTCCATCGGCCGCGGTCGTCCGGGCGTCCTCCACGGTGCCCGCACCTTCGTCCTGCAGGACGACGACGGCCAGACCGTCGAGTCCCACTCGATCTCCGCCGGGCTCGACTACCCGGGCGTCGGACCGGAGCACGCCTGGCTCGCCGACACCGGGCGGGCGACGTACGTCCCTGCGACGGACGCCGAGGCGATGGAGGCCTTCCGGCTCCTGAGCCGCACCGAGGGCATCATCCCCGCGATCGAGTCCGCACACGCGCTTGCCGGGGCAATCGTCCTCGGCAAGGAGCTCGGCCCCGAGGCGACCATCCTGATCAACCTCTCCGGGCGCGGAGACAAGGACGTCGAGACGGCTGCGACCTACTTCGGGCTCCTCGACGAAGCCGGGCGGAACGCATGACCGCCCCGGCCACCGGCCACACGACGGTCTCACCGGTCGCTTCGGCGATCGACGCGGCCTCCGTGGACCGCCGCGGCGCCCTCATCGGATACCTCCCCGTCGGGTTCCCCGACCTCCAGACAAGCATCGACGCCGCCATCGCCCTCGCGCAGAACGGCGTCGACGTCCTCGAGCTCGGCGTGCCCTACTCGGACCCCGTCATGGACGGAGCGGTCATCCAGGCCGCGACGATGACGGCTCTCGCGGAGGGGTTCCGGTTGCGCGACGTCTTCACGGCGATCAGCGCCATCCGCGCCGCCGTGGACGTCCCGGTCCTCGTCATGACGTACTGGAATCCGGTGCTGCAGTACGGCGTCGAACGGTTCGCCTCCGACCTCGCAGCGGCCGGGGGAGCCGGGCTCATCACGCCCGACATCACCCCCGACGCCGCCGCGGACTGGCTCGACGCCAGCGAACGACACGGCCTCGACCGGGTCTTCCTCGCAGCCCCGACGTCGAGCGACGAGCGCCTGTCGCTCGTGACCGAACACTCCCGCGGCTTCGTCTACACCGTCTCCACGATGGGCATCACCGGCGCCCGGCAGGACCTCGACGCCGCCGCGAAGACCCTCGTCGGTCGGCTCCGCACGGCCGGGGCACAGCACGCGTGCGTCGGCATCGGCATCTCGACCGCGGAGCAGGTCCGCTCGGTCCTCGAGTACGCCGACGGAGCCATCGTCGGATCCGTGTTCGTCAAAGCCCTCGCCGACGGTGGTGTCCCGGCGATCACTGAGGTCGCCCGTTCACTCGCGGCCGGCACCGCCCGCTGAGGGTATCCTCAGCACGTCCGCGATGCTGAAAGCCCTACACTCGATCAGAGTTCGTAACGAAAGGCGACCACTGCAGTGATTGCACCCCTCAGCATCCCGAGCCCGAACCCGGACATCGCGACCTTCAGCGTGGGCCCGTTCACGGTGCACATGTACGCGCTCTGCATCATCGCCGGGATCATCGCCGCCACCATCCTCACCTCCCGGCGGCTGACGAAGCGCGGTGCCGAGCCGGGCATCGTGCTCGACATCATCCTGTGGGCCATCCCCTTGGGGATCATCGGTGCGCGGATCTTCCACGTCCTGACCCACCCCGGCGACTACTTCTACCCGGGTGCGGACCTCCTGCGGACGCTCTACATCTGGGAGGGCGGCATCGCGATCTTCGGTTCGCTCATCGGTGGAGCGGTCGGCGCGTACATCGGCTGCCGCATGACGGGGATCCGGTTCTGGACCTTCGCCGACGCCCTCGCGCCCGGCCTGCTGCTCGCCCAGGCGTTCGGTCGCCTCGGCAACTACTTCAACCACGAGCTCTACGGGCTCCCCACGGACCTGCCCTGGGGCCTCGAGATCGAGGCCAGCAACCCCGCGTTCCCGATCGGTCTGCCCGCCGGCACGCTCTTCCACCCCACGTTCCTGTACGAGATCATCTGGAACCTGCTGGGGGTGGCCGTCATCCTCTGGATCGGACACCGCTTCAACCCGCAGTGGGGCCGCCTGTTCGGTGTCTACCTCATCTGGTACGGAGCCGGTCGCACGGTCTGGGAGACCATCCGGATCGACCCGAGCGAGTACCTCTTCGGCATCCGCGCCAACGTCTGGGCCGCGATCTTCGCGATCGTCGTCGGACTTGCGATCATCGTCATCCAGTCGCGTCGCCACACGGGTGCGGAGCCGTCGCCGTACGTCCCCGGCCGTTCCTGGGCCGGTCCGAAGGCTGCGGTAGACTACTACGACACCGACGCGGAGAACCTGGGGCTGCGCAGTGCCTCCGCCGACGACGATGCCGACGGATCAGACCGCACTGCGTCATCCACTCCGTCGTCCGAAGCCACGGTCGCCACAAGCAAGACCGGCTCTCGCTCCTAGGCTGAACGCACCCTCGTCGGCCCGGTGGATCCCGGCTCAGCAGGGGATCCATCACCCGTTTCGTCCCAGGGCCAGCGACGTCCCCCTTCTGATCCCCTTTCGTGAGGACGGTAATTCCATGGCGCATGCACCGTACGCTTCGTTCAGCTCGGTTCCGCCCAAGCAGGGCATGTACGACCCGGCGAACGAGAAGGACGCCTGTGGCCTGGCGATGGTCGCGACCCTGACGGGCGAGGCCTCGCACAGCATCATCGACGCGGCCCTCGGTTCGCTTCGCAACCTGGAGCACCGCGGCGCGATCGGTTCCGACGCCGGGACCGGCGACGGCGCGGGCATCCTCACCCAGATGCCCGACGCCTTCCTGCGCGGCGTCGCCGGATTCGAGCTGCCGCCGCTCGGTTCGTACGCCGTGGGCATCGCCTTCCTGCCCACCGACGCCTCCGAGCGCGCACAGCTCCAGACCCGCATCGCCGCGATCGCCGCCGAGGAGGAACTCACGGTCCTCGGCTGGCGCGAGGTGCCGGTCGACCCCGACGAGTTGGGGAAGCTCGCCCGTGCCGCCATGCCGGCGTTCGAGCAACTGTTCGTCACCGGGTCCGGAGCCTCGACGCCGACCGGGATCGCCCTCGACCGACTCGCCTTCCGGCTCCGGAAGCGGGCGGAGCGCGAGCTCGGGGCGTACTTCATCTCCCTGTCGAGCCGCACGCTCGTCTACAAGGGCATGGTCACGACGCTCCAGCTCGAACCGTTCTACCCCGACCTGTCCGACGAGCGGTTCGCGACCAAGCTCGCCATCGTCCACTCGCGGTACTCCACCAACACGTTCCCGTCCTGGCCGCTGGCCCAGCCGCTGCGCATGATGGCGCACAACGGCGAGATCAACACGGTCGAGGGGAACCGCAACTGGATGCGCGCGCGGCAGTCGCAGCTCGAGTCCGAGCTCATCGGCGACATCCGCCCGCTGCTCCCCATCATCACGCCCGGAGCGAGCGACTCCGCCTCGTTCGACGAGGTCCTCGAGCTGCTGACGCTGACCGGACGGTCCCTCCCGCACGCCATGATGATGATGGTCCCCGAGGCCTGGGAGAAGCAGACCGGGCTGTCGCAGGAGCGACGCGACTTCTACGAGTTCAACTCCATGCAGATGGAGCCGTGGGACGGCCCGGCCGCCCTCACCTTCACGGACGGCTCACTCGTCGGCGCGACCCTGGACCGGAACGGCCTGCGTCCCGGTCGGTGGCTGGAGACGACCGACGGTCTCGTCGTCCTGGGTAGCGAGATCGGCGTCCTCGACGTCGACCCGAGCCGGGTCAAGCGCAAGGGCCGCCTGCGTCCCGGGAAGATGTTCCTCGTCGACACCGAGGCCGGGCGGATCATCGAGGACGACGAGATCAAGGACGAGCTCTCGGCTTCGGCACCCTGGGGCGACTGGCTCGACGCCGGACGCATCAACCTGAGCGACCTGCCGGAGCGCGAGCACATCGTGCACACGCCGGCATCCGTCACCCGCCGCCAGCGGACCTTCGGGTACACCGAGGAGGAGGTGCGCATCCTCCTGCAGCCCATGGGCCAGAACGGTGCGGAGCCGCTCGGCGCGATGGGGTCGGACACCCCGATCGCGGTGCTCTCCGACCGCCCTCGGCTGCTGTTCGACTACTTCGTGCAGCAGTTCGCCCAGGTCACCAACCCGCCGCTCGACTCGATCCGCGAGGAGGTCGTCACCTCGCTGAAGCTCGGGCTCGGCCCGGAGCGCAACCTCCTCTCCTGGGGTCCGGAGCACGCCAAGCAGGTCGTCCTCGACTTCCCGGTCATCGACAACGACGAGCTCGCCAAGATCCAGCACATCGACCCGAACCCGGCGAGCCCGCTGACGACGACCGTCAAGGCGCTCTACCGCGTCGAGGACGGCTCGGCCGGACTCGAGACACGCCTGCGCGAGATGTGCGACGAGGTCGACCAGGCGATCCTCGCAGGCTCGGAGTTCATCGTCCTGAGCGACCGTGACTCGAACTCCGACCTCGCGCCGATCCCGTCGCTGCTCTCGCTCGCCGCCGTGCACCACCACCTCATCCGCGCCGAGAACCGGATGAAGGTCGGGCTCGTCGTCGAGGCCGGCGACGTGCGCGAGGTCCACCACGTCGCGCTGCTCATCGGCTACGGCGCCTCCGCCATCAACCCGTACCTGGCCATGGAGAGCTGCGAGGACCTCGTCCGCAGCGGCCTCATCCAGGGCGTCACCCGCGAGCAGGCCGTCAAGAACGTCATCAAGGCGCTCGGCAAGGGCGTGCTCAAGATCATGTCGAAGATGGGCATCTCGACGGTGTCCTCCTACGCCGGAGCACAGGCCTTCGAGGCCGTCGGCCTGAGCCAGCAGCTCGTCGACAGCTATTTCACCGGCACGGAGACGAAGCTCGGCGGTGTCGGCATCGAGGTGATCGCCGAGGAGAACGCGAAGCGTCACCGGTACGCGTACCCCGAGGACGCCGCATCGACGGCCCACGAGCGCCTGCAGTCCGGCGGTGAGTACCAGTGGCGTCGCGACGGTTCGCCGCACCTCTTCAACCCGGAGACGGTCTTCAAGCTCCAGCACGCGACCAAGACGCGCCGGTACGACATCTTCCGCGAGTACACCCACATGGCCGACTCCCAGGCGGCACAGCTCATGACGCTCCGCGGGATGTTCACCCACCGCACCGGTGCCCGCCCGCCCGTCCCGCTCGAC